>JAJDND010000028.1 GCA_022340885.1 Desulfobacterales bacterium | reverse complement strand
ACACTGGTGCTGGCCGGTTTCAGCGCCTTGACCCAAAAGGACATCAAGCGCGTGCTGGCCTATTCCACCATCAGCCAGATCGGCTACATGTTTCTGGCGCTGGGTGTCGGGGCATGGGCGGCGGCTGTTTTTCATTTTATGATCCATGCATTTTTCAAGGCGCTGCTCTTTTTGGGAGCCGGGGCTGTCATCCAGGCCATGAGCGATGAGCACGATATGTTCAAAATGGGAGGGCTACGGCGCGAGATGCCGCTGACATTCTGGACATTTTTGATCGCTTCGGCGTCGTTGGCGGCGCTGCCGCTGGTGACGTCGGGATTTTACAGCAAAGATCTCATTATATGGCAGGCCTTTGCTTCGGTCCAAGGCGGTGTCGGACTCTGGGCGGCTGCTCTGGCCGGCGCTTTTCTGACATCTTTGTATACGTTCAGAATGGTCTTTTTGACATTTTACGGCCCAATGCGGACACCGGTGGCAAAGCGGCCGGGTCAGGGTATGAACATCGCCATGGTCGTACTGGCCGCGCTGTCCCTGTGTGCCGGGTTCCTGGAGATTCCCAACACCTTGGGCGGCGGTGTGCATCTGTTTTCAGGGTATATCCAAAACGCGCTGCCGGCGACCGTACTGGCGGCATCTCGGGAGGCTTACGAGAGTCTCTTTGAGTGGATTTCCGGCGGCACGGCCCTGCTGGGGGTGGCAATAATCTACGTGTTCATCATGAGAGTGCCGGATTTCACGGCGGCGCTGGCCGGCTCTTCGACAGGCAAAGTGTTGCATCGGTATTGGTTCGGCGGTTGGGGGTTCGATACGTTGTATGACCGACTACTGGTGCGTCCCTATGTATTTCTGGCGCGCATTGACCGAGACGATATCATCGACAGTTTCTATGACCTGATGTCGTGGTTTGGCGGTTTGGCGCACCGCGTGTTGAGCACGACCCAAAACGGAAGGATGCGCACATACGCCGCGGGCCTTGCCATTGGCGCGGCCGTGGTGGTTGGAATGGCGGTGTTGTTATGATACTGGTATGGCTTATCGGTATTCCGGTTGCCGGCGGCTTGCTGGCATGGCTTGCGGGTATTTATTGGTCCGGATCGTCCCGCTGGGTGGCCCTCGGCGGATTGATTCTCAATCTGATCCTTTCACTGGTGCTTGTTTTGCCCGGCACCGGCCCCATCATCCCCGGTCTTAACGGCCCGTGGCTGATAGACATGAACGTCCCCTGGATCCCCTGGTTCGGCATCCGGTTCCACCTGGCCGCCGACGGCCTTAGCCTGGTGTTGATTCTGCTGACCAATTTTTTGGGCATTGTGTCAGTGGCCTGCTCCTGGACCGAGATTACCGAACGAACCGGATTTTTTTATTTCAATCTGATGTGGGTTTTGGCCGGCATCATCGGTGTGTTTACCGCTCTTGATCTTTTTCTTTTCTACTTTTTCTGGGAATTGATGATGGTGCCCATGTTTTTGATGATCGCGATTTGGGGTCATGAAAACCGCACTTATGCGGCCATAAAATTTTTTCTGTTCACTCAGATCAGTGGTTTGCTCATGCTGGCTGCCATCATAGGACTTTATTTTGTCCATGGCCGCAGCACCGGTACTTATACGTTCGATTACCCGGCATTGATCGGCACCGTCATGTCTTCGCACACCTCCATGTGGTTGATGCTGGGATTTCTAATTGCGTTTGCAGTGAAGCTGCCGGCATTTCCCGTGCACTGCTGGCTGCCCGACGCCCACACCGAGGCGCCGACCGCCGGCAGCGTTATACTGGCCGGCCTGTTGTTGAAGACCGGCGCATATGGAATGCTGCGCTTCGTGATACCGCTGTTTCCCGATGCTGCCAAAGCGTTTGCCCCGGCGGCCATGCTCCTGGCCGTTATTGCCATCCTCTACGGCGCTTTGCTGGCATTCTCACAAACCGATTTGAAGCGGATGGTGGCGTATACCAGTGTCAGCCACATGGGTTTTGTCCTATTGGCGGTGTTTGCATGGAACGATCTGGCGCTCCAGGGCGCCGTCATCCAGATCATTTGCCATGGTCTCAGCACCGGTGCTTTGTTCGTGCTGGTGGGCATTTTGCAGGAAAGACTGCACACCCGTGACATTAATCGGATGGGCGGGTTATGGGCTGCCGTGCCGCGCATGGGCGGTATGGCCATGGTATTTGCCCTGGCGTCATTGGGGCTTCCCGGCATGGGCAATTTTGTGGGTGAATTTCTGATTCTGATCGGTGCCTATCCCATCAGCCGGCCCCTGACGATCCTGGCGGCTCTGGGCCTGGTTTCAGCCACAGTGTACTCCCTTTGGATCATGCAGCAGGCCTTCCATGGCGCGGACAAAGAAAAGCGGCACATACGCGACTTGTCTAAAAGAGAGACCGCAACCCTGGGGTCCATGATGCTGCTTCTTCTCTGGCTGGGACTTTACCCCCAACCGGTTTTTAAAACCACCCGGCCTGCTTTGAATCATTTGCAGCAAATCGCGCCCATTGCACCGCAGTCCCCGGAACCGGTTTCAGATACGGTGACCGCCAGGTTGCTGTTGCCGATAACAGACAAAGAGATTGAGAAACAGATGAATAACAGACGAGGGATGTCTTCAGGAGAAATCCATGACCCGCACTGACTTTTTGGCTCTGGGTCCGCTTATCGTTATTACGCTGACGGCAGCAGTCATCATGCTGCAGATTGCCGTTCGGCGCCATCATGGGGTCACGGTCGTATTGAGCGTGATCGGTTTGGCGGCGGCATTCGTATCTTTGCCGGTGGCCGGCAGATGGTCAACGGGCCCGGTAACCGGATTGATGGTGGTCGATTCCTATGCCCTTTTCTACGTCGGACTGATTCTGATGGCGACCATGGCCACGGTTTTAATCGGCTACGGCTATTTGAAAAGGCTGGGCGGGCATTTCGAAGAGTTTTATCTGTTGCTGATGCTGGCCGCCACAGGGGCGATCGTGCTTGTCATGAGCCGGCATTTTGCATCTTTTTTCATTGGTCTGGAAATTCTCAGCATCGCGTTGTATGCGTTGATCGCTTACTCCCGTCACAGGGTGCAGAGCGTGGAAGCCGGTCTTAAATATCTGGTTCTGGCCGCTGCTTCATCCGCTTTTTTGCTGTTCGGCATGGCATTGATTTATGCGAATACCGGCAGCCTCGATTTTGTCTCTATGGCGGCGCGGCTTCCATACCTGCCAATGCCCGGCGGTCCGCTGATTCTATGGGCCGGCATGGGGATGCTGATGGTGGGAATTGGATTCAAACTGGCCCTTGTGCCGTTTCATATGTGGACGCCCGATGTCTATCAGGGTGCACCGGCCCCGGTGACAGGCTTCGTGGCGACCGTATCCAAAACCGCCATGGTGGCGTTGCTGGTGCGCCTGTTCGTGCCCGTTAACCTGTTGAACCACCCATCTGTTTTCTGGATGTTCGGCGTCATTGCCTTTGCTTCCATGGTGGCCGGAAACCTTCTGGCGCTGTTTCAGAATCAGGTCAAGCGAATTTTGGCTTACTCTTCCATTGCCCATATGGGGTATTTACTGGTTGCGTTTATGGCCGGCGGTCGAATCGCGGTGCAGGCGGTGGCATTCTATATAACGGCCTATACCATCACAACCCTGGGCGCTTTCGGTGTTATCTCCGTTCTTTCTCAAAAGGAAAAAGATGCGGATCGTCTGGAAGATTTTGAAGGCTTGATCTTCCGGCATCCATGGATTGGCGGTGTTTTTATCGCCATGCTGCTGTCTTTGGCCGGAATCCCGCTGACCGTGGGCTTCATGGGCAAGTTTTACATTGTGGCCGCAGGCTTGCACAGCGCTCTCTGGTGGCTGGTCATTACCCTTCTGGTCACCAGCGGCGTCAGCCTGTTTTACTACCTGCGTATCGTTGTGGCCCTGTTCAGTCGGTCCGGCGACAAGCAATCGGTATCCCTCCTGGAACCGGCCATGGGTTTTTCAGACGGATTGGTCCTTGCGGTCATGACGGTATTGCTGATCGGGCTGGGCATCGGTCCGGGTCCCCTGCTGGCTCTGATCCATTTTTAACGGTTCACGCCTAAAATTCTCTTCTGACTATTTGAGGGAACTCCATGCCCAAACTAACGGTTACCACCCTCGACGTGGCTATTCTCATTGCTTATGTTCTGGGGAGCCGCATCATTTTCGGATGGTACATTGTCCACAAGCGGCGCCTGGGCGACACAGAAGGTTATTTCCTGGGCGGACGTAACATCAATTGGGTTTTCATTGGTCTTTCTTTTTATGTGTCCAACATGAGCGGAAGCACGTTTGTGGGATTGCCCGGCAGCGGTTACTTGAACGGCATCGCCGTTTACAATTATGAGTGGCTGCCCTCGATCATCCTGATTTTTTTCATCACCTTCTTTTTGCCGTTTTATCTGGAAGCAAGGGTATATACCGCTCCCCAGTTTCTGGAAAAACGCTACAGCCATCATGCCAAACTTATTTTCTCGGGTTTTTTGCTCTTTGCCAATATTTTTATCGATGCAGCCTCCGCCCTCTATGCCGGCGCCATGGTGATGCAAGTGTTGTTCCCGAATATCCTGTTGTGGCAAACTGTTGCCGTTACCGCCCTGATCGCGGGGATCTATATTTTCTTCGGCGGACTTGATGCGGTGGTGCTCAACGATACGGTTCAGGCGCTGCTGATTCTGGCCGGCGGCACCGTGGTCTCCGTCATGACCTTCAACCGCGTTTCTTCCTGGCAGGCCTTCAAACAGGCGGTGAGTCCTGAACAATTGAGCCTCATCCGTCCGGCTTCCGATGCGGTGATGCCCTGGCCGGGTATTTTAACAGGTGTTCTGATCGTGGGAATTTACTTCTGGTGCACCAATCAGTTCATCATTCAAAGGGCTTTGGGTGCCCGCTCCCTGGAACACGGACGGCGGGGTTCCCTGCTGGCCGGTCTGCTCAAACTGCCCAATCTGTTCATCCTGATTTTACCGGGTGTGATGGCCCGGACGCTCTATGCCGATCTGAACAATCCGGATATGGTCTTTCCTTTGCTGGCATTTGATCTGCTCCCCATCGGGTTGCGCGGACTCATGCTGGCCGCCCTGGCTGCGGCCATTCTTTCAAGTCTGGAATCCATCTTCAACTCAGCCGCAACGTTGTTTACCATGGATTTCGTCAAGCATATTCACCCGCGCCTGTCTGAAGCCGCACTGGTCCGGACTGGAAAGGCGGCCACCATCGGCTTTATGTTTCTGTCAGCCATGTGGGCCCCCCAGATCGCTCGATTTCCTTCCCTGTGGCAATATCTGCAGTCCATTCTCTCTTATATTACGCCACCGGTGGTGGTTCTATTTACCCTGGGGATCTTCTGGCGCGGCGGCACCGCCGCCGCAGCCACTGCGACCCTTGCAGCAGGTATCCCCTTGGGTCTTTTGGGTTGGGTCATCAACGAGATCGCCGCCGTGTATCAGATCCAGTTCCTGTATGCCTGCGGCCTGATGACCCTGATCAGCGCAATGATATTCATCGGCACCAGCCTGGTCACGGCCAAGCCGTCTCGCAGCCAGGTCGATGCTATGACGTGGAACATAGATTTTTGGCGGCACGAATCCGTGCATCTGGAACATCTGCCCTGGTACCGGAATTACCGCTACCAGTCGGCCGGGCTGCTGGTTGTCGTCCTAATAATTGTTTTCTACTGGTGGTAAGGCAAAATAAAATTCCCCGACGATACAATCAAAAAGCCCCTGGATGCCGTCACCAGGGGCTGGAGGAGGTCAGGCTACTATCGGTTTTTATTAACGCCTTAAAGAAAAAAATAATATTCTCGACCGATATGTCAAGGCGGTTGGGAATATTCCCGATCTTTATCAGCCTTCTTGCAAATGAATTGCCGGTTGATGTATAGTGAGTTCGATTTGCAAAAACGAGCTTCCAAGGGGCATAATCTATCATTTAATAAGGAAACCATGCCGATGAAATTCAAACTGTTTTGTCTCGTCGTTACAAGTTTTGCTGTGTTCGGGTTCTTTTTTTGGGATTCGGCACAGTCTGACACCACAAAACCAATGAAAAACAAGACCGATTTTTACTTTAAAATGGGGTTGGTAAAAGAAGGGCGCCGCTTGGTTAAAAGGTTAGGATGCAATGATTGCCATACGGCCGGGTATTTAAAATTAAAGGGAAAGGTTCCAGAGAAAAAATGGCTGACGGGCGATACCTTCGGATGGCGCGGCCCCCTGGGAACGTCCTACGGGTCAAACCTTCGGCTTTTAATCAACAATTATACAGAAAATGAATGGATAAAAATGGCAAAAACATTAAAGAGCAGGCCGCCGATGCCGCATGCCATCCTGAATGCGATGAGCGATGAGGATCTTCGGGCAGTTTATTGGTTCATTCGATACCTCGGCCCCAGCGGGAAACCTGCACCGGACTTTAAGCCGCTGACCAAATGAGAAGGTGTCATCAATGAAAGAAAGACGTCAATTTGCACGGTTTAATATTCCGCTCCCCGTGAGACTGGAATCCATGTCATCACACGATAAAAAAGTCCTGGATCTTATCACCAGAGATATATCCTATACCGGAACATTTATTACGACACTCACATCTTTCCCGGAAGGAACGCGGTTTATTATGGATTTCACCATACCAAGCGACAACCTTAAAGAATTTGAAGATATAGACAGCTTGAAGGGGTGTACGGGGAAAATGGTTCGGTCAACGCGGCATGGTGTCGGGATTCAGTTTGACAAAGAATGTAAGATCAAGGGGTTAAAATCATTGTAACATGATGCAAATCGGATTTTTTATCGATCGGCCATTGCGTGGTGCGTCTTTTCCATCATCGAATCCCATAAGCTCCAGATCATGTCTTGTTCTATCTCGGACCCATAATGGAAGCTGTTCAGCAACCGGCGATCGGCATCGGTCATCCCTGAAAATTGGATACCGAGAGCCACGGTTTTTCTCCCTTCGAGCGAAACCCCCGTACTCCAAACAACCGTTCCCAAAATCGAGAGAGAAACAAATGCTACGGCTAAATAAATTTGAATCTTAACTTTTTTCCCGACCAAGGTATCAAAATAGCCGGTTTTATAATTGCCACCCAAAATAATACAAGCGCCGCCTAATGAAATGTTTTCTGTAAATCCATTGAAGTTTAAGGGCGCTTTGTCCGGCGTATCGCTATATATTTTGATATTGACTTGTGTCGGAAGCCGGTGTCGGACTGTTTCCCGGAGGATTCCTGGAACATGTGGTGGATCGGATGTCGAGCGGCTCTGATAAAGCGTATTAATAATACGCTTAATATTAGGATACTTGCGGCAAATCGCCATCAGCCCGGATTTGGAACATTTTGCAAATTCAACGCGAGTGATGGTTTCGACACTCGATTGAGACTCCTTTTCTTCATTAAACGGGTAAATTTCACCAAAAAAGTCGTTTTCAACCAGAGTTTTTGTTGATTTCTTTTGGAGTTTTCCCTCTTTTTGTGTGCGATGGTAGATCGCTTCTTCCAAGGTGCCGGACACAACAAAATAAAGATCATTTTCTTCTTCACCGAATCTTTTCAATGTGTTGCCTGCAGGAAAATGCCGGAGCTCCAGTATTTCCATGATGGCCATCATTTCCGGATAGGTCATTTTGATGAAAAAATCACGTACCCCGGTGTTTTTGGATTTGCGTTCATGAAGGGATGAATAAAAGGCCAGTGCCTCGCGAACAGACGGCTTAAGAATTTTCCATTCGAGGATTTTGGATACAATAGCCTGCAACAACATATCTTTTTTGATAAAAAGTCCGGCGGCCGCACCATATGCATCGGCAGCGGCATAAAACGATTTGTCCCGTTTCAGAAGATCGGCGAAGATTCTCTGTAACCACGGGTCATTTGGAAATGCCTTGAGAAGATTATTAAGCTCCGCAATGGTGTCTACGGAAACGGAACCATCGACAATTCGGCTTACGATCGGTTTTTTGTCGGTTTTTTCGTTCATTTTGCATTATAAAATGTCGGTTATCGTTAGAAGTGTTTTCAAAACCCCCTCCAAGCATAATCTTAAATCCCGTTCTTCTCCCATCGATATACTCGAAGCGGCGGTATGTTAAAAAGCTCCACCTCCCCGGGTCCGAGGATGGGTCGGCACAGGTAGGGCGAAACGCTTGCTCACCTGGTATGCCACAAAGCGTCCCTTTGGCGCGAGCACCGACAAGATTGTTTTGAGAAATTCTTGAAATAAGGCCAACCGGTCATCTATTAGGGCATGAAGTGTTGTCTGTTGTAACATTCTCCGGCCGAATCTGCAGATCTGCCGTCAATGGGCCATAAAGCTAGTGCTCGTTTATCTTATCTCTCAATTTACCGGAACACTTAAACGTTACCACCTTTCTGGCCGCCAACATCAAATCTTCACCGGTAGCAGGATTTCGGCCTTTACGTTCATTCTTTTCCTTTACGCAGAATTTACCGAATCCCGAGATCATAACATCTTCTTCGGTTGCCAGTGTATTTTTGATAATTTCAAGGAAGGTCTCTAAAATATCTGATGATTTGTTTTTAGAGAAACCGGTCTGATTTTGGATTGCCTCTATGATCTGAATTTTGGTAAGTGTCATGAATAAAAGGTTCCTTATTGAATAATAGGTTGGAATTATAAAAAATTTATCTCAATTATTACTGGGAATGTCAAGAAAAAGGCTTAATTTGTTTTCAAATATTAAATCCAGCATGTGTGTGTATGACAGCTTCGTTTCGATTGTGATTTCGACGCTCAATTTCACAAAGGTTTTCACTGACTGGATTTCGACGGCATTTTTTGATATGTTTATTTCAATACGCTTAAGGATACAATAATCAGACTATGATAAAACTAACTTCGGATCAATTTATATTCGTATTGCCCCTTGCTGCCGAATGGGCCGAGGCAAAAGAACAGGTCGTTTTAAAAAATGGTGTTCCGCTGTCAGATTCACAAATGGATGATGCCAGGCGCGTGGGGGTAATACATCCCGAAAAGGTAAGAATATTTGAGGTCCCGCAAATTCCTTTACCCAAACATCCGGTTCTGAAAGCCGCAGCAGAAGAAACTCAACTGATTACGCCCAGTACCGTCGGCCTCACCGTAAGATACGGTATTTTTATTCATTCCGATTTTTCGGATGACAGATACTTGATGGTACATGAATTGGTCCATACCTCACAGTATGAAAAGCTTGGCGGCTTTTTGCCGTTTTTTCGGAAGTATTTATTACAGCTCATAAATATTGGCTATCCGGAAGCCCCCATGGAACAGGAAGCAATTAAAATGGCTGAAAAAATATGCCGAAAATAAACCACTTCTAAGCATCGTGCGTGTTCAGGGGGTGCTGGCGCACGAAATCGGCCATGTCGTTCATCGCCACAGATGCGAACCCTCTTTCAAAATTCCTTCCATGAAAGAACGTTTGCGACGATTCGAGCAGTAGACGGTTGTGTCACGAAAATCGATCTGTCCCGGATTTGAAGAAAAAACACGAGGCAATTGTGCCTGTCAGGCCCACCAGACCTCCCACAAGGAAGGCCATCGGGATGCTGGAGATATCGGCGATGACCCCAAACAGTATCGGCCCCAACACCTGCCCGACGCTCAGAGAAGTCGTGAAAGCGCCTGTAACAGATCCCATTCCGTAAATTCTCCCCCTTTCAGTCCTGATCGCCAGAGCAGAAGCACGCGAAACAGAACTGAAGGCACCCATGCTTATTGCCAGTATCACGAACATCGACATGCTGTGGGAGTAGGCGACGGCACACATGGACAAGGCACTGCAGGAGCCACCCGTCAGAATGAGATTAACCTTCTGCGAGGGAAATTTATCGGCTATCAATCCAAACGGATACTGCATTATGGACCCAAAGAGCATGTAGACGGAAAGAACCAGACCGATATTGGCGGGGCTCATCTTTTCTGCCTTTATGGCAAGAAGCGGGAAGAAAGTATTGAACCCCCATCTGTAGAATCCCCTTGTAGCCATGTAGATCATGATGCCGATCATCGGTTTGTCTTGGAAGACCGGTAGAAGTGACTTAAAGAAGGGAACCTGCTTCGTGTCTTGGCTCTTGACGGCGGAACTTTCCGGTACGAGGAAAAGTACCAGTACCATTACCATAAAAGACATGCCTCCCATGGCATAGAAAGGGACTTTCATATTGAATTGGTCTGTGAGATATCCGCCGAGGTATGGACCGATCGCCATCCCCGCGAAAAAGGACATGAAGAATAGATTCATGTACTTTCCCTCCTTTCCGACCGGCGTCAAATCGCCGATATAAGCCTGGGCTACCGGCGTGACCAAGACCACCGCGAATCCCTGTACAAGCCTGATAAGCGTCAAAGCCAGCGGAGAATTGGCGTAAACAAAACAGGCAGAAACCACGGTGAAAAGAACCAATCCGTTTATCATAAGATTTTTTCTGCCGTGCCGATCCGAATACTGCCCGACAATTGGAGCGAATATGCTTCTCGACAAAGCGAAACCGGCGAAGATAATTCCCAGTTGTATCCCGGTCGCCTTCAGGCTCTTGGCGTACAAAGGCAGAATCGGGTCGATTATCCCGAGTCCGGCCATCGTGATGACTGTGGCGATAAATAGGGTAATGTAGATTTTTTTGTTCATGTCCGGAGTATTGACATTTCGTATATGGCGAAGTTAAATTTTATGACGATGCCAATGATAGCCAATAATATGATAACTTGTAGAAACGTCAATCAGAAACCGACCCCTCACGTCAGTCCTATTTCGACAACATCCTTGACGCCCCTGGTTAAATATACTTAAAGATACACGATGTCAAAAACGATGCGGGAAATACGAAATGGATATTCATGGCCTGTATTTTGTCCAATTTAATTGAAACGTCTCTCGATACCTGTTAGGTTAAATTTTAACGACTTTTAATCCTTCAAATTCTGCTTGTTTTGACTCTTAGGAGATCTTATGTGGTCATTTCTTGACAAAATACCCTATTCGATACTCATTATCTTTTCGGTCGTAATGATACTTCTACCTTTTTATCCCATGCCTCATTTTGTGGAAAAATTGATCATGTTAAAAAGCGGAACGCTTAAAAAGCCCATCGATATTTTCGACCTGTTCTATCATTCAGCGCCGTTGATACTTTTGGTTATTAAATTTGTTCGGGATTATTCCAGTTGAAATCTTACATCAAAACTAAAGAAGGTACAGATGAAATATCAAGAGGGCAATCGGGTTAAAAAAAGATTCAAAAATATATTCGTACTCATTTTGGCAGGTCTTTTGAGTTCCATTAGCTGTAGAGCTGACAGTAATTTCAAATATCTTCCACAGAAATTAGGAAACTTGAGTCTTGCCAGGGTTATTCAGGGTAAAGAGGCTGCGGCTGTCATAAATAAAATGCATGGAAAAACGCTTGATGAGTGTAAAAATTACATTGCCTACTATGGAAGCCACGCTTTCAACAATATTCTTTATGTCAGTGTTTATGAAAATGATGAAAATGCCAAGGCCAATTTAATGAATATGGCAATGAAACTGGCGGCTGGATCATCTGTATTTTCTCCGTTAACCCATAGTGGAATGGGGCGTAATGTCCATTTTGAGACAGAAGGAATGGGGCTTAAGCATTATTTTTATCGTTCGGATAATATCTTGCTTTGGTGGCAGGTCGCCCCGGATAAAGCAGAAGCAACATACAAGGATTTGCTTGAATTTGACTTTTCAGGCATGAGCAAAAATCAACGCTGTCAATAGAACATAACCATTTAAAAGATATTGATTTTTTTGTTTTTTCTGGTACATGTGAAAAATAAATGAATTATTATCATTTTCGTTTTTGTTGACGCTTATTTAGATGACCATAGGAGATAGGTGCATTGGCAATCTGGAGATGTAAGTGCGGATATGAAATCAAAGCGGATGAATCCCCCGAAATATGCCCGCAATGCAGGGGGACAGGGGAACCGCCAAGGTCATACGAACAATACAAAGAAGATGCTTACCACTTTTTTGTCGAACTTCAGGAATGTTTATGCTCCCTTGAAGCAAAGTACAACGTCCAATTCTCATATAAAGATCCTAACAGAGCAGAAAATGAGTTTTGTTGTGATCGAAAATTCCAATATAATGATATTTATCGATCAGATGTCATAAAAAATCCTAAGGATTATAAAGAAGCGCTTCGTCTCGGAATGATGAAACGAGCTCGGATACGAAATCCGGTAAGACATTCTATGCCATCGGCAAAAATATCAGATCTCCCTTTAGAGGTATTGGAAGTTATTGGATCAGAAAACCTGAAAAACTTAAGCCCGTTGATGTTGAGTACAGTCATACAAAGACTGGACCGTCTGTCCAAGAAAATGGGAATAGACTGGGTAAGGGAAAACAGAGAGATACTGGTAAATGCTCTGAAAGACTTAAAAGTGCGTTAAAGGTTGTAAAAGAAAGGCAGAGGCTCAATATCTCCCGGCCGTTTTTGTTTATTTTGGGATTGAACAGTGACGTTATGACTTTTTGATTAAAAACTTTCTTATAAACTTTCCTAACAATGCAATTAGAATAATAAAAGCACCTATCAGAGAAATAGGAATAACAAGGAAAGCGCCGATCTTTAAAATAATAAGCAACACAGGGATGACGATAAAAAGTATTAACCCTACAACGATCAGGGCACCGAATCCTGTTATAAAATCAGCAATAAACTCGATATGCCGATTTTTTTTCTTACGATCTTGTGCATAAGTATTGGACCGTTTAACATCCTCAAATTTATGGTTTTTTGGCGTTATTTGATTATCCATCATAATTGGCCTTTCGGTCTAATTCCCGTTTATCTCATCTCGCAATTTCCCGGAACACTTAAAAGTAACAACTTTTCTGGATTTTTGCAAAACAAACCGGGTGCGAATGCGCTCTTAATGATTCCAAGAAGGGTATCTACGATTTTTGATGTGTTGTTTTTTGAGAATCCGGTATGATTGCGAAATGGGTCTATGATCTGAATGTCAATAAAAAGGCGGCCTGAGGCGGCCAACCGCCCGATTGAAAAAAATCGGGACAAGCATCCATATCGGGAATATTTCGAGGATTGGACGTATCCACCCAACACAGCTTTTCCCATCGCACAGCGATCGCGAAGATGGAAGATTGAGCCCGAGAGGGGGTGTTGAAGCCATTTACCGGCAAACTAAAAGGGCGACCCTTTCCGATCGCCCCATGCAAAGGTTATGAAGACAGGTTAACCATCCTACAAAGCCCTTGCCAATTTTTATGAAATTTATTTCATAATCTGTAAAATTTCTCACAATGAATAGGGTGCAACGAGGCGTATAAAGAAAAGTAATTGTCGCCGTGTCCCGCTATCCCTGGCGAGACGACTTATCCAACCATCCTTACCTATAAAGATGTTTAGCGTATCGGATAGACAATGAATGCAAGGCAACGAAAGGAGAAAGTATTATATCGTAAATTGCCCTTTTTTAAACTTATAAGGAAACTTAATATAGATCTTTGTTCCCTTCATCGGTTTTGATTGGAGCGCCATTTTACCTTGAAGCAATTTGACCCTTTCATCCATGCTTCGAATTCCCATTCGTTTCTCTTTTGTCAGGTTTGCCAATCGTTTCTGCACATCAAAACCTTTGCCGTTATCTTCTATACGCAGGATGATATTTGGAGAAACTGCAACCAGCCGGATAGTCACATGGCTGGCAGATGCGTGTTTTTGGATGTTGGTGAGACCTTCTTGAACCAGGCGATACAAGTTGATCTCGGTGTCAAAATCCAGCTTTAAATTTTTCATTCCGGCGGGACTAAAGTCCACGCGGATTCCACTGTTTTCAGAAAAATCATGACAATACTGGGAGAGCGTCTCCACCAGCCCCATTTCATCTAGAGACGGTGGACGTAAATCATATGAGAGGTCTCGGACCGCCTTGATAGATTCCTGGATCAGTCTTACCATTTCTGAAATTTTTTCCCCGATTTCGGGCTTCATATCAGGGTGATGACTCAAAAGCATTTCACCAATTATTTTCACCAATGCAAGCTCTTGCGCCACGCGGTCATGCAGCTCTCGGGAAATCATCTGGCGTTCACCTTCTTGGGCCTTCATCAGCTCCTGGGTGAGGGTACGAATCTGATTTTCAGTGAGTATCCGTTCCGTGATATTTCGGGCAATCTGAATAAAGCTTTCAGGGGTTCCTGCTGCATTTTTCAAAGGAACGCAGTGAGTGTCCCAATAACTTTCGCCCTTTGTCCCTTTTGCATTTGACTGACACATAATGGACCTTTCAATTCGGCCCGTTTTTCTGGATCTTAAGGTCGGACAGTTTTCACAAGGCGTATCCCTTCCGGCAAAAATCTTATAACAGGTTTTGCCGACCAGATCTTCCTGGGCCATATCCGATGCATCAACGGCTGTTTTATTGGCCCAGATGATTTTCATGTCCTTGTCGACATAACGAATCCTGGAAATAGCGGCATCCAATAGTGCCGTTTTTTGGGCTTCACTTTCACGGAGGGCATTCTCTGTCTGTTTTCGCCGGGTAATGTCGAACATCGATCCGATAATTTTTTCGGGAATACCATCCTCGTTTTTCGACAACTTTGCATATACGGAGCAATATTTGTGTAATCCGTTTTTATCTTTTAGAATTAATTCATAATCCGTGACCTTGCCATTTTTCAAAAGCGCTTTTACAAATTCATCTCTTTTCCCCGGATAGGCATACAAATCATATACCGATGCTCCTATCAATTCTTCTCTCGAATATTTGGAAATCTCTTCAACGGAAGGGCTCATTTCGAGAATAGTGCCATCAATGCCGACTTCATAATAAACATCCTGGATATTCTCAAATATCATGCGATATTTCTCTCTGCTCTCCCGCAATGCTTTTTCGGTCTGCTTCCGTTCCGTAATGTCTCTGACAACTCCGCACAGTACTTTCCGGTTTTTCAATGTGATGGTACTGGCAGATATCTCCACGGGGAATATCGTGCCGTCCTTTTTCTTGTGGTACCGTACAGGAATTCTAACGAGCTTTCCCTCAAGCGTTGGCCTAATGGAGGCATCGGACTTTTCCGGCTCTGCTGTTATGTCCTGATGTCTTAACTTCAGGAAATCTTCCCGACGATAACCATAAAGTCTCAATGCAGCATCATTGACATCTATAAAGTCTCGGGTTTCTGCGTCAAAGAGCATAATCGCATCTGTTACTGTATTAAAAAGCTGTCGATATTTCTCCTCGCTTTCAATTTGGGATAGCATGGCCAGTTTATCTTCCGGAATTTGATTTTTAACCCTTTGTTCCATTGTTATATAGCCCGGCTTTGTGGCGATTTAGAATGCACTCAAATTAAAGGAATATACTCTAATATTAGTTTGAATTATAGACGCTTACGAAACGGGGGAGCTAAAACAAAAAAATTGATATATAAATTATAAACACATTTACTTTGTACCATATTTGAACTTTTGATGATAGTGCATATAATAAAATAATAACATATAACTTGCCATGAAAACCCAAGCAATCCATATAAAAGGCGCCAGACAGCACAACCTTAAAAATCTCGATCTGGAAATCCCACTGAATCATCTCACGGTGATTACCGGTGTCAGCGGTTCCGGTAAGTCGTCCCTGGCCTTTGACACGCTTTATGCCGAAGGCCAACGTCGTTATGTGGAAACCTTCTCGCCATATGCCCGGCAATTCATGGATCGCATGGATCGTCCCCAGGTCGATAAAATCGAAGGCATTCCGCCGGCCATCGCCATCGACCGTAAGGACCCGGTGCGAACTTCCCGCTCGACCGTCGGCACCATGACCGAAATTACCGACCATGTAAAACTTCTTTACGCCCGCCTGGGGCAGCTCCACTGCCGATCCTGCGGCAAGCCGGTGCTGCCGGAAACTCCAGCCCATGTCTGGAACCTGTTGAAAAACCGGCCCGGCGGCCCTCAACTGGTCATTACCTTTCCATACCCGGTTGACGGCACCCCCCCTGAACAAGTCCGCAAGTCATTGATCCAAATGGGCTTCGATCGTCTCTACTTAAAAAGTCGTATCGTTCAACTGCAGGACTGGCAACCCTCGGACCACCCGGCGGAAATAGCAGTGGTGGCCGATCGGTTATTGCTCCGACCTCAGGATAAAGAGCGCATCATGGACTCTGTTGAAATGGCTTTCCGTTTTGGCGGGGGTCGCATGGATGCCTGGATTGCACCGGATGAACATTATGCTTTCAGCAACCGCCTGATGTGTGCCGACTGCAACATCCGCTACCAGGCGCCGCTGCCGAACCTTTTTTCGTTTAACAGCCCCATCGGCGCCTGTGCCACCTGCCGCGGTTTTGGCCGTACCATCGGTATCGACATGGACCTCGTCATACCGGATCGGACACGCTCTCTTAAAGACGGCGCCGTCAAACCCTTTGGTAATCCGGAAGACGGGCGCATGGAGTTTGAAGATCTGATGGATTTTTGCCGGCATGCAAAGATCCCGACGAACATTCCCTTTCAAGAGCTGACGGCCGCGCAACAAAAGGCCATCATTAATGGGACTTCCCGATACTATGGGATCCAGGGGTTTTTCAGCTGGCTGGAGACCAGAACCTATAAAATGCCCGTGCGGGTGTTTTTGTCCCGTTATCGCAGCTATGATATCTGTCCGGATTGCAACGGCACCCGCTTTAAAGAGGAGACCTTGTTGTACCGGCTGGGCGGACAGACCATCGCCGGTGTCTATGCCATGAATGTCCTGCGGGCCATCGCGTTTTTCAACTCTCTGCCGGGATCCCCGCTGGACGAAGCCGCTCTGCTCGTTTTGGATGAAGTTCGCAATCGCCTGAATTATCTGAGGGATGTCGGCCTCGGGTATTTAACCCTCGACCGCCAGTCGCGCACGCTTTCGGGCGGTGAGGTCCAGCGGGTTGCCCTGGCGTCCGCACTGGGATCTTCCCTGGTCAACACCCTCTATGTTCTGGATGAGCCCAGTATCGGTCTGCATCCCAGGGATAACCACCGCCTCATGCGCATTTTAAAACGGCTTAAAAATCTGGCTAACACGGTGGTGGTGGTTGAACACGATCCGGAAATCATTCGCGGAAGCGACTTTCTGCTGGATCTTGGTCCCGGAGCCGGTGAACAGGGCGGCCGAATCATGTATTTCGGCCCCACTGCCGGTGTTAATGAGTCTCTGACCGGAGAGTATTTAAAAGGAAAGCGCAGAATCCCTGTGCCCCCCCGGCGCAGCAAACCGCCCAACGGCCAATGGCTAACCATCACCGGCGCAACGGAAAACAATCTCAAGAACATCCATGTTCAAATCCCCCTGGGGGTGTTCAGCTGCTTGACCGGGGTATCCGGGTCGGGCAAATCGACCCTGGCTGAAGATATCCTGTATAAGGCTGCCAAAAGATCCCTGGGGGACCCCCAAGGACGTCCCGGTGAGCACATCGCCGTCAAAGGGTTGGATCCCGTCAAAGAGGTCATCCTCGTGGATCAGAGGGCCATCGGCCGCACCCCCAGGGCCAATGCATTGACCTATACCAAAGCGTTGGACCCCATCCGACGGCTGCTGGCCGATACCGCCGACGCCAGGGCAAGGGGTTTCGGCCCCGGACATTTTTCATTCAATGTGGCCGGCGGTCGTTGTGAGACGTGTAAAGGCGATGGATTCGAAAAAGTGGAAATGCAGTTTCTTTCCGACGTATTTATTACCTGTCCCGACTGCAACGGCCGGCGCTTCAAACCCGAGGTGCTGGACGTCCACTATCGAAAGTACAACATTCATGACATTCTGACCATGACGGTGAATCAGGCCCTGGATTTGTTCGCTGACCGGCAAAAAGTCGTGGAGGCATTGCAGCCACTTGCCGATGTCGGGCTGGGATACATCCGGATGGGCCAGCCGATCAACACCCTGTCCGGTGGTGAAGCCCAGCGACTCAAGCTTTCCCGCTACGTGAAAATCGGTTCGCAAAATTCCGGGCACAAACTGTTTATTTTTGATGAACCCACCACGGGATTGCATTTTGACGATATCGGCAAGCTGCTGGACGCATTGCAGCGCCTGGTGGACAGCGGCAACACGGTCCTCGTGATCGAGCACAATATGGATGTCGTCAAAACCGCCGACTGGGTCATCGACCTGGGTCCCGAGGGAGGTGATGCCGGCGGTGAAGTCGTTGCCGCCGGTTCTCCCGAAGACGTTTCCAAAAATGGAAAATCCCATACCGGACGCTTCCTGAAAGCATATTTAAAGCAATCCGGACGGCTGAAGCATCGAAAACCGTCATCGACGCGGGTCGCCGAGTCGTCGGCGATATTCTCAAAACCGGCGCTTTCCGACGCCATTACCCTGAAAGGTGCCCGGGAGCACAATTTAAAAAACATCAACCTGAGCATACCTCACAACGAAATGGTCGTCCTGACCGGCGTATCCGGTTCGGGAAAATCAACCTTGGCGTTTGATATTCTATTCGCCGAAGGTCAGCGCCGCTATCTGGAAAGCCTGGCGCCTTACGTTCGCCAGTACATGAAAATTCTGGAACGGCCGGAGGTCGACCTGGTGACCGGCCTGGCGCCGACGGTCGCCATCGAACAGCGGATCAGTCATGCCAGTCGTCGATCCACCGTGGCCACGCTCACCGAAATTTATCACTATCTGCGGTTGCTGTATAGCAAGGTCGGCGTTCAACACTGCCCGGGCTGCGGCCGCAAACTGACGGCGCAAACCCGAGCATCCATCGTTGAGCAGATCCGCCGGCGCTATGATAAAAGGCCGGCAACGGTGCTTTCCCCCAAGGTGTTCGGGCGCAAAGGCTTTCATAAAGAAGTGCTTGCACGGGCACTGAAAAAAGGATACCGAAAAGCCCGGATCGACGGCAAAATTACCCCCTTGAAAACAGGCATGGCCCTCAGTCGCTATCATGAGCACAATATCGATGTGGCTGTCGGCACGCTCCCGGCGCCCGATCTCGATGCGCTGGTGGACACGGCCCTGGCGGAAGGCGGCGGTAGTTTTTCAATTCTCGACCGTGGCCGAACCGAGGAGATTTTCAGTTTGCACGGCATCTGCCCCGCCTGCGGTATCGGTCTTGAAAAGCTCGATCCCCGCTTGTTCTCGTTCAACAGCAAACAGGGCGCTTGCCCGCGATGCAGCGGTCTCGGTGTTGTGGGGGATCCCGAAGATGAAGATGATTCCCATCCCGGCATTTGCTCCCAATGCGGCGGGAGCCGGTTGAAGCCGTCGGCCCTGGCGGTGAAAGTCGGCAACTATTCGATCTGGGATCTGGTGCAAAAACCGGCCCGGGATGTTTATGACGTCATCAAGAAGATAAGCTTCGCCCCGCACGAAAAACCGGTTGCCGAACCCGTCATTGCGGAATTGCTGATTCGGCTGTCTATGATGAACCAGCTGGGCCTGAGCTATCTTTCCCTGGCCCGCAGCGGCGATACCCTTTCCGGCGGAGAAGCCCAGCGCATACGCCTTGCCGCTCAGCTCGGATCCAATCTGACCGGTGTTTGCTACATCCTGGATGAGCCCACCATTGGCCTGCATGCCAGAGACAATCATATTCTGATCGAGGCCCTCGGGACGCTGCGCGACCGGGGCAACACCATTCTGGTGGTAGAACACGATGAGGAAACCATTCGTGCTGCGGATACGATCATCGATCTGGGGCCCGGGGCCGGACAGGACGGCGGACACGTCGTTGCCAGCGGCAAGTTGGCGGATTTGAAAAAAGCGTCTTTATCCGTGACCGGCGCCCTGCTGGACGGTCATCCCAGATCGATCACCTCCCGTCTGCGGACCCACAATGGAACGCACAAAATAACGGTTCAAGGGGCTTCGGTGAACAACCTCAAAGACGTTCAGGTCGACTTTCCCCTGGGATGTCTGATTGCGGTCACCGGTGTTTCGGGCTCCGGCAAATCCAGTCTGCTCAAAGAAACTCTGTATAAGGGGTTGCGCAACCGGCTTGTTAAGCAGCGCCACTCGGCGGGTGAGTGTAAGGATATCCTCGGATGGAAAAATCTGAAACGGGTTCTGGAGGTCGATCACAGTCCCATCGGCCGCACCCCGCGCTCGGTGCCGGCTTCGTATGTCGGGTTTTTGTCGGAAATCCGTAAATTGTTTTCCCTGACCCCGGCGGCGCGGACCCGCGGCTACAATCCCGGCCGTTTTTCATTCAATGTGGCCGAAGGCCGCTGTGACGCTTGCAAGGGCCAGGGTCGCCCGAAGATCGCCATGAGCTTTTTGCCCGATGTTTATGTGCCCTGCGAGGTCTGCCGGGGAAAGCGTTTCAACAGGGAAACGCTGGCGGTCCAGTATCGGGGGAAAAACATTTCAGAGATCCTGGAGATGACTTTTGCGGAAGCCGCCAGATTTTTCGCGGCGGTGCCGGCCATTCATCGCGCCGCTCAATTTGTCTGTGATGTGGGACTGGGGTACCTGGGTCTGGGGCAGCCCAGTCCGACGCTGTCAGGCGGCGAGGCCCAGCGCATTAAGTTGGCCAAGCAGCTGGTCAAGCCATCCGCCGGCCACACGTTTTACATCCTGGATGAGCCCACCACCGGTTTGCACACGGCCGATGTCCAGCGGCTCATCGAGGTTTTGCAGAAACTGGTGGATGAAGGCAACACCGTGGCCGTTATCGAACACAACATGCAGATCATCCAGACGGCGGATTACATCATCGATCTCGGACCCGAGGGCGGAGATGCCGGCGGACGCGTCGTGGCCGCGGGTTCACCCAAAGAGCTTTTAAGATTTGCCCGAACGTCTCACACCGCCCGCTGTTTTGAAACGTATTTGAAATTTGGTCGGACAAAAAGACTTTTTTGAGATGGCTTTTAATGCACCATCAAAAAAGCATAGCGGTCCATTTTCTGATCATAGTCGGTTCGGACGCTGATCTCATACCCAACCTGTCGGACAGTTGAATAGACATCCACAGCCATCGCTTCCGGGCAGGGACGGGCCATTCGAGGATTGTCACAGGTTTCTCGGGTACCCGTGCACTCCTTGCAGAAACAGCACGAGTCCATGAAGAGCAGAAAAGCACGTTCGAAACCGGCCAGGAACACGGCGCGTTCGAGCTTGATCAGCTTTGCGTTGATCCGGGCTGACCAGGCATGGCAATCCTCGAGTTTTTTCATTTTACCTGCAAAATGCAGAATAATCGCATCGATTTCACTTTCATGAAAACTCCAACCATTTCTTTCGCGCTTGGTTTTCTATGATTTGATTTCTTATCAAAAAAACATTCTTTTATACATAAATAAAATATTCAACCATTTGGTTGACAATAGGCGACCCGTAATTATATTCAACTATATGGTTGAATATAAAAATGATAAAATTCTTACTGAAATACTTAAAGCGGTGAGTGATACAACGCGTCGCTCTCTCTTAACAGAACTCTGCCAGCAAGGCGCCAGTCGTGTCACCGACCTCGCCGACCATTATAATATGTCACTTAACGCTATATCCAAGCACATAAAAGTGTTGGAAAAAGCTGGGCTCGTGACTCGGAAGACCATCGGCAGAACCCATTGGATTGAACCGAGATTAGAACGGGTTAGATTGGCGGAAAATTGGTTCAGAGAACTTAAATCGATCTGGGAACTGCGCCTGGAAAAACTTGATGAAATAATGAAGAACGGAGGTATTCAAAATGACTGATCTCACAATAAATATACACAAAACTATCAATGCGCCCATCGAAAAAGTATTCGATGCGTGGTTAAACGCGAGAATGTTGTCAAAATTTATGAGGGGAATGCCGGATATGCCTGAGTCTGACGTAGAAACCGATGCACGCGAAGGGGGCAACTTTACAATTATTATGCATTATCGTGGTGAAAAAATACCTCACACAGGCAAGTATTTGGAAATCAGTCGCCCTGATAAACTGGTTTTTACTTGGGCATCTCAATACTCAGTTGTTGATAACAGCACGGTGACTTTAAATTTTACTCGGATAGATGATAATAAAACAAATATTTCGCTATCTCATGTTAAGTTTATCGATGAAGAATCACGCTCCGGCCATGAAGAAGGCTGGGGTAATGTTTTAGACAAACTGAATGAGGTCATGAGTTAACCCATCATAGCCAATGGACTTTAAGACCGGTACAATGAAGTAAGCCATTGTCCAAACAATACATACCAACCGCGTCCAGTCGGATTGCCGAAAGCTGCCCCGGTTCAGCAGGCGGCTTGTGGCGGCCGGCTGGCCGCTTAGGTCCCGCGTTCTTGTCCCGCAGATTTTGGACGGGAGACCTTGTGCCCGATTGAAGGTTTTGAAACCACTTCTACTTAATGAGTTCGTTCAACATCCACATTACTTTAGTTTGTAAAAAACTCGCTGTATTTTTCATTGTTTTCGATAACTCTCGGAATTTCCCGGCCAAGTCGAACGAAATAACATGTGTTGAAATTACATTGGTGGTCCGAAACGAAACGACGCGTATCCGAAGAAATATGTTGCAGGCGATGATGAAGATCTTCGAATCCCGATAAAGACCAGGCGGATAAAAAGCCGATGGTGTCGGCAATTTTTTTCATACGTTCTTGTACATCGAGAAGATACCATGATGCGATTTGACAAGATTGTTCGATTTGTTCCAATAAATAGGGAAGAACAGCAGGTTTTACGACTTCAACATGGATTTCATCCTTCACCTTCAAGAGACAGAGTCCCCTACATATTTGACTTGTATTCAATTGGTCAGTAAGGCGCCCGTGGCGCTGTTTGACCAGAGAATAGGGATACCCTTTTCGATAAATAAGGACTTTTCTGGGATTTACAAGCAAGTCACCCGCCTCAGAAAATTCACAATTATCGGCATAATGTCCGGCACAAATCAATGACAGTTCAAGCAATCTTGACATCGCCAACCAGTATACCGGCCGGTCGATTGCAGCGAAGGCTTCCAAATCCTGCAGAATGTTTTCGATGGTTTGTTCGTTGACCTCATGGGGTACATGGAGATTGTCGAGGGCATCATTTAAGACAAGGATTGGATGGCGCTCAAATTGAAAATCGCCATGAAAACAAAACGATTCATTATATGTGCGGCTTTGAGGCGAATGACTGGAAACTGTAGATGCCATGAATTTAATTTTTGAAAGTTGATTACGCCACTTGATCAGCAGCTTCTAAGAGCAAGCCAAATGGCTGTTCTTGTCATGCTGTTTATATTATTTCTTATTTGCTGTTATGTCTAATTTGATATAACAACAATAAAAAAAAAGGGGCAAACATTCATTTTGCCCAAAAAGCTGGACGTTTCTAATACAAAATAAGTTTGATTTTGTCAATATAATTTATTAATATAGTATTAAATTTATTTAAATAACAAATAACGACTATAAACAACCGTATGTGCGATGGGTTTGATTCCGCTGAATGGTTGGATTCACATAACAGATCGTAGCTTGCCCTGCACCAAGCATTAAGATTGTCCAACCTTAGGCAAAGCATAGCTGCATTGGCGCCCGAGGAAGGAAAACTATTATGTTCAAACCAATGGCCTTATTTACAAGTATTGGCAGTAGATGAAGGAGAGATTATGAAAAAAATGAGATTCTTAAAAGGAACGATCCTAATTCTTCTGGCGAGTATTGTTTGCATAGGCTTAATTGCTTTTCCATCAACGGCTCAAAACCAGGGAAGAGTGATTATCTTTCATGCCGGTTCTCTGTCCATTCCTTTTAAACAAATGGCTGAAGCCTTCAACAAAAAGTACCCGAATGTCCGGGTACTCAGGGAAGCGGCGGGATCCCGGATCTGTGCCAGGATGATCACGGATCTGAAAAGACGCTGCGATATCATGGCCTCTGCCGATTATTCCGTCATCGATAGCCTGTTGATTCCAAAATATGCGTCCTGGGATATCCACTTTGCCACCAACGAAATGGCCATCATGTACCGGCCGAATTCAAAGTATGCCAAGGAGATCAACGGAAAGAACTGGTATGATATCCTCCTGAAAAAAGGGGTGGAATACGGCCATTCCGATCCCAACGCCGATCCGGCCGGTTACAGAAGCCAGCTCGTTTGGCAATTGGCCGAAAAATTTTACAAAATGCCGGGGCTTTATAAAAAGCTGACAGCCGACTGCCCCTTGCAGAACATACGACCGAAAGAGACGGACTTGATCCCTCTCTTGGAAGCAGGCCAGATCGACTATTTGTTTATCTACAAGTCTGTTTGTGAGCAGCATCATATGCCGTTTGTTGCTCTTCCGCCGCAAATCAGCTTGGGGTCGCCCGCCTATGCAGATTTTTACAAGCAGGCTCGGATCAAGATTTCGGGCAAAAAACCCGGCACCTTTATTGAAAAGATAGGGGCGCCAATGGTTTACGGCATTACGATCCCCAGCAATGCGCCGGACCCTGAGTGGGCGGTGAAATTTCTGGCTTTTGTTTTAGGGCCCCGGGGACGGGACATCATGGAGAAAAACGGGCAGCATGCTATTTATCCGATAAAACTGACGGGAGACGCGAATCAGCTGCCTTCCGCCATAAAACAACTGGTTAAATGAAGAATTTCAGAATCGTTATATCCGGACTCAGCGGGATTTTGGTTCTGATCATTGTAATCCCCCTGGTCAGGATGGTTTTCAGCGCGGATCCGGGGGTTTTACGGTCCACTATCAACGATCCGGAGGTTGTCCAATCGATCCTGTTGACCCTGCGGGCCGCCTTGTGGGCAACCCTGAGCTGTATTCTGTTCGGCGTTCCCCTGGCTTATGCCCTGGCCCGCTGGCGATTTCCGGGAACGAGCATTGTACAGGGCATCGTCGACCTGCCGGTGATGATTCCCCATACCGCTGCCGGTATTGCCCTGTTGATGGTCTACGGACGTGAATTTTTTCTGGGCAAAACCTTCAGCCTGGTGGGCATCAGTTTTACGGGCACGGAATTCGGCATCAGCCTTGCGATGGCGTTCGTATCGCTGCCATTTCTGGTCAACGCGGCCCGAGATGGATTTTTAAGTGTCGATCCGCGCCTGGAGCGTGTGGCCCGGACGCTGGGAGCTTCACCGTGGCAGGCGTTTTTCAAGGTTAGCCTTGCGCTCTCCTGGCGGTCAATTCTCTCGGGTGCGATCATGATGTGGGCTCGGGGTATCGCCGAATTCGGAGCAGTCATCGTACTGGCCTACCACCCGATGATCGCCCCGATTCTGATTTGGGAACGTTTGGAGAATTACGGGCTTAAATATGCAAGACCCGTGGCAGTGATTTTGATCCTCCTTTGTCTTCTCATCTTCTCCGCATTGCGATGGCTTTCAAGACAGAAAAAGGAGGTATAGATGCTCAGACTTGAAGGTATCAGCGTCAGGCTGGGCGACTTTCGACTCCGTGATATTTCTCTTCATGTCAGGGCTGGAGCCTACCTGACGCTTCTGGGTCCCACGGGTACGGGAAAAACCGCCCTTCTCGAAACCATCGCAGGAGTGCACAAACCCCTAAGCGGACGCATCCATATCAATGGCCGGGATGCTACACACCTCGCGCCTGAAAAAAGGCATCTGGGCATCGTATACCAGGATTATGCCCTGTTTCCGCATCTCACGGTCTTTCAGAATATTGCCTTTGGGCTGCGTCTGAAAGGTGTTCCGGAACGGAAAATCAAGGGTGCCGTTGACGAGATGGCAGGCTTTCTTGAAATCAGGCCTTTGCTCAAAAGGTCTCCCGGCCGGCTTTCCGGGGGAGAGCGCCAGCGTGTGGCCCTGGCCCGGGCCTTGGTGTTGGAACCTTATGTGCTGCTCCTTGATGAACCATTGAGCGCCCTTGACCGTGTTACCCGCAGCCGCATTCAGAAGGAATTGAAAAGAATCCACACCCAACTCGGCGTAACCATTATTCACATCACACATAATCTCGCGGAAGCTTTTTTCCTTGCCGATCACCTGGCAGTAATGAAAGACGGGTGTATCCTGCAGGAAGGCGCCCCGGAAGAGGTGTGCAGGCGTCCTGCGGATCGCAGTGTCGCCGAACTCGTGGGCATCGAGAACCTGATCACGGCAAAGGTGAAAGATAACCGGCTGGTGACGGTGATGGGGGACGTCGATTCGCAGAAGATTTTCGCCGGCAGAGACGATCTGCCGGAGCGGGTCTGCCTGACCCTGCCGGGCTGGAGTATAGAGATCTTTCCCGCTGGAAAACCCCAGGATTATATCTGGCAGGGAAATCTGAGCATTTCCAGTGTTTACCCGATGAACGATACCGGGATGGTTGAGGTGACCCTGGTCCATAATGGCGGAGAAAGTCTTAAAACCTATCTTTCACGACGCGAAGCCAAAGCTATGTCTCCATATCTGAAAACCGGCACCACCGTGCCGGTCGGTTTTCTTGGGAAGGGGGTGCATTGGGTCCCCCAGGAAGTGCTCATATAAAACCGGAAAAGGCTCGTTCTCAAATACCCCGTTAAATGTGCTCCAACTTTGTCGTTATTCAAACACCTTTGTATCCGAATACCGCCTCGAATCCCTCCGATATGATTTTATTAATAATTTCCTTGGTAGCCTCTTCATCATTCAAAAACGGAAAATCTCCATCAGGTTCGGGTCGCTCCAGGAACTCGCACAATGGTCCCCACCCTTCCTTCACTTCGAAGACCAAAAGCCGTGTTGCCGGAATAGTATTCCGTACCTCCTCGATATGTTCTCTAAAACGCTGAATCAAGTGCGTTTTGTCGTGCATTCGATCCTGCAGGTAATCGTTGATGGTCAGCATCATGAATTTGCCCATTTCAACGTTCCTAAGGTATTCGATCCAATGTGGCGCGAAGATGGTATCCTGGGTTGACTCAAACCAGCGCTCAGGATCACGAACGGTTAGGATGACTTTGGCATCGGGGTAGTGGGCGGCGAGAGCCTTGTAGCTCGAACACGAAGGAAAGTCGACGGTTGACTCGAACCCATCGAATAGGGTGTTCCAGTCAGGCTTGCCATTGGC
>JAJDND010000021.1 GCA_022340885.1 Desulfobacterales bacterium | reverse complement strand
CTAAAACCATGGCTGAGTTCATTGCTTTCATTGGACAGATCCTCCGTTTTATGTCATAAAATAGCAAAACCAATGCCATGTTTTAAAAGGAACCCTGTTTGTTAAAATATCCCGTATAATCAACCCCATGATGACCGTTCTCGATACCCGTTCAAGTGTTCTGAAAAGCATTATGGTGACAAAATGTTCTACACGCGGCAAATAATTGCCGATTATTATAGAAAAATCCCGGCGTCTCGGTCATGTCAGGAGAATTGAGTATGGGAGATAAAAAAAATAATTTGGAGCAGGCTATTGATCCTGTCTATTTTCTCGAATTGAGCCACAGAAACCCGGAGGAGGTTTGCCGGCATGCGCTATGCGAATACGAGCCCAAAACCAAAAGCTATCGATTGTCCGTTTGGGGCGATACCTATGGCATCTATCCCCATGAGTCTAAAATCAGACGTCTTCACGACGATAATCATAAGGTAAGTCTTCTCCTTGGGCTATTCATTGTTTATTACCTGCTGAGATCAAAAGATATCGCCATCAGCAAGCAATGGATATCTGAAAAGGATATTCCCGGCGGTCCAACTTTTTTCAGGGGACCTCATAAAATTCCCACTCAAATCATTGAAGAACGATATGAAAATAATATTATAGAATTCAAGGAAATATGTGAAAAACTACAAGGTGCTCCTTTAAATATGGCCGATGCGGCCTATGTCTTTAGAATCGCACCGCGTATTCCCGTATTGGTGCAATTTTGGGATGGAGATGAAGATTTTCCGGCTGAATCGAAAATCCTGTTCGATAAAACCATTACCGAGCATTTATCGCCGGATATCATATTTTGTATGGCCGTAGAGATTTGCACAAGAATTGGAAAAGCCGGAAAAAATTAGGAAATAGAAAAGAGAAATTAGAAAATAGAAAAGAGGAAAGAGAGTAAAGGGCACCGCGGATGAACACGGATAAACGCAGATGTTTTGAAAAATAAGGTATTGGATCCGCAACTTCTCATTACAACTGCATTTAATGGCGTTTATCTATTTCCTCTTTCCTCTTTCCTCTTTCCTAATTTTTTATTTATCCTCTTGGATGGAATTTCTCATGGATCTGTCTGAGATGATCCTTGGCAACATGGGTATAAATCTGGGTGGAAGAAATATCAACATGGCCCAGCATCACCTGGACGGTTCTCAAATCGGCACCGCCTTCCAACAGATGGCTGGCAAAAGAGTGTCTCAAACTATGAGGCGTAATCTTTTTTTTAATGCCCGCCTGCTTCGTATATTGTTTTAAAAGCTTCCAGAAGCCCTGACGGGTCATGGGCTGGCCTTTTCTTGCCACAAACAGAAATTGACTGATATCGTTTTTGAGAAGCACCGGCCTGGCATGTTCGATGTAATCGTCCATTTTTTTTTTTGCGAAAAGACCGAAAGGGACAATTCTTTCTTTTGATCCTTTCCCCAGAACCCGAACAAAACAGGCTTCAAGGTTTACATCCAAAAATTTGAGGTTAACCAGTTCCGACACCCTCAATCCTGCGGCATAAAGAAGTTCGAGCATGGCAGCATTTCTTTTCCCTATTGGTTGGTTGGTATCCGGAGTATTTAAAAGAAGATCGACTTCTGAAACGGAAAGGACGTCCGGAAGCTTAAGGCCGCTTTTGGGAAGGTCGATGAGCTTTGCAGGATCATAATCGATAATTTTTTCCTGAGAAAGAAACTTGTAAAACCCTCTCAAAGTGATGAGATGTCTGGCACATGATCGCGAAGTCAAACCGGATTTCCTCAAGGCGATCAAGTGTTTTAATATCAAAGGGGTATCAGCATCCGAAATGTCCTTTACCCCTTTTTGTTTGAGAAATTCGAGGTGCCTTGATAAATCGCTGCTATAGGATTCAATGGTTTTTTTCGACAACCCTTTTTCGATAATCAGGTAATTGACGTATTGATCGACAAACATATCCAACGAAGTCTTCATTATCAATCGAATTCAGTTATTGAGTGGAAGGTTATCAGTTTATAAACCAAGCTTAAATCATGCTGCATTTTATAGCTTGAATTGTAAAAAGGTGTCAAATTGTTTTGAGGTTATTTCATTCGATGGACCCTCAAATGAAAGAGCGGATTTTTTTCTTTTTTTTTTCGGCAGTTTTGGTAAGGATTATAGAAAAAAACTGCATAAGGAAAGTGACAATGAAAATTATCATAACCGGTAACAAAGGACAGTTGGGCGCTGATTGTGCTATCGTTCTAAGTAAAATCCATGAAGTTCTCGGGGTGGATATTGATGAGGTGGATATTACCAAATTCCAAGATGTTGAAGACTTGGTACAGCAATTTGGTCCGAGCATCATAATAAATTGTGCCGCATATACACGCGTCGATGACTGTGAAGCCGAAAAAGAGTTAGCCTGGAAGGTGAATGTTACCGGTGCTGAAAATCTTGCACGATGCATAAGGAAATATGGTGGTTGTCTGATTCATATTTCAACCGACTATGTTTTTAACGGCCGAAAAGCCGTGCCGGAGCCCTACATGGAAACCGATGAGACAGATTCCATTTCATATTATGGAAAAACAAAACTTGAGGGTGAAGAGGCAGTGGTGCGGACAACCGATCAACATGTCATTATACGTACAGCATGGCTGTATGGTATCAGCGGTCATAATTTTCTCAAAACTATGCTAAAATTATCCTTTAGAAATTCCGATAATAAAATAAAAGTTGTAAACGACCAGTTCGGTTCACCGACCTGGTCGTACCGACTGGCACTTCAAATTGAAAAACTTATACAAACAAATTATCGGGGAATTTTTCATGCAACGGCGGAGGGATATTGCACCTGGTATGAATTGGCCGCTTATTTTCTCAATAAAATGGATGTTCCACATGCGATTATTCCCTGTACCACCTTTGAATATCCGACACCGGCTGCCCGGCCGATGAATTCAATTCTTGAAAACCGGAATTTAAAGGATAAAGGGATAAATCTCATGGCCCACTGGAAAGCGGATGTTGACGAATTTGTTTTTAGGTTTAGAAAGGTTTTGATAGAAGAAGCAGAAAAGGGAATATAAAGGGAATATAAGTTGATGAAAAACATGCTGATCACCGGTGGGTGCGGATTTATCGGGTCAAATTTTATACGGTATCTGTTAAAAGAATCCGATTATACGGGTCGTATCATCAATCTTGACAAACTCACCTACGCCGGAAATCCCGAAAATCTGGCGGATGTTCAAAAGGAATATCCGAAGCGGTATATTTTCATTCAGGCTGATATTTGCGACGAACCGCGAGTAGGGGAAATATTTGACAGCTATCGGATCGACGGCATATGCCATTTTGCCGCGGAATCCCATGTCGATCGATCGATCGTGAAACCGGATGCTTTTATACAGACCAATATCGTGGGTACTTTTAATCTGCTGGAAGCTGCCAGATCACGGCTCGGTCAAACGATTCGTTTTCATCACATCAGCACCGATGAGGTTTACGGAAGTTTGGGAAAGGACGGCTATTTTACGGAAACAACATCCTATCAGCCCAATAGTCCGTATTCGGCATCCAAGGCGTCTTCGGATCATTTGGTTCGTGCATATCACAAAACCTATGGTTTGCCCGTGACTATATCCAATTGTTCGAATAATTACGGACCTTATCAGTTCCCTGAAAAACTGATTCCCTTGATAGTCTTAAACGGCATGGAAGGAAAATCCCTGCCGGTCTACGGAGACGGCCAAAATGTCAGGGACTGGCTCTACGTCAAAGATCATTGCGTTGCCGTCTGGATGATTATGAAACATGGGAAAAACGGGGAGACATACAATATCGGCGGTGACGGAGAAATGGCAAACTTAAAACTCGTTGAGATGATTTGTGATATTCTTGACGAAACCAACCCGCTGTCCGATCGCCGGAGCCGAAGGGATTTGATTGAATTTGTTAAAGACAGGCCGGGTCATGATTTAAGATATGCCATCGATTACAGCAAGTTGAAGCAGGATTTGAAGTGGCATCCGGAGGTGACACTTGAAACCGGTATCCGTGAAACCGTCAACTGGTATTTACAAAACCGCTCATGGATCGACCGGGTTAAAAGCGGGGAATATCAAACCTGGATCAAAACCCACTATTGTTAGACAGGACGTTTTATAGTGATTTAACTATATCTTAAACGAACTCGGACCCAATTTAAAATCAAACGATTTTCTTCCGCCACCAAGGCACCAAGCCACTAAGAATAAATATTAGATGGCCCTTTGTGCCTTAGTGGCAAATAGCCAGGCGCGGATTATGAAAAATGAAAAGATCCTAGTTGTCGGCGGTGCCGGATATATCGGGTCACATATGGTCAAGGATCTTCTTTCAGCAGGATTCGATGTGATCACTTTGGATGATCTTTCCACCGGGCATCGGGACCTTTTGCCCGGGGGGACATTTGTGAAAGGCGATCTTGGCGACCCGAAAGTTCTCGACCGCTTATTTACCACCCACAATATATCAGCAGTCATGCACTTTGCAGCGTTTTCGCTGGTTGGCGAATCCGTGGAAAATCCCCTGAAATACTATCTCAACAATCTGGCGGCGACCGCGACCCTCTTGAGTGCAATGATCGAATATCGTGTGAAGCGATTTATTTTTTCTTCCACGGCGGCGGTTTATGGCGAACCAGTGCAGATTCCTATAACGGAAACACATCCCTGCAACCCCACCAACCCATACGGCACAAGTAAACTGGCTGTTGAGAAGATACTTTGTGATTGTGATGCGGCCTATGGTTTAAAGTATGTCAGCCTGAGGTATTTCAATGCATCCGGCGCGGACGAATCCGGCATGATCGGAGAGCGGCATGCTCGCGAGACCCACCTCATCCCCCTGGTGTTGAAAACTGCCCTTGGTGAAAAGGAGAATATCCGGATTTACGGAGTTGATTATCCGACCCCCGACGGGACGTGCATCAGGGATTATATCCATGTCAGTGACTTAACCCATGCGCATTTGCTGGCACTTGAAGCACTGATGTCAGATAAAGAAAGTGCGGTTTATAATTTGGGGAACAACCAGGGCTATTCGGTGCGGGAGGTGATTGATCTGGCGAAGAAAGTGACCGGAAAAAACATACCGGTGATAGAAGCTGAGAGAAGGCCGGGTGACCCGGCAAGACTGATTGCAAGCGCAGCAAAAATAAAAGAATCATTGGGTTGGCAGCCCCGGCATGAAAATTTGGAAGCAATCCTCAAAACGGCCTGGCTATGGCACCAAAATGAAGCGGCCAAGGGTGCCGCAGGGGGTGGCAGTATATGAAAACCAGATTGAAAATTTATCCGATTCTGCTGGCCGGGGGATCGGGAACACGGTTATGGCCGGTGTCGAGAGAGCTCTATCCCAAACAGCTCGTCAAGTTCATCGGTGAAAATTCGCTCGTGCAAAATACCATCAAACGGCTGCCCCCCTCACTGGATGTGGCAAATGTCCGCATTGTTTGCGGCGAAGAGCATGTTCACGAAATTGAACGACATATCAAAGAAATCGGCATATCGCCCGAAAATAAGATTATCGCCGAACCCTGCGGCCGAAACACCGCCCCGGCCATTCTTTTGGCAATGCGCCTCGTTCTTGAGAATGAACATGATGCCGTGCTGTGCGTCTTTCCGGCGGATCATGTCATACGGGATGAAAGCGTATTTCATGAACGATTGAACGCTGCCGTAAAACTGGCTGAGATGGACTATATCGTGACGTTTGGCATAACCCCGCACTACCCGGAAACAGGCTATGGATATATCGAAGGGGGTAAAAAAATGTCTTTTGGGGCGCTTTCCGTAAAACGGTTTGTCGAAAAACCCGACATGGATACGGCCAAGCGATATATGGACGCCGGAAATTTCTTTTGGAACAGCGGCATGTTTGCCTTTAAAGCATCGGTTATGGATCAGGAGCTAAGTATCCTTCATCCGGAACTTTTTCATCAAATGAAACAACTGTCGCTCAAAGAGGGGCTGATATCCAAAAAAGACTACCGGCAGTTGCCGAACATTTCCATAGATTATGCTGTCATGGAAAAGACGGATAAAGCGGCGGTTTTGCCTTCCGATTTTGGCTGGAGCGATATTGGATCCTGGAAATCACTCTATGATTTCATACCAAAGGATGCCATGGGAAATGTCATTGACGGCGACATTATTTCCGAAGACACGCGCAACTGCTTTATCATGGGATATGAACGGCTGATTGCGACCAACGGAATACGGAACATGGTGGTTGTGGAAACACCGGACTCTGTTTTTGTTTCCGATATGGATACCAGCCGGGATGTAAAAAATATCGTCAGTCAGCTGAAAGAAAAGGGGAGGAGTGAATACCAAAAGCATAAGACATCTTATCATTCCTGGGGAACCTTGACTGTTTTGGAAATGAAGTCCGATTTCAGCGTCATAAAATATGGCATATATCCCGGCTCGACATGTGATATCCCAACGGATGGGTCCCTGGTACACCTTGTTATCGGCAAGGGCGTCGGTAAGTCAGTCGTAAATGGTCGGAACGTTTCTCTTGGTAAAGGTCAGTCGGTTACGTCGGCCGCTGGGCAGACAGTGAGATTGGAAAACAGCGGGGATGAGACACTGTTGGTGATCGGAATTCAATTCTTGGAAAATTCTTAAAAAGTCGAATTCATCAAGTAAAATAAGGACATACATATGAGCGATAAAAATGAAACGTGTTCAAAACTATTGGAGATGATCGAGAAGAGAACGGCTCGAATCGGCATTATCGGTCTTGGCTATGTAGGACTGCCTCTTGGCATCCATTTCGGCCGGAAAGGGTTTCGCGTTACCGGTTTTGATCTTGATTCAAGAAAGATCGATAAACTGCTTCATGGGGAGTCGTATATCAAGCACATCCCGGCCGGTGCCGTTAAAGAACTGATTGATGCAAAACAGCTTGATGTGACCATCGATTTTAGCCGTCTCCAAGAGACCGATTGTATACTGATCTGCGTGCCGACACCCCTTACGGAAAAACTGGAGCCGGATTTGAGCTACCTGTTGAACACGACGGAGACCATCGCTGATAATTTGCGCATTGGGCAGCTTATCGTACTTGAAAGCACAACCTATCCCGGAACCACCCGGGAAATGCTTCTCCCGCGACTTGAATCAAATGATATGAAGGTGGGGAGAGACTTCTTCCTGGCCTTTTCACCGGAAAGAGAAGATCCGGGAAACCAAAAGTATACCGCCACAAACATTCCCAAGGTCGTCGGCGGCATTACCCGCTCCTGTCTGGATGTCGCAACGGCCATGTATAACGCCATTACCCGGGCGGTACCCGTTTCTTCCACACAGACCGCCGAAATGGCAAAGCTTTTGGAAAATACGTTTCGTTCGGTTAATATTGCACTCGTCAATGAGCTGAAGATTCTTGCACATAAAATGGACATCGATCTTTTTGAGGTTATCGAGGCCGCCGCTACCAAACCTTTCGGTTATACGCCTTTTTATCCCGGACCCGGCCTGGGCGGGCACTGCATTCCCATCGACCCTTTTTATCTGGCATGGAAAGCCCGAGAATATGATTTTTCAACCCGTTTTATCCAACTCGCCGGAGAAATCAACATATCCATGCCGTATTATGTCATTGAAAAAACGATGGAAGCGCTTAATAAACATCGAAAGAGCCTCAACGGAAGCCGGATACTGGTTCTCGGTGTGGCGTATAAAAAAGATGTTGACGATGATAGAGAATCTCCGGGATATGCCATCATGAAAATGCTTTTGGGAAAAGGCGCCGCTGTCCACTACAATGACCCCTGGATTCCAAAACTGCATACCACCCGAAAATATAGCTTCCAAATGGAATCGATGCCCATTACGCCGGAGTTGCTCGCTGAAATGGATGCCGTTATCATCGTTACCGACCATAGTGACTATCACTGGGATGAAATCGTCGAGCATTCCAATCTGGTGATCGATACCCGGAATGCAACCAAAGGAATAAAGGAGAATCGAGAGAAAATCGTCATGGCATAAGGGGAAAAAAATATGAAAGGAATCATTTTAGCCGGCGGGTCGGGCACCCGTCTCTACCCCGTCACCCGCGTGGTCAGCAAACAGCTTTTACCGATCTACGACAAGCCCATGATATATTACCCCTTGTCTGTTTTGATGCTTGCGGGAATCAGGGAAATCCTCATCATTTCAACGCCAGAGGATTTGCCTTTGTTTGAAAAGCTGCTCGGAGACGGCGCATGGTTGGGGCTTTCTTTTTCTTATGCCCAGCAGCCCCGGCCGGAGGGGCTGGCCCAGGCTTTTATTATCGGCAAGTCGTTTATCGGGACAGATTCGGTGTGCCTGATTTTAGGGGACAATATATTTTACGGACACAGCCTGACCAATATTTTAAAGCGGTCGGTCCGTCTTGAAAAAGGCGGCCTGATATTCGGTTATCTGGTTAAAGATCCTAAGCGGTACGGCGTTGTTGAGTTTGATTCAACCGGCAATGTCATCGGTATTGAAGAGAAACCTAAAGAGCCGAAGTCGAACTATGCTGTTCCGGGGCTTTATATCTATGATAACAGCGTGGTCGACATCGCCGAACAACTGAAACCCTCTGCCAGGGGAGAACTGGAGATCACGGATGTTAACCTTGAATATCTGAAAAAAGGGCAGCTTAAGGTCGAACTGTTGGGAAGAGGTTTCGCCTGGCTGGACACCGGGACCCAGGAAGCCCTTCAGCAAGCGGCCAGCTATATTCAGGCCATTCAGGACAGACAGGGGCTCAAGGTATCTTGCATTGAAGAAATTGCATACAACCTCGGTTACATCGACAGAAAAGAACTGGCAAATCTGGCGGCCGGTTTGGCCCAAAACGAATACGGTCAGTATCTTTTACGATTGATCGACGAAGAAGAGAATAATATTCAGAGCTATTAGGAAATAGGAAAGAGAAAATAGGAAAGAGAAAATAGAAATTAGGAAAGAAGAAGGAAAGGCCGGAGGTCAGAAAACTGAAGCAAGTGGAAGAGTTCTCTGACCTCTCATCTTCTGACCTTCTTGATCTTCCTCTTTTCTAATTTCTATTTTCTCTTTTCTTTCACTCTTTGCCGGCCACTCCCGCTTCGTCAAAGGTGA
>JAJDND010000016.1 GCA_022340885.1 Desulfobacterales bacterium | reverse complement strand
ATCTTCAGAAAACCGGATTTTACCTTATGGCTGCCGGTTTTTTATGCCATACGGTGAAGATCGGATACGGATTCTTCCGGACCGGGCAATTTCCTGTGGCCAACTTTCATGAAACGCTCTCTTTGGCAGGATGGGCCGTTGCCGGTGTTTTTTTGCTGTTTCAATACAAGTACGGTCTCAAAATCCTGGGCGTTTTTGCGGCGCCCCTTATTACTTTTGTGATGGTGATTGCGGCGCGGGTGCCGAATGTGCCGGAAGAAACCGGCAGTCTTCTCAGCAATGTGTGGCTGGTGGTCCATGTCATTGCGATTTTTATCGGGGAAGCGGCATTGGCCCTGGCCTGCGGCGCCGGGCTCTTGTACCTTCTCCAGGAGAATGCCATTAAATCCAAACACCGGGGATTCTTTTTCAAGCGTTTGCCGTCTTTGGAATTGCTGGACAGCTCAGGATATGCATGCATCGTTACCGGTTTTACCATGCTGACATTCGGTCTGATCACGGGCTTGATATATGCCAAATCCGTTTGGGGCAGGTTCTGGAGCTGGGACCCCAAGGAAGTCTGGTCCGGCATCACCTGGCTGTTGTATGCCGCGCTCCTTCACCAGCGGCTGACCGTGGGATGGCGGGGACGCCGGGCGGCGATTATGGCCATTATCGGATTTGCGGTCGTCTTGTTCACGTTCCTGGGGGTCAACTTGCTGTTAAAGGGGCATCACGGTCAGTTTACGCAGATGTAGCTGAAGGGACATGAGCCCCATTTTGTGCTTTTGATGAAATATTTTATTTTAAAAAAACTTTGAACTAAAAAAGTGTGAAGTGCCTAAAGTGATCTAAAGTGCCTAAAGTTAATGTATCCTGATATTTTTAGCACTATTTTCCGGCCTCAAGGAACAGATCGTTAAATACTGCGCTGGAGGAGCACCTTAACTTTAGCTCATTTTAGCTCACTTTAAACTTTAGTCACTCGCAAATATAACCGGATTTGACCGTTTAAATTTAAATAATAAACAATCGTATTAAATAGCGTAATATCAATGACCACTATGTTGGACATCGTATTGCTGGGAGTGAATCATAAGACAGCGCCCATAGCGCTGAGGGAATGTCTTGCTATCTCAAAGGAGGAGACATCCGAGGCCTTGAAGGCATTTCAGGATATGGGGGCCATCCGCGAAGTCATGCTCTTTTCCACCTGTAACCGTGTGGAAGTTCTCATGGTCGCAGAAGATAAAACAGATGCAGTGGAAACCGTAAAAACCTTTCTTTCCCATTTAAAACAGCTTCCGGTATCCGAATTTGAAAAATCGCTTTACATTCATGAAGGAGATGATGCGGTTCGGCATGTTTTCAGGGTTGCCGCCAGCCTCGATTCCATGGTGGTGGGGGAGCCTCAGATTTTGGGCCAGATCAAAGAAGCATATCAAATGGCCACCCAAACTAAAACGTCCGGCGTTCTTTTGAACAAATTGCTCCATCGGACCTTTTTCGTGGCCAAACGGGTTCGCACGGAAACCGGGATCGGAGATCGCGCCGTATCCATCAGTTATGCGGCCGTAGAACTGGGGCGAAAAATTTTCGGAACATTCGAAGGAAAAAAGGTGCTGTTGATCGGTGCGGGGGAAATGGCGGAACTGGCGGTGGAGAATCTGGCTCGAAACAGGGCCGGAGATATTCTCGTCGCCAATAGAACTTTTGAAAGCGGCGTGGATTTGGCAAAGAAATTTAACGGGCAGGTGATCCGGTTCGAAGAAATCATAGAGGCTCTGGAACAGGTGGATATTATCATCAGTTCAACCGGTTCTCAGGATTATGTGGTCACCCGGGATCATGTCAAAGGGATGATCCGCCGGCGCCGCAATCGCCCTCTTTTTTTCATCGACATTGCCGTTCCCCGGGATATCGATCCGGAGATCAACCGGCTGACCAATACATATGTTTATGATATCGACGACCTCAAGGGGATCATCGATGAAAATATCGAAGACCGAAACAAGGAAGCGATGAAAGGGGAAAGAATCATCGACGAGGCGGTGATCAGCTTCCGGCACTGGTACGACAATCTGGATGTCATGCCGACCATTGTCGAATTAAGAAAAAAGATCGAGGCCATTGCAAACGGTGAGCTGAAAAGGACGCAGCAAACTCTCAGGCATCTCTCGGCCGCTGACCTCAAGGCCATCAATCGGATGACGGATGCCATGGTCAACAAGATCCTTCACGATCCGACGCTTTTGCTGAAAAGCAACGGGAGATACCAGGATAAATCCGCCTATCTCGATGTTGTCCGAAAGCTGTTTAAACTCGATGAATAATATAGACATCGCACCGATACGTCACCTGTATCCGTTTACGTCTCATTTCGTTAAAATTAAAGGGCTGAATTATCATTTTTTGGATCAGGGTTCGGGAGACCCGGTGGTTATGCTCCATGGAAATCCCACATGGTCATTTTATTTTCGGGAACTGATCAAGGGCCTGTATCCGGAGTTTCGCACCATTGTTCCGGATCACATGGGCTGCGGCCTGTCGGATAAACCCGCTGTCGATCGGTATGATTATCGGCTGAAAAGCCGGGTGGACGACCTAGAAACGCTCCTCGATGAATTAGGTGTAACCCGGGACATCACGCTGGTGCTTCACGACTGGGGCGGGATGATCGGCATGGCGTATGCCGTAAAACACCCGGAAAGGATTCGCCGGCTGGTCGTCATGAATACAGCAGCTTTTCTCCTGCCGTATGGAAAACCCCTTCCCATAAGGCTTCGTCTCATACGAAACATCAAGCCTTTTGGGACATTGGCGGTGCTGGGATTTAACGCCTTCGCTGTGGGTGCACTGTTTATGGCCTCTTACAAGGGGCTTTCCGCGGATGTCAAATCCGGTCTTGTCGCACCTTACAACAATTGGCGAAATCGAATCGCCACACTAAAATTTGTCCAGGATATTCCTGTCCATGAAAAAGATCCGAGCTATCGCCTCGTAAAATATGTGGACGACAATTTGCATCAATTGAACCATGTCCCCATGCTCATCTTATGGGGGGAACATGATTTTGTTTTTGATATGGATTTTCTTTCACATTGGCGGCGCCGTTTTCCCCGTGCAGCGATAAGCACATTTAAAGATGCGGGGCATTATGTTCTTGAAGACGCAGGAGACAGAATCGTTCCCATGGTTAAGAACTTTTTAACCCGGGATTCGCACCTTTAAATAGCTAAAAAGTCTTTGCCGCAGCCAAAAGGACTTTTTAATGTAATATATCATTCAGGTTAAAGGCCCCGGGATTTAGCGCCCGTGGTTCGGCCCCCTGGTGCGCAACTGTAATATCAAGCAGGAAACGGTCACGAAAGTCACCCAATAATTTTACATGGGGCTCCATCAATGAGCCATAGGCAGCAGTTGCTATGAAACAACCCGGGTCGCTGTCATCGCGTTCGATATTTCCTGCCGGGGGCGGATTCGCTGAAACGCCTTTTATAAGACGGACTTCATTGGAATCGCCACTTTCCGATCCTTTCGCATCAAATGCCCTTACGAAAAAAAAGTATGTTTCGTTTCCTCCAAATCATAAATGGTACAAAAAGGATCCGTAGACTCCCAGTATGGAATAAAAACGATGCGTATTTATCTTGTTCGACACGGTGAGACCGAATGGAACAGGGTGCGACGCTTCCAAGGCAGGAGCGACTTGCCGCTGAATGAAGCAGGAAGTAAACAGGTCGGCGCCTTGGCATCGGCCCTGAAAAATATACCTCTGACGGCTATTTATACCAGTCCTCTTATCCGGGCAGTTGAGACGGCACGCCGGATAAAAGTCTTCCATCCTTCAACGCCAATATTTGAAGACAACGGTTTGATTGAGATGGACTTGGGTGAATTCGATGGAATGAGAGTCCAGGATTGGGCTGAACAATATCCGGATTTTCGGAAAGCCTGGAATGAAAATCCATCCACCGTCAGGATTCCTGGCGGTGAAAGCCTTAAAGAGGTTCAGGATAGAGCAAAAAAGACATTGGAACGTATTACGGGAATCTATCCGCCCGATGCCACAATATTGATAAGCAGTCACAACTTCGTGAATCTTACCATATTATGTGATATATTGAAAATCCCTATAGACAGATTTCGAGATCTGCGGCAGGAAAATGCAGCCTTCAACGTTATCCATAAAAAAGGAGAGCGGTTCTACGCTGAATTGGTGAATGAACACTCTCATCTTATTAAATGAAAAAGGTAATAGAAAATGCATACCGAAGAGCTATTAAAGAAATCGCGATGGGGGGAAGTACTGTTCTCAAGCCAAATTTTTAGCTTTTAAATATTTCTAATTTACTGGGGCAGGATCTTGTACTTTCGATCAAAAGAGACCGCCATGCCCTGTTGATCCGTTCGAATCACCGATCCTGATACATGGATATGTGTTATTTTATGCCTCACATTCTTGAATTTGCCCAGAGGGAGAACAATGGCCAGTTTTGCTCGAGTTCCGACCGTCAATGGTGTGTCTGTTTTAAAAAAAGCACCTCCCGCGCAAATATTACTGGTTATAAATTCAAATGATTTTTGAATTTTACCATTATCATCTGTTGAGAGATAAGCTGAAAGTTCAAGATCAAACCTTTCCATCCTTCTCCGCAGGAGATAGAAGTCGGGTCTTAGGCGCGATTTATCATCATCAATAATCGCTTTTGGAAATATTTTTCTAATTTCATGATCGTTGAGAGTGGCCGCCATTTTTTGTCATTTCACTTTGAATATTATGAAAAAATAAACATTCAATTCCCCTTGATATGCTTATGCTGTTCCAGTGCTTCTTGTCAACAGTTTATTCTATTTATTTCAATTAGTTATCCACAATATAGACATCGATTGAATTGTCTATTTTGTTGATAACCCACACAAGTAGTTTAAATTGCACAAATATGACGGCAGAAATTTTGTTTATAACTTGTTGATAAGTATTTTAGCTTACTCAACTCTTTTTTCGGATCAAAAAGGACATCGATAAGTTGAAGAATATTTTGAAAGCCAGGATGGCAGCGGAATTGAAAAGTCATGCTGTATTCAACAGACTAGATTCAACTTAAAAAACGCGCCTTCAGCGATTATGCCTTTACCGGGATTTTAGATGAGATGCCGGGCTAAAGGAATGATACGCGTTTTGTAATAGCCTTGACAAGTTACGTTAATTATGCGAAAAAATATATGATTCGAATATTTTAAATGACATCATATGCCTCTTATTTTTCGAAAAGCGATTAAAGAAGACATAAAAGCCCTGAGAGAATTGTTGAAAGCGCTTGGTTATGATGTTGATGAAAGCGATTTATCTCATCGAATAAATGCTATCCGGGACCGAGACGGAGAAGTTCTCGTTGCGTCGATGAATGGTCGGGCTGTCGGTTGCGTAAACACAATCATAGATATTCGGCTTGCAGAAGGACTAACGGGTGAACTCGTCAGCTTGGTCGTTTCTGCCGAGCATCGCGGTGAGGGTATTGGGAAGGGGTTGGTATCCCAGGCTGAATCATGGTTGAAGGCCAAAGGGTGTAATACGATCCGAGTCAGGGCCAATGCAGTTCGCGAAGAAGCTCACCGATTCTATTTGAGACTGGGATTTGAAGAAATAAAAACCCAAAAAATATTTGCCAAAACAACGTAAAATAAGTGCATTTCGCCGCTTTGAAAAAGAAAGCGTCCATGGATTAATCCGTCTCAACTGCTGCTTGTTCTAATGTCGCCCCGGCGCTTTTCTGCTTCGATAAATATCCGTTTGATTTTCGGATACTCATTTTTTATTTCCCGGTCTATTTCTGCAGTGACCCGTTCAATTTCATCGGCCGTGGCATCGTCTTTGAAATCCACACTGATGTTCGCAAGAATGTAGTCCGGTCCCATATGCAGGGTCAAAATTTCATTGACGTTATCGATCAATTTATTTGCCTGCAGAATCTCCCGGATGGTATTTATTACCGGGCGGTTGGCGCTCTCACCAATTAACAGCCCTTTGGTTTCATGGGCCAGCCAGATGGCTGTACCGACAAGTATCACGCCGATCAGTATCGACGCGGCGCCGTCAAAATAAAGCATCCCGGTGATTTGTGTCAAGAAGACACCGGCAAAGGCAACAAGGAGACCGAGGATAGCTGCGGTGTCTTCAAACAGTACCATAAAGACGGATGGATCTTTGGCGCGCTGAACAGCTTTAAAATAACCCCACTTGCCTTTGGCCCGACTAAATTCACGATAGCCAAAATACCATGAACCTCCTTCAAAAACCATGGCCAGGCCCAGGACAATGTAATTGGTCAGAAGATTAGATATCGGCAAGGGATGCTGCAAATGCCGGATTCCTTCATAGAGAGAAACACCGCCACCCAGCGCGAAAATAAGCATGGCGACAATGAAACTCCAGAAATAGATTTCCTTTCCATGACCAAACGGAAATGTTTCATCCGGCGGTTTCTTTGCCTGTTTCAAGCCATGGAGCAGCAGTATCTGATTGCCGGTATCGACCAGAGAATGGATTCCTTCAGAGAGCATGGCGGAACTTCCGGAGATAAGCGCTGCAGCAAACTTGGTGACGGCAACAAGTGTGTTTCCCACGAGGGCGGCGATAATGACTTTTTTGGATCCAGAGGCCATTTTAATTATATTTTCGCTCGATGTTGAGATGCGTCTTCATTCTTTAAATCGACGGCATGATTTAAGTCAATCCCCCATATTTTTCGCGGCCGGCGATACAAAGGCGCAAACTGGATCGACTTTTTCGGAATGGATCGTTCCTTTAACTCCCAGGCTAAGGCGCCGTTATATTGATAAAACCAATTTTTGATCTCTCCTAATCTTTCTTCAATCTCCAACAAAACCATCTTTTCCACTTTATCATTTCACAATTACAAAACAAATGGTAAAAATAAAAGTCGCAGGCGTTAATCATACCGCTTAAACCGGGAATGGAGGTACTTGGAAAAGCAGCAATGCGCAAATCGGAGAATACTGAAACCGGTGACCCGGTACGACGATTTTTGGCACGGGCCGGCTCACGGACAGCGATCATTTACCTGGTGGTGGGACTGCTGGTGGTCGTCGCCATCATCGCCGGAGGCCGCGAAATCGAACATCACATCAATGCCATCGAGTCATTTATTGCGAAGCTTGGTCCGTTGGGCGTGCTGGCCTTCGTCGGACTGTTCGTGCTGGCCACGTCGTTCCTACTGCCCGACACGGTCCTGTGCATCATCGCGGGTGCTCTCTTCGGACTGTTCTGGGGCATCGCTGCAGTGCTGACCGGCAGTGTGATGGCAGCAATGATACAGTTTGCGCTTTCGCATAAGCTCATGCGGGGACGGATCCAACGGACGCTTGCGGAGAGACCGACGCTGCTTGCGATTCAGCGCGCCGTGCGCCGCAACGAATTTCGTTTGCAGTTGCTTTTGCGCCTGACACCGTTGAATCCCGCGACAATCAGCTACCTGCTCGGCGCTGCCGGCGTTCGGTTCTCGGGGTTCATGCTTGCATGTCTGGCGCTTATACCAAACTTGGTCATTGAGGTTTACTTCGGGTATGTCGGCAGGCATGCCGCTCGCTTGGCCGTCGGTAATGCACGAACCGATCACCTGCACAATTTGGTGATCTTTGGCGGACTCGCAGTATGTGTCGCCGTTGTGGTTCTTGTGTCGAGAATGGCCCATAATACCGTCGTTCGGGCCGTGGCCGAAACTGAGAAAGCCGGGGGCTCACCGCGAGATTTCGGAACGGAGAATAAAAACAAGTGAAAATCATATTGAACCTTGACAAAATGAAAGGAATGACACATGAAAAAAACAACGATTCCCCGAGGTCTTGAAGAGATGTTGTCCTTTCCGCTCATTGAAGCCCTGCTGGGCCGCCGTTCCCGGCGATTCTTTATGGGCGCCGAAATTCCGGATGGTGTATTCGCATATAAGTCCGTCCACAAGGCGATGCCGTTAACCGACCTTGAAAAACTGCTTGTGGTAGCATCCTGCGGCGGCAATACCTCCTGGCATCATATGATCTACCGTGCCGCCAGATACGCCCCTTACCTTTCCAATTATGCCGGATCCGCGGGTGGTCGGATATTTCCTTCGGGAGCCGGGTTTCACACCAGCCAGACGTTTTTCACGGACGATGAAGGTGTGTATGTGCTGGAAATGCGAGACGAACCGGCGTTTGACGATCGGGCGGAAGACGGATCATTGAGCCTGGAAGCATTTGTCGACAATGTTCAAAAACGGGTGCGCAAGCTTCAGGACGGGCGCATTAAATTTCCTTCTGAGGTACCGTACACGGAAGCACATAACACTTGGGTGTTTAACCAGCCGTCTACGCTGGTAGTCATTCCCGTGGGCGACCTGTCCCAGCATGTACTGCTCAACCTGTTATACATGCTTCAAAACGGCCTGGTGCTTTACGATGACATCAACAACCGCGCCATTCCCGGGATCGAGCGGTTTAATGACATTGTGGATGTCGCCAATGTCTGGCCGGTCACCTTTGTGGAGCAATGGTCGATGTCGGAGCTGACCGTTGAAATCGGGGCAAGCTGTTATGCGGGGACGCTGATGCTCCAGGCCATGGGGCTGGGCGGATGGATGTTCAACGGTGTCGATCCCTTTGCCATGCTTGGCGCCAGCGGAGACCCGAAAGTGCCAGGTCTGGGATTCCGATATGACACGGACGCGCGCTGGCCCTACCCGAACCCGACGGGTTTGGATGGGGTGATGGAAGGCTGTTGTCCGCCGCATGTTCCGGACATGCAAGCTGCAGTGGACAAAGTGTGCGAGCGAAAGTTCGGCCCCGGAGGGCCGTTCCATCCGGATACGCCCGGTCCCTGGAAAGACAGTCGCAAGGTACGCACCGCCGCACAAATTCATGATGAACGATTTCGGGAGTGCATTGCCCTTCAGGCCCAGTATCTGTACGATACATTCGGAAAGTTTCCCGCAACGGTACCTTCTATGTTCCTGATCATGTACTTGCAGGCGCATCACATCGATCTTGATTTTTATGACGAATTTTACCAGCCCGGAGCGTATTTGAAAACTCATGACGCACATATGGAACGTTGGCACTCGGATGACACAATTTAAATATAGATACGACAAAAAAACGAAGGTCATCTTTAAAAAAAAATTAATTATGTAATGATAGAGAGTTGTCCGGTTCCATATTTTATTGGTTTATCAAAAATTTAGATCCGAAATCGGCAGATGCTGACCGAGCTGCCGGTATCCGATGCAAGATGAACAGTTTTTTCAAGGCGATTGGTGGACATGGAAAACTTAGTAAAAGCGTTAAAATCTTTTATGGCCGAGGATGTCCCGATTCCGGATTTGGCGCGCATACTTATTTATGCTTCTCAAGGCGACAGGATTAAATGTCAGGACCTTGCGTCAGAGCATGGCGGCGGTGTGGATGAGGCGCTTTTGGCCCTGTGGGAATGGAAGCTGGTTATCCCTGTCCGATCATCCCGGTGTTCGGAATGGGATTCCCGGATTTTTTCGACTGGACACGGGGAGCTCTATGAAATGCCCAATATTTCAAAAGCGCTGGTGAAAAAAGGGATAGAGACCGGAACATGGGACAGTACAAAAGCCATCCTGGATCTGTTTCAATGTATGGGCGAGCCGGACTGGGAAAAAATGCCGGACCTGATTCTCTCCATTAAAAAAAATACCGCGTACAACACCATTAACGGCGCCAGGATCGGTGCTCTTTGCATCGACAACGGATTGAAGGATAAGACCGGTGCAATGATCGCTATATTAAAAGGGGCCGGCATCATCAGTCCAAAGCTGGCGGCCATCGGCCCGACGGCAAAAACCAGATCTCCCCTTTATGAGTTCAATCCCAGTGTGTATGCAGAACTTAAAATACCGAACGAAGGCGGTTATGGGGAAAAACAATCTGTTTAATGCACTTTTGAATTGGTTTCCTAAAAGCGATGCCTTTTTCTTGGCGAGGATTCTGGACAATCACCTGCATAAAGAAACGATCTGCTACCATGAGATCGAGGCCGCAGAGCGTCAAAAAAAAGATTTGATTCTTATGGCTTTCGAAGAGCGGATCATGATCCCCGTCAAATCCCGGGGCAGCTCTGCGTGGGAAGACAGAATTTTGGATTTTGCAAATGAGGGACGCTATTTTATCCCGCCGGTTGTCAAGGCAATTGTAAACACAATTTATGACATCGGAAAGCCTTCTTGTGATACGGCTGTCAGAACAACGTTAACGAACGTGAATCAGGAAGATATCGGCGGTTTTATTCAATTACTGCAGACCATCATGAAACATGCAGGAAATTATACTTTTGAAACCGGACTGCTGAAGATTTTTTTCAATGAGATATCAATGGACAGTGATCTTCATGATGTCATCGACATCTTCGTCTTCTTCGGAATCATGAGCCCTTGCGTCCAACGATCCTTGATGACCGGCTTGTCTTGGTATGAGATCAATTCAACGCTCTACTGGGACAAAGCATTTCTTTTATGAACAATTGAGATCGGGAAATAAGGGTAGGTTAGGGTACCCGTCTATTTGTCAATCCCGTGTTCTTTGTTCCATTCAACAGCGATTATTCTTTTCCCATTTATTTTTAACGCGGTTTCATCTATTTCTTTTCATTGAAACAATCTGAATGCCTTTATCGGTTGCAAAAATGGGGAATTATATTATCATTAACGCTAGAAGTGGATTCAAAACCCCCTCTCGGGCTCAATCTCTGTGTTGGACTGAAACGCCCAATCCTCGAAATATTGCCGATATTCCTGCGGTTGGGCGTTTCAGTCCGCCTTGACCTTGAGCCCGGTTGAAGGTTTTGAAACCACTTCTAATATAATGTAAATTTCACTTCCTTGAAAGGAGGTCCCATGGTCCAGAAGCCCAGCCCCCTGACCGACGCGGAGAAAGCCCGTTACAATACCCTCAACCCGGAAAACCTGACATTTCTCATGAACCGTTACAACCGGGTCAACCGCTGGGTCATTGCCGACATGATCCGGCGCAGTGCCTATCATTACCCTGACAAAAACGCCCTGATTTTCGGGGATACCTCCCTTACCTATACGAAGCTGGAGGCCGCCTGCAACCGGGTGGCCAACGCCCTAAAGGGCCTGGGCGTTAAAAAATACGATCGTGTGGCCATTCTGGCCCACAATACCATCCACCATGTCATCACCTGGTTGGGGTGCTGCAAGATCGGAGCCGTATACCTGGCCATCAACTACCTTCTGAAGGGAAAGGACATATGCTACTGCATCAACCATTCCGAGAGTACGGTATTCATTGTCGAAGACGCTCTGTTCGACCTGGTAAAGGACGTGTTGGATGACATGCCCTCGGTCGGAACCTGGATATGGTCAGGCGACGTCGCCGGTATGGCGCCGCCGAATGACCGGTTCATCGACTTTAAGTCCTGGTATGAAGCTGCTGCGGACACAGAGCCGGACAGCATCCTGCACATCGAGGATCCCTGTCAGATGACGTATACCAGCGGTACCGAATCCTTACCCAAAGGGGTGATCATCAGCAATCAGGCCCTTATGGCTCAGTACATGGGATGCATCGTGGACGGTGGATACGATGCCGGCGACATCAACGTCAATGCACTGCCCATCTACCACTGCGCCCAGCGGGACGTGTTCTTGAATCCGGTGTTCTGGGTCGGGGGAACCAACATCCTCATGATGCCGGACATCGGCAAGATCCTGAAAGCCATCGCCGACTATCGCGCCAATATGTTCTTCGCTCCGCCCACGGTCTGGATCGGCATGTTGCGTCACCCGGATTTCGACAAACATGATCTCACGAGTCTTAAAAAATGCTATTACGGCGCATCCATCATGCCGGTGGAGGTCTTAAAAGAGATGCTCGAACGGCTCCCGGGCGCCCGGATCTACAATTACTACGGCCAGACTGAGCTTGCCCCGTACCACACCATCTTAAAGGCCGAGGACGCACTGAAAAAACTTGGTTCCGCCGGCATGGGAGGGCTCAACATGGAAACCCGTCTGGAGGCAGAATTGGGGCAGCCCGTCAAGGAGGTCGGGGTGCCCGGAGAAATCTGCGGCCGGGGTCCCCATGCCATGATCATGTACTTCAAGGATCCGGATAAAACCGAGGAGGCCATGGAGGGCGGCTGGTTCCATTCCGGGGACATCGGGGTGCTTGACGAAGATCGCTACATTTCGGTGGTGGATCGAAAAAAGGATATGATCAAAACCGGCGGCGAGAACGTTTCCACGCGTGAGGTGGAAGAAGCCATCTATCTGGACAAACGCGTGGAGGAGGCGGCGGTTATCGGGATTCCCCACCCCAAGTGGATCGAGGCGGTGACCGCCGTGGTGGTGCCGCGCAAAGGAGAGCACATCGAGCCGGATGAGATCATCACCCTGTGCCGTGAGCATCTGGCCGCCTTCAAGGTTCCGAAAAAGGTTCTGCTGGTGGACGCTTTGCCCAAGACACCGACGGGCAAGATCCTCAAGCGCGACATGCGCAAGCGCTATGCGGCGTTGTTTTCGAA
>JAJDND010000009.1 GCA_022340885.1 Desulfobacterales bacterium | reverse complement strand
CTGTCCGCTGCGGGGGATGTGTTGGATGAAAGTGAATATTTTCGTCTGGATCATCTGGAAAAATATTTGCTGGATCAAGAACTCATGAAAACAAGACGCGCCGGTTCAGATCTGAAGGATTTTTTCCGGTTTAAACGGGCTTCCGGAGAGCTCCCCCATGGGAAAGTGGGGGAATGCATTTACAATGAAATGAGCCTGGATGCAGAAGCGTTTGTCCGAAGAATTAACACGCATATCAAAAACGGTCCTTTCGCGGATCGTGATGTTGATCTTAACATTGCGGACTTTAGGATATGCGATCGCATTACCGATGGTTATGAAAACGGGCTGGGCAAAGTCATATATGCAAAATATAAACCTAAATACTTAATAGATACATGGATATATCATCTTGTTGTTTGTGTGTTGCTTCAAGAAATGGGTCGGGTTCGGAGCCTTCTGATATGCAAGGACACTGCATGGGAATTTACCACGGTTTCCAGCGCGCCGGATATTCTGAATAACCTCCTCGGGCTTTATTGGAAGGGGATGTCCGAGCCGCTGCATTTTTTCCCTGAATCATCTTTTGAATATGCCGGCAGCATATTGCGAAAGCATCGAACGCCACAGGAAGCCCTGACCGCCGGACGAAGAAATTGGAAAGGGAGCGACTTTTCACGGGGAGAATCCGAAGATCCATATTTTGATCTTTGCTTCGGTAAAATCGATCCGTTGGATGAGGATTTTGAAAAAATTTCAATGATCATTTTCGAGCCGTTATTGAAGCATTGCAATGAGATCCTGTGATGAAATTCGCAGATGAACATTGCCAAATATAAAATATGTTTTATTTTATCGTTTTTTGCTATAGTGAAAAATCATTGCGAAATTCAGGTCGGTGCTTGCAAAAAGAACATTTTGCAAGCCCAAAAGTTTTACAGATTTTAAAAGTTAGGAGAAAGAATGGCTGAAACCGACAAAGACGATCTCATCAGCATCATCGATGAAGATGAAAACGATGTGCCGATTCCCGACACGCTTCCCCTGATTTCCGTACGGGATATCGTGGTCTTTACCGATATGCTCCTTCCGCTATTTATCGGCCGCGAGAAATCGATTCGTGCCGTTGAAGAGGCCGTGGGAAAAGACGGCTATTTGTTCTTAGCCGCCCAGAAAGACCCCAATTTCGAAAACCCGACCCCTGATCAAATTTTTTCCATGGGAACGGTCAGCAGGGTGCTCAGAATGCTGAAACTTCCCGATGGTCGCGTAAAAGCGCTGGTACAGGGAATTGATAAGGCCAGGATTGTTAAATACGTATCAAAAAGATCGGTGTATCGTGTGAAAATCGAAATGATTCCGGATCGGCCGGTTAAAGAAATCAATTTGGAAATCGAGGCGTTAATGCGGAATGTTATCGAGCATTCCGAAAAAATACTGGCCCTTCGCGGGGAAATGAATACGGATGTCGGCGTGATACTTGAAGGTGTGGATGATCCCGGAAAACTTGCCGATCTGGTTGCGTCGAATTTGAAGTTGAAAATCGACGAATCTCAAATGTTGCTGGAGTTGGTCGATCCTTTTGAGCGCCTCAAAAAAGTAAACGAACTGCTCTCCAGGGAAGTGGAGTTGTCCTCTATGCAGGCCAAGATACAATCCGACGTAAGGGATGAAATTTCAAAAAGCCAAAGAGACTATTTTTTAAGAGAGCAGGTCAGGGTTATCCATAAAGAACTCGGTGAAAGCGACGGCAAATTAAAAGAGATTTCCGATTATAAAAGAAAAATAAAAAGAGCCAAGATGACAAAAATCGCGGAGAAGGAGGCTTTAAAGCAGTTGAAACGGTTGGACCAGATGCATCCTGACTCTGCCGAATCTTCGGTGGTTCGAACCTATCTGGACTGGTTGGTTGAAATGCCGTGGAGCAAAACCACCAAAGATGTCATTGATATTAAACAGGCAAAAACGGTTCTGGATCAAGACCATTTGGGCCTTAATCATGTAAAAGACCGCATCCTTGAATATCTGAGCGTTCGCAAGCTCAATCCAAAGATGAAGGGACCTATCTTATGTTTTGTCGGCCCCCCCGGCGTCGGAAAGACGTCATTGGGGCAGGCGATTGCACATGCCATGAATCGAAAATTTGTGCGAATTTCCCTCGGGGGTATTCGTGATGAAGCTGAAATCAGAGGGCATCGACGGACATATATCGGCGCCCTGCCGGGTCGGATCCTTCAGGGGCTTAAACAGAGCAGCACAAACAATCCTGTTTTTATGATGGATGAGATTGACAAATTGGGTTCCGACTTCCGTGGAGACCCTTCCTCTGCTCTTCTGGAGGCTTTGGATCCTGAACAAAATTCAGCGTTTAGCGATCACTACCTGAATATGCCTTTCGATCTTTCCAAGGTGATGTTTATTCTTACGGCGAATTTTACCGATTCGATTCCATCAGCACTTCTCGACAGAATGGAAGTGATTACGCTTTCCGGGTATACAGAAGAAGAGAAAAAGAAAATTGCTCAAAAACATCTGATCCCCCGCCAGATGAAGGAAAATGGTTTGAAGCCTGCTGCTTTGTCCATTAGCACTGACGGATTGTCTAAAATCGTATCTGAATATACATCCGAAGCCGGCCTGCGCAACCTTGAACGAGAAATCGGTACGCTTTGCCGAAAGGTCGCGCGTAAAATAGCAGAGGGAAACAAGGGGCCGTTTCGGATCACAAAGAAAAATCTCCACAAATATTTAGGTATTCCAAAATATTTTCCTGAAATGGACCAGGAAAACAGCCAGGTGGGCTTGTCCACCGGCCTGGCTTGGACACAAGCAGGCGGCGAGGTGCTGTACGTAGAAGCATCGTTAATCGGCGGCAAGGGAGAGTTGATCATCACCGGTCAAATCGGAGATATTATGCAAGAGTCGGCCCGGGCGGCCTTGAGTTATGCACGTGCCAACCTCTCTGCTTTGGGGATTAAAAAAAATATATTTGAAAATAAGGATATTCATATTCATGTTCCTGCAGGGGCGATCCCCAAAGACGGCCCGTCTGCCGGCATTGCAATGGCTACGGCGCTGATATCTGCTTTGATCAACAAGCCGGTCAATAAAGATGTCGCCATGACAGGGGAAATTACTTTGAGGGGAAGAGTGCTGCCAATCGGCGGTCTGAAAGAAAAAGCACTGGGTGCGCTCAGGGCGGGAATCCGTACAATTATCATTCCTGAAAAAAACAGAAAAGATCTGGCTGAAATGCCGGCAAATGTCAAACGAAGAATCAAATTTGTTCCGGTGCAAAACATGGACAAAGTGCTTTCCTATGCATTTGACTCCACGCCGACGACCGATAAGTGATATGAGGATCCTTGCCGTTGATACAGCGACAATCAGCTGCAGCGTCGCGATTGTGGATGGTGCGTCTTTGACGGCAGAGTTCACACTGAACAGAAAAGAGACGCATTCCAGGCACCTGATGGAAATGATCGACACGATCCTGAAAATTTCGGGATCAGACCTTTCGGGTGTTGACGGTTTTGCCGTGACAAAAGGACCCGGATCCTTTACCGGACTGAGAATCGGTATCAGTACGATCAAGGGACTTGCCGCGGCTTCGGGAAAACCGATTGTCGGTGTTTCAAGTTTAAAAGCGCTTGCCGCCCAAGTGCCGTATTCCCCGAACCTTATCTGCCCACTTATGGACGCGCGTAAGGGGGAGGTGTATTTTTCCCGTTACAGATTTATAAACGGCCGCTTAAAAAGGCAAACCGAGGAACAGGTCACTGGTCCTGAAAACGCCCTTGACGACCTAAAAGAGTCTTGTTTGTTTGTTGGAGATGGTGCGCTGATCTATAAAGATATCATATTGGAAAAACTGGGGGCGTTGGCGTCATTCGCGCCGATGCCACATCATACAATCCGGGCGTCGGTAGTAGCCCACCTGTGCATGGCAAAATTTAACAACAAAAAAACAGACAAAATCGAAAATTTTTCGCCCCGTTATATTCGGAGATCCGACGCCGAGCTGAAAATAGAAAATACATGAAGCTATTGGCAGCCTGCCGGTTAGACAACAACATGCCATTCTGCCCATAAAACACCTCAATGCGCAATAATCACATCGATAATGGCGGTTATTATTGACAAAATGGATTCTATTTTGTTAAAAAATAAAGTTTAGCTTCAATATTTTGTTCCGCAGATTAACCGAGGCATAAAAGATGAACAGTTTTTTCCGGTCGGACGTACCCAGCCAGACCGCCTTCCCGGTGGCAAAAGCCGGGTATCCTTTTATTTTTGCCAGTGCATTTACAACATTCGTGTTCGCGCTTTTGGGACTTGTTGTACTGTCTTTGCTCGGTCTTGTGGCGACGTTTTTTATCTGCTATTTTTTCAGGGACCCGGACCGGGTGATTCCAAATTCTGCCGGCTCAGTTGTTTCGCCGGCTGACGGGAAAATTATTTCGGCGGGTTTGGTTGACAATAGCCCTTTTTTTGAAGGGTCCAGCATGAAAATCAGCATTTTTATGTCGATTTTTAATGTTCATGTCAATCGGATACCTTATGAGGGGCAAATCAAAGCGGTTCAATACTATCCCGGAAAATTTTTTTCCGCCAATTTGGATAAAGCGTCGGCACATAATGAACACAATGCGGTGTTCATAGAAACCGAAGACGGCAAGAATATTTGTGCCGTTCAAATTGCCGGGCTGATTGCCAGGCGGATCATCTGTAACGTTCAAAAAGGTGACCGTGTCAACCGTGGACAGCGTTTCGGCCTAATCTGTTTCGGGTCGCGCCTTGATGTTTATCTCCCGTCCGGGGTACATTTGAAAGCGGCGGTTGGTGACAAGGTAAAGGCCGGGTCGTCTGTTTTGGGGGATTTGCGATGAGAGAAGAGAAAAAAATAAAAAAAGAAAAGTCACGTAAAGGTATTTATATTCTGCCAAACATCTTTACATCGCTCAACCTTTTTTTCGGATTTTATGCGGTTATCGCTTCTATTAATGGAAGATTTGCCACGGCAGCTGCCGCGATTATCATCGGGGTGCTGTTTGATATCATGGACGGTAAAATAGCAAGGGCGACGAACACCGTCAGCAAATTCGGGATCGAATATGACTCCCTGGCCGATCTAATATCTTTCGGCCTTGCACCCGGCATAATGATATATTTATGGTCGCTCAAACCCATGGGAAGAATCGGGTGGCTTGCCGCATTTCTGTTCATGGCATGCGGTGCGCTTCGATTGGCGCGTTTCAATTCCCAGGCGGGAAGAACAAGTGGCGATTATTTTATCGGCCTTCCGATACCGGCCGGAGCGGGCATGGCGGCTACGACGGTTTTATTTTGCCACAAATTGGGGATCGAAGCTAAAATTGATCCCATTTTCATGTTGACGATGCTTTACCTTCTGTCCTTTTTAATGGTCAGCACCATCAAATACAACAGCTTCAAGAGGGCTGAATTGTCTAAAAAGATGAACTTCAATGTCCTGGTCACCACTATCCTGGTATTGATTTTCATTGCCGCCCAGCCATCTGTTTCGCTGTTTTTTTTAACGATAATTTATATTGCTTCAGGTCCGGTGATGAGGATAAAGCATCAAAGGGAGAAGACCCGGAACACGTTGAAACCCGGCGATGCAAATGAACACGGATCGGGTACAATTTGAATAGGACACCATCATATGACAAAAAAATATCAGATTTCAGTCATCCCGGGTGACGGTACCGGCCCCGAAGTTGTCAAGGAGGGCATCAAAATCCTTCAAGCAGCGGCAGATACGTGCGGTTTCAGTTTGAATTTTACGCATTATGACTTGGGAGGCGAGCATTATCTGGCAACCGGTGAGATTTTACCTGAAAGCACACTCGAATCTATTGCCCAGTCAGATGCCATTTATTTGGGAGCCATCGGGCACCCCAAAGTCAAACCGGGGATCCTTGAAAAGGGCATTCTTTTAAGGCTTCGATTTTATTTTGATCAGTATATCAATTTGAGACCGATCAAGCTATATGAAGGTGTTGATACACCGCTGAAGGACAAGGGGCCGTCGGATATAGATTTTGTCGTTGTGCGGGAAAATACCGAAGGTCTGTACGCGGGGGCCGGCGGTTGTTTGAAACAAGGAACCCCGGATGAAGTTGCCGTTCAGGAGTCGATAAATACCCGGAAAGGTGTCGAGCGTTGCATCAGATACGCTTTTGAATATTGCAGAAAAAGGGATCGAAGAAAGAAATTGACCCTTTGCGGAAAAACCAATGTGCTGACCTTTGCGTTTGATTTATGGGAACGCGCGTTTAACGAAATTGCGAAAGAATATCCGGATATCGAAACCGATTATGCGCACGTAGATGCCATCTGTATGTGGATGGTAAAAAATCCGGAATGGTTCGATGTCATTGTCACCGATAACATGTTTGGGGATATCATCACCGACTTGGGCGCAATGGTGCAAGGGGGGATGGGCATTGCCGCCGGCGCCAATATCAATCCTGAGGGAATTTCAATGTTCGAACCCATTGGCGGATCTGCTCCCAAGTATACCGGGAAGAATATTATCAATCCTGTTGCCGCCATCTCGGCGGCCCAGATCATGCTTGAAACCTTGGGAGAACCCAAAGCAGCCGCCTTGATAGAAAACAGTGTCGTCCGGGTCTTGCGAGACGATCTTGAAGATGTCGCTGCCGGAAGAATGGGATTTACGACACAACAAGTTGGGGATCTTATCATGGATTATATCAAAGGAAACAATCAATGAATACCGATAGAACGCTTAATGTTGCGGTCGCCGGGGCAACCGGGGCTGTGGGGATTCAAATGATTTCCTGTCTGGAAGAAAGAAATTTTCCGGTCAAATCGATACGACTTTTGGCATCCGGCCGTTCAAAGGGCAGAAAACTCACGTTCAGAGGCCGTGAAATTGCCGTAGAAGAACTGAAAGAGACGTCATTCAAGGGGATCGACATCGCTCTTTTCTCGGCCGGCGGTGGTACCAGTGAGAAATTTGCGCCTTTTGCCGCAAACGACGGATGCATTGTCGTGGACAATTCAAGTGCGTGGCGGATGGATCCCGAAGTTCCGCTGGTGGTTCCGGAGGTCAATCCCCATGCCATCGCTCAGTTCAGAAACAAAGGCATTATTGCCAATCCGAATTGCTCGACAATTCAAATGGTGGTTCCGCTGAATCCCCTGCATAAAACCTACGGCATCAGGCGGATCGTCGTATCGACATACCAGGCGGTTTCGGGAACCGGCAAAAAGGCCATCGATGAACTTGATCTTCAGACCCGTGCGATTCTCAATTTCAAAGCATTCGAAAGCAAGGTGTATCCTCACACCATTGCATTTAATTGTCTTCCGCATATCGACGTATTTTTAGCGAACGGATATACAAAAGAAGAGATGAAAATGGTTCACGAAACCCGAAAAATTCTGGAGGACGACAGCATCGGCGTGACGGCAACCACCGTTCGTGTTCCGGTGTTTTACGGCCACTCGGAATCCATTAATATCGAAACCAAGACAAAAGCTGCCGCCAGCGACGTGAGAGCGCTCCTTGAAAAAACAACCGGTGTCAAAGTGGTTGATGATCCCGAAAACAATATTTATCCGCTTGCGATTGATGCCGCAGGACAGGATTTTACGCTGGTGGGGCGAATTCGTGACGATGAATCCATAGAAAACGGCATCAATATGTGGGTTGTCGCAGACAACATCAGGAAAGGCGCCGCAACCAATGCGGTGCAGATTGCCGAAATTTTAGCAAAGGAATATATAGGGGTATAAATTTGGATAGAGTACCAATCACAAAAGAAGGGTATGAGGCCCTAAAAAAAGAATTGGAATATATTCAGAAGGTTGAAAGACCCAAAAATATAAAAGCGATTGAAGAGGCCAGGGCTCACGGAGATATTACGGAAAATGCCGAATTTGAAGCGGCAAAAGATCGCCAGGCGTTTATTGAAGGAAAGATCAGTGAATTGGGCTACAAACTGGCACGGGCGGATATTATCGATCCGAAAAGCCTGCCCAAAGATCGGGCGGTATTTGCCGCTTCGGTGCTGCTTGAAAACATCGACACAGGGGATAATGTTAAATATCAACTGGTGGGTCCCGATGAAGCGAATATCGATAAAGGTCGCATTTCCGTATCTTCACCGCTGGGGAAGGCGATTTTAGGGAAAAAACCCGGAGACGAGATCGTATTGGAAGCTCCGGGGGGGAAAAGATATTATGAACTCATAGAAATTTTGTAAACGGAGGTTCTTTGTGGCACGAATAACCATAGAAGATTGTTTAAAACGGGTCAAAAATCGATTTTTATTGGTCAACCTGGCGTCCAAGCGTGTGCGGCAGATTCGTGAAGGATCCGAATACTTGGTCAGTTCGCCAAAAAATGAAGACATTGTTGTTTCTTTGCGTGAAATTGCCGCAGGCAAAGTAACCATAAGAGATGAAAAAGAGGAAATAGAAAAAATAGAGGAAGTAGAAGACAATCTATAGAAGTGGTTTCAAGACCTTCAATCGGGCTTAAGGTCAAGGTGGACTGAAACGACCAACCGCAGGAATATCGGGAATATTTCGAGGCTTGTGCGTTTCAGTCCAACACAGAGATTGAGCCCGAGAGGGGGTTTTGAAATCCACTTCTAAGGGATGGGTACGTTTTTTGCCGAAGTACAGTTATGCCTATAAGGCGATAAAAAGAAATGTTGGAAAGGCGTTACACCAATATGATATGATTTCCGACGGGGATCGAATACTGGTTGGTCTTTCAGGTGGAAGAGACAGCTTCACCCTGTTGTGGATGTTAAAAAAACGCCTTGAATACATTCCCATCCATTATCGTATTTATGCCGTCCATATTGATTTGGGGTTCAATAAAGCACTCAGCAAATCTCTTTTGGAATATTGCAGACGGATCGGATTTGAACTCAGAATTGAATATACAGATTTCGGCGTTCTTGCACACAGCTTGGAAAATCGTGAAAATCCTTGTTTTTTATGTTCCAGATTGAGAAGAAAACGGCTTTTTGAAATTGCGGAAAAGCTCCGATGCAACAAGCTGGCATTGGGGCATAATAAAGACGATATCATTGAAACGCTCTTTATGAATATTTGTTATGCCGGCGAAATCAGCAGCATGATGCCTTCCCAGGCTTTCTTTCAGGGAAGGTTTACGCTGATAAGGCCCCTTGCCTTTGTTGACCAAAACACGATCAGACGTTTTGCAGACGAGAAAGGTTGTCCGGAGTTTATAAACCCATGCCCCAGCGCAAATACCTCGAAGCGACAAGAAATACGGAATCTGCTAAGGCAGCTGTACCGCAGCAACAGAAAAATCAAGGGGAATATATTCAGAGCCATGCATCATATAAAAATGGATTATATGCCGAAATGAAAGATATTCAAAATCAATTCGATCACCGAAATATCCCCATTGACAAGGTTGGGATTAAAGACTTGAGATATCCCATAACCGTGCTTGATCGAATGAACAAAATTCAGCATACGGTTGCTTCGATAAATATGTATGTCGATTTGCCTCACAATTACAAAGGGACTCACATGAGTCGTTTTGTGGAAATGCTGCATCTGTTCAGACCGGAGGTTTCCTTAAAAAAAATATCCGTTATTCTTGATGAAATGAAGACTTATCTGAATGCGGCTTCCGCCAATATTGAAGTAACATTCCCCTATTTTATTGAAAAACGATCTCCGGTGAGTCAATCTCCGGGATTAATGGATTACGTTTGCAGTTTTTTGGGATCAATCGATCCCAATGGAAAAGTTGATCTCGTATCCGTCGTTAAGGTTCCCATCTCCTCTGTTTGTCCGTGTTCAAAAGAAATCAGCGATGCCGGCGCGCATAATCAGCGCGGACAGGTTCGGCTCAGTACGCGTTTTAAAAAGTTTATCTGGATCGAAGATATGATCGAACTGGTGGAAGAGACTGCTTCATGCGAAGTATATTCTGTTCTGAAGCGGGTCGATGAAAAGCATGTCACGGAAAAAGGATTCGAAAATCCCAAATTCGTCGAGGATATTGTCAGAGATGTTGCGGATAAACTAAAAAAAGACAGTAATATCACCTGGTTTTCTGTGAGTGCCGAAAATTTCGAATCCATCCACAACCATAGTGCCTACGCATCGATCACCAGCGGGCATGATCCCTATTCTCCTGATTGAATACGGAAAAATTCCTCCCATTTTATGTGAATAAATCAATCCCGAAAACACGAAAGGACGAAGACACGAAAAAATAAAAATTCATTTTCGTGTTGTTAAAATTCGTGTGACTTCGAGACCTTTGAAAAATGTTCATTTTTGTTCGAGTTCAAGGAAGGCGAAAATTTTAACCACATGAATACATTGAGTATTTCGAGGATTAAAAATTGAGCGTGACCCCAGAGAAATAGGCTTCGCATTTCACGGGGCAGGCGCAGAAACTTGTCCGCTTCCGGCGGATTGGGCAAAAAGGGGCATTTTTCAACGGTCTCTACACTTGCTGTCTATGATCAGCGTAACCGGCCCGTCGTTGACCAAAGATACCGCCATTTTGGCCTGAAAACGACCGGTTTTTACAGAGACGTCTTTTTGTCGGATGCGATCCACGAATTGGCGGTACAGTCTGTCGGCCAATTCCGGCGGTGCGGCATTGACAAAGGACGGCCGACGGCCTTTTTTACAATCTCCCAGTAATGTGAATTGTGAGACGACCAAAATGTCACCGCCGATGTCGAGCAAAGAGCGATTCATTTTATGGTTCTCATCTTCGAAAATTCTCAAATTCACCGTCTTATCCGCCAGATACTCGGCATCTCCGATGTTATCCGATACCGCGACGCCTAAAAGGACTAAAAGACCTTTCCCGATCCTACCGGTTGCTTCGGTTCCCACGACAACCGAAGCTGATTTTACCCGTTGTATGACGGCACGCATAAAAAAACCCCAGAATTTTTATTTAAAGCGAAAGTGCGGTGCCGCAGCCCTCAGGGCTGTGGCAAAAATTCCGAAATACCCCGCAGCTTGCTGCGGGGATAGGAATTTTAGCCTTTCGCCAACTTAGCGGTATAGCCGCGTTTCATAAAATCGTTACACGATTTTATTTGACCAGTACGATTCTCAGATCCATCACATTGGTTTGGGTCGGGCCGGTGATAAACAGGTCTCCCAATTTTTGAAAAAAATGATACGCGTCATTGTTTAAGAGAAATTGATAAGGATCCAAGTTCAGCTTTTCGGCGCGCTTTACGGTATGGGTATCCGAAAAAGCACCGGCTGCATCTGTCGGACCATCCGTACCGTCTGTCCCGCCGCTCAATATGACGATGTTTTTATTTCCGGCAATATCGATTGATGCAGAAAGGGCAAATTCCTGGTTCCGCCCGCCTAAACCGCTGCCCGTAACAGACACCGTTGTTTCGCCGCCGGAAAGGATACAGGCGGGTTTTGGGAGAGGATTGCCTGTTTTGATGATTTCTTTGGCAATGGCGGCATGAACTTGTGCGACATATCGGGTTTCGCCTTCTATCATTGAAGAAAGGAGAAGAACATGATACCCCAAATGCCCGGCTTCTACTTTGGCGGCAAATAAAGATTCGATGTTGCTTCCGATGATTAAATTGTGCGTTTTGTTGAACGCGGGGTCGGTAGACTTTGGCGTTTCAGGGATCAGACCCGAAATTCCGAGTTCGATATGTTTCAGAATGCGCTCTGGAATGCGGCTTGAGAGATTATGCCGGTGAAAAATGTCTCGGCAGTCTGCAAAGGTGCTTTTATCCGGTACAGTGGGACCGGATGCGATAATGTCGAGGTCATCCCCAACCACATCCGATAGCATGAGTGTGACTATGGTGGCAGGATATGCCGCACGAGCCAGTTGACCGCCTTTTATTTTGGAGATGTGTTTCCTGATCGTGTTGATTTCGTGAATTGACGCGTTGCATGAAAGGAGTGCCTTGACGGTGTCCTGCTTGTCTTTGAGCGTCAAACCGTCGTAAGGAAAGGGCATCAAAGCAGATCCACCTCCTGAAATAAGACATAATACCAGATCATCTTTCCCTGCTCTTTCAGCCAGATTATAAATGGCAGACGCAGCGTGTCGGCCGTTTTCATCGGGCAAAGGATGCGCGGCTTCTTTGAGCTTGATGCGGTTTAAATCAGAACCGTGGCCGTATTTCACCGTGACGATGCCCTCGGTAACGCTTTCTCCAATGAGATCTTCTATGGCCGCCGCCATGGGTGCACCGGCTTTGCCGGCGCCCACGACAAACACATTTTTATATCCTGGGAGATGATATTCCCGATTGCCGATGAAAAGCGTTTTGCCCTCGTATTTGCAGTGACGTCTGATGGCGTCATCCGGTTGAACGGCGTGAAGCGCTTTGTAAAAAATTTCAGCGGCATCTTTTCTCATTGCCAGGATTTTTTCGGATTCAATATTCATAGACCCAATGGAAGATTATTGTATTTTATGTTAAAAATCAATCTTAACTTCCTGTTGTCTGAACTGCAACCTTGACAAGATACGAATATCAACGTATCTTTTACCTAAGCTGAGCGTTTCAAATTTTTGAAATGGTTAATTTAACAATATTTTTAAGGTATTCTATCATTTTGAATTTCAATAATTTGAAACCCTACGGGGTTTTCAATTTCACCACATCTACTGTGTCAGATGTCGTTCCGCATAGACGACTATAGCGAAACAACATCTTCCTTGTATCTGCGGCAAACTTGAAAATCGCTCAACTTAGGTTTTATTAAACGTGGTTTCAAAATCTTTAATTTCTAAGTGCCTGCCTGTTCGCCGGCCTGAAAATATTACTCGGAGCATATAAAATGGGGAATACTCCCTCGGAATCTTTTAAAGGCCAATTTTTGCTGGCCATGCCCCTATTGCTTGATCAGAATTTTTACCAAACCGTCACGTGTATTTGCGAATATACCCCGGCTGGAAGCGTGGGGATTGTTGTGAATAGAGTCCATCCTTCACTTCTGCTGAAAGACATTTTTGATGAATTGAACATCAAATTTATTCAGAATGTCACCTCGATACCCGTTCATATCGGCGGGCCGGTTCATATCGGAGAGATATTCATTCTCCATGGACCGCCGTTTGAATGGGAGGGCTGCCTGATGATTACCCCGACGCTCGCATTGAGCAACACCAGAGATATCTTGGAATCGGTAGCGATGGGAAGGGGACCGGAATCATATATCATTGCCCTCGGATGTGCCGGTTGGGGGCCCGGCCAATTGGAATCGGAGATCATGGAAAACGCGTGGTTGACATCTCCGGTTTTTGAAGATGTTATATTTGAGATGCCCGTTGAAAAACGATGGGAAGCATCTTTAAAAAAGATCGGGGTCGATCCTGCTTTGATTTTGAATACATCCGGTCACGCATAAACCGCTTTCCCTTTAAACACCTCGTTTTTTGTTTTTGGTCCTCTTTCGACCCGGAAGTGGTTTCAATACCTTCAATCGGGTTTAAGGTCAAGACGGACCGAGGCGGCCAACCGCAGGAATATCGGGAATATTTCGAGGATTGGCCGCCTCAGTCCAACACAGAGATTGCGCCCGATGGGAGGTTTTGCAACCACTTCTGATTATTTTCTAATCCTTACACAGTATTCCGGAAATGAATAAACGAAGGGCAAAACGAGCTCAACTGCCCGTCAGATTATGTTTCAAGCGGGCAGCGTACTGCTTCAACTATAAGTGGTTTCAAAACCTTCAATCGGGTTTAAGGTCAAGGCGGACAGAGGCGGTCAACCGCAGGAATATCGGGAATATTTCGAGGATTGGACGTCTCAGTCCAACACAGAGGTTGCGCCCGAGGGGAGGTTTTGAAGCCACTTCTAAGCAAATGATGCTATTTCGATCTGATGTGCTTTTTCGATCTCGGTTTCTTTTTTTTAAGACAAATTTTATCTTTCCTTACAAATGCGCATAGTTTGGGATTGTAATATTCTTTACAATTTAATGGATTATAAAGCGGGCACTCAGGATGTTTTTCCGACATAGACTTAATTTTCCTTCATTGTGTGTTATCCATCGATAAACCAATTTTATATAGCATAAAATCTCATATGTTACAAGGCATTGTGGATATAAAACTCAAGGTTGGCATTCTAATTATCGTGAAAACCTGAACATAATGCATTTTCACACTTTGAAAATAAATGACGACAGACGGATGTCTATTTATAATTATTAATATAAAAACAGCCGGATATCGTGGTTTGAAAAAACAAGTTCAAGGGAAATCGCTTTGACAATTTATTGAATACCGTGTAATAAAAACGCCGACAAACATTTACAAAATGACTCACTGCGAAACCGGTAAAACAAATATGCCTAAAATGAACACATACAACTCGCTCAAGGAAGAACTGCTGAAGATCAGCAAGGATGTTTCCGGTCTGTTTTCAAATGCCAAATCAATACCCGGCATGTCGAATCACTCTTTTCATGCGTGGGAGAAGACAAATTCCCGCGTTACCCGACAATTGTCGGAAGAGACGATTCGCGTTGCGGTTGTAGGACCCATAAAATCCGGAAAGAGCACCTTTATCAATTCACTTTTCAAAGGAGAATATCTAAAAAGAGGCGCCGGCGTTATAACCTCTATTGTTACCCGGGTACGGAGCGGTGATAAACTCAGAGCAAGGCTGTCGTTTAAATCCTGGGATGAGATTAACGCCGATATGACGCAAGCATTGATTCTTTTTCCAACCACAGAGTGGCGGGCAGAAAATGATGCATTCGACATACGGCATCAAAAAGAAAGAACGGACCTTCAAATAGCCCTGGATTCCCTGAGTTCGGATCATCTCATCGCCAACGGCGCCCGCAATGCCAACGGCATCCTTTTGTCCTCATATCTTAAAGGGTATGAGAAAGTAAAAGGAGTGATTTCCTCTGAAGGTGCTTCAAAAGAATATGGAAACGATGAATTTACCGAGCATTGGAATTTTGTCGGTGACGATTCTATGTCGGTTTATCTTAAAGATATCCAACTGCAAATCGATTCCGGCGATATCGAAAATAACATCGAGATTGCTGATTGTCAGGGAAGCGATTCTCCCAACCCTCTGCATTTGGCCATGATTCAGGATTATCTTCTTTTAACGAATCTTATCATTTATGTGATCAGCAGCAGAACAGGGATTCGAGAAGCAGATTTAAAATTTTTATCCATCATAAAAAAAATGGGAATCATGGATAACATCCTTTTTGTCGTGAATTGTGATGTCAGCGAACATGATTCCATAGAAGATCTCATGGAATTGATTGAAAGCGTTAAAGAAGATATTTTGATGTACAGGCCTTCTCCCGACATATATTGTATATCCGCCCTGTACAATCTGTTCGAATCACAGTCATTACACCTTTCGCAAAAAGACCGTATGAGACTCGCACAATGGGAGAAAGAAACAGAACTGGTTTCACTTTCAAATGCCGAAACAGAAAGGTTCGAGACTTCTTTTTATGATAAATTGAGACGGGGAAGTTATGCGCTCTTGTTAAAAAATCATCTTGAACGCCTTCAAGTCATTTCGTCCGGCATCGGGCACTGGATTTTAGTCAATCAAAATATTTTAGCGAAAGATACAGACAGCGCCAATGACGTTGTGGCGCATATAGAAAAGCATCGGGGGAGGATGAATCAAATAAAATCAATGATTAAAAGCACGCTTGACGGCTCGATGCAACAGATTAATCGAGAGTTGAGAACAGATATTGATCGCTATTTTGATGTCCGGTCCGGTAGTATCATCCGCAATATTTTGGAATTTATAAAAAATTATACCATACCCTATCCGGAATATGAAGAACGGATTAAAACGTCCGGTTTTTCAAGCACGCTTTATCTGATATTTCAAGAATTCAAACTGGCGCTGGATACATTCATGGCTGAAACGGTGAATCCTGAAATTATCCATTTTGTCAGAAATAAAGAAATACACATTCGAGAACGACTCATGGCAATAGCGGAGCCTTTCGATGTTATTGTTCAAGATGCGGTTGCTGAATATAACGATATGATGGGCAATCTGGGGATAAATTCTGTTTCTGAAACACTAAATCGTGTCGATCTCCCGGATATCGGCGCCATAAAAGCCGCTACAGGATTAAGCCTGCCACCGGCAGTTGCGCATATGCGTTACACGGCGAAGATGAAAACAGAAGCGACGATGCGTTTTGGTCTCTATAAGGTTGTCAACATCTTAAAAAGGATATTCAAGAAATCGATTCAAAGCAATACCGATGGAATAGCACCGGCATTGAAAGATGGTGTTTCAAGCATGAAACGTGAGACGGAGAAATCGATAAAGTCTCATTTTAAAGATTATCAGGAAAATATAAAATTTCAATATACATACAAGCTGGTTGACGCGCTTTCAAACAGCCTGTATGAATCGCTTCTGGATCGTTTTGAGATTTATACGACAGATCTTTCAAATATTGTGTCACAGATCGACAACAAGATGATCGACAGAGAACAGGTGGCTGAATCATTGAGGTTGATGGCGCTTTCTTGCAATGATACGGATAAAAAAATAAATGTCATTAGAGAAAAAATTGAAACCCTGGGACCGATCGGAACCAAACAAGATAAGTGGGGAGGTGGTGATTATGAAGGACCATCAAAACAGGATCATCGCAGTAGCCAATGAAAAGGGCGGGGTCGGCAAAACCGTAACGGTATTAAATCTTGCAGCGGCATTATGCAAAGAAGGCAAAAGGGTTCTTGTTGTGGATGTGGATCCTCAGTTTAATGCAACAAAAGGGCTTGGCATGGATGTGAGAGAAGGAGAACCGACGATATATGATCTCATCATGGACAGCCAATCCATTGGAGCGGCCGAAGTTATCCGGCATACCCGATGGGAAGGGCTTGATCTTATACCATCCCACATAGATCTGGCCGGTGCGGAGGTGGAGCTCGTCGATAAAATCGGTCGTGAAAACCGGCTGAAAGAAGCCCTTGCCGGCGTTTCCGAAACATATGATTTCATATTCCTTGATACGCCGCCCAGCCTCTCGCTGTTGACAGTGAATGTGTTGGCATATGCCACAGAGGTGGTGGTGCCATGTCAGACGCATCCCTATGCATATGCCGCTCTGGACGGACTTTTTGACACCATATTTGCCATCAAGGAAAATATTAATGCAGACCTCAATGTCACCGGCATCGTGGCGACATTATTCGATACGCGGACGCGCATCAGCCATAATATTTTGAATCAATTGAAAAGTGATGACAGATATGCCGGGATGATTTTTAACACGGTAATCAGGGCTAACACGACCATTGCAGAAAGCGCAGGCGTCGGAAAGCCTGTGATTTTTTTCAGGCAAAGCAGCTATGGTTCGGAAGATTATGTCAGTCTTGCAAGGGAATTGATGGCTCGTGGCATGCCGGCATAGGAAACTCAGGGCTTCACCCCGACATTGAGTTCTACGGCTCAGCAGGGAATGTTGGAATAATGGAACGCTGGAAGAATGGGTCTATGAACAATGCAATGTTCAGTTGAGGTAAAAATGTTATATATTTTTCATTAAGTTGTACGATTTACGAAGTCTTCAATTTCGCAAGGCTCTCTCTAGCAAAGTCTATTGAGGGATCCATGGCCAATGCCGTTTCGTAATATTCAACGGCTTTTTTCTTTTCCCCCATTTCCCTGTAATTTGAGGCAATATTGGCATAATCGATGGCGGATCCCGGGTCGAGCTGCAACACTCTTTTAAAGCAGGCGATGGCTTGGCGATGCTCCTTGAGTTTGAAATAAGTAAACCCCATTGAATTGTAGATGTCTGTCCGTTCGTTATCATGGGTTTCGGCCTGTTTTAATACCTCCAGTGCTTTTCGATAGTCACCCATTTTATTTAAAGAGATGCCCATGTAAGAATAGATGCTGGACATATCCTGTTCCGTGGGATCGAGCTCCAGAGACCGGCTAAAATATCCAAGGGCTGTTTCAGGATCATCGAGGGCAAGGTGACATGCCCCGAGATAAAATTTTACGTAATATTTATCCGCCAGTAAGTTTTCGATATTTTGAAGTTCTTCAATGGCTTTTTCTGGCGGTTCATTTTCGGTGATAATTTTGGCGGAAAACATTCCCACACTGGTTCCGAGAGATCTTTCTCTGAAATGGGCTCCCGGAATGACGGTATAAAAAGCGGGAATGCCGAGTAATGGATGCCGGGTATTTACGACAATAACTTCCATATTTTTTTTCGCCAAAGCGGCAATGCAATTTTGGACTTCAACTTTTATATTTTCATTTGAAAGATCAGGGAGCGCTTTAATATCAATTTTTTTATCGGGGTTTATGATAAAACCGGCATCTTCGATCTGTGCGAATTTAGGAAGACCGCTGGCCACGTATTTGGAACCGGTGTCAAAATCACCCGCAAGCTGGGCGACTTCCGTAAGGGCCCGGCTCAATGATTTTTCCGGATCAGGCGTTGTTCCGGCCGTCCATACGATTTCACTTCTTTTCGGAAAAGTTGAGGGATCATACGCCAACACGCCGACACTCGGTATCCCCATGTCCAATGAGAAATCCGAAATATAAACCTTAACCCCGGCTTTATGGTACTTTTGCAGCATTTCGCTCACCATGGGATCCGTTGGGGAACTTGCTTGAATTGCAGGCACATTCAGTCGACTCCGGCTGATCAGAGAAGAAACGTGCCGTTCCACAATTTCGCAGATGCCTTGGCTTAAAGCTTCTTCTGTACAGTTTCCTGCAGACGGGCCGTTAAATTCGTTGATCATGTAGAACCAGTTGAATGGGATGATCATTTCCTGGTTTCGGGTTAAATTAAATGCTTTAGTCCATTTCAGCGGGAGGTTTTCGAATACTTTTCTCGCGTTATCCAGATCATTGGAATCATCATGGACAGATTGAGCGATCATTTCAAAGGGGATGGCGTTTTTATTAAGGTTGCGGTATTTTTCCACAAAGAAATTTTCAGAATTTTTTAAGTAGCTAAAAAAACTGAACCGCTCCGCGAGCTCCATTACGGCGGAAGCCTCAGCCTGCTCAGGGGTGGCGCCTTTTCCCATCTGTTTTTTCGTTCCGATGATGGCTTCGGCATCTTTTCCACAGGTGCTGAAATAGACCGGAATGTTCAATCTCCCTTTATCGATTCGCACCGTATATTCAAGGATATCCAGATCTATTGTTCTTAATTTTTCCTTGAAACGCCTGACCGTTTCCTGGGGCGGCAGTATCTTATCCTGGTCCAGTGTGAATTTCTTAAACGCGTCTTTTAAAATGATCTTGCAGTCCATGGAAACTCCTTATTTAAATTTGAATTCCCCGCTGCTTCCAGCGCAGGATGAATTCAAATAAAAGATAAGATCCTAATTTAAAACGAAAGTGCGGGGCCGCTGCCCTCAGGGCTGTGGCAAGAATTCCGAAATACCCCGCAGCTTGCTGCGGGGATAGGAATTTTAGCCTTTCGCCAACTTAGCGGCATAGCCGCGTTTCATAAAATCGTTGCACGATTTTATTGTTCTACGAAGAGATATACTCATAATCATTGCATGGGTCAAATCATTTTGCCCCAAGCTGATAAGCCTTCGGTGTGTTTTTTAAATTGACCCATTCCGATGAATTTGATATGAACACACCATACGTTATGGGGATGTAGCTCAGCTGGGAGAGCGCGGCGTTCGCAACGCCGAGGTCGAGGGTTCGATCCCCTTCATCTCCATTTTAAACGATCTAAAGGGCTTGAAACATTCCATTCAAGTCCTTCTTTATTTTTTTTTACGTTGACCGACAATAAATTTCGGTTTAAAATAGATTGATTTTAATAAGATAAATAGGATGACCAAAATGATGGAACGCACGGCAGAAGCGGATCGGAAAACGAAAGAAACAACAGTTCGTATTGTACTCAAGCTGGAAGGTACCGGAAAACATGAGATAGGAACAGGAATTCCTTTTTTCGATCACATGATGACGCTCTTTTGCGTTCACGGATTTTTTGATTTATCTGTCGATGCAAAAGGAGATATCGACGTCGATTACCATCATACCATCGAAGATGTCGGGTTGGTTCTGGGTGATGCCTTTGACCGGGCTTTGGGCGATCGAAAAGGAATCCAGCGATTCGGTTATGCTGTGACGCCGATGGATGACGCGCTCACCGCTGTTGCAGTTGATTTGTCAAAACGCCCTTTCCTGGTTTATAATATTCCGGATCGGGCAAACTCCGATGGGCCGTCCTTTTTGCCGTTAACCAAAGAATTTTTGAGAGCCTTTTCAAATCGATGTGGTATGAACCTCCATGTCAATGTTTTTTATGGGGATAATGAACATCACATTAATGAATCCATTTTCAAAGCACTTGGAAGAGCCTTGGAGCAAGCCGTATCCTTTGATAGCCGGGTAAAAGATATTCGCTCATCAAAAGGCATATTATAACCCTTCAATTTTCCGCACGATTTTATTTCACAGCGAAACCGACATGAGAAAAAACAAGTTATTTAAAAATAGTAAACGTTTGGTTAATTTTTTGCTTTTAGCTGTTATGGTGTCTTTATCAGGTTGCGGATCCGGCAATATGGTTAACAAAGAGCCGGTAACACTGACCGGCATCAAAAAAATACTGATTATTCCGTTTCAGGACATGGCCGCTGTATATGGCGAAAATACGGATGTTCGCTGCCCGGTATGCGGAAAAGTGTTTACGACCGGGACGGTGAGCCGAGGTGCTGACGACATGCTCACCGATCAATTGTTCATGATATTAAATAAACGTAATGAATTTCAATTGATACCGAGCGGCCATGCCCAGGGGGTGATGTCGGACCTGCTGGCGGGCAGTCAAAAAGAGATCAATGAGAGAGAATTGGCGATTGAAACCGGACGTATCCTCCATGCCGATGCCGTGATAGTAGGTTATCTTTATCGTTTCCAAAAACGAATTGGAACTGAATATGCCGTGAATTCAGCGGCCTCCGTGGCATTTGATCTTCATCTTATTCGTGTAAAAGATGGTCGCGTACTGTGGAGCGCTCATTTCGATGAAACCCAGCAGCCTTTATCCAATAATCTCTTTAATCTTGGCGCTTTTTTACAAAGAAAGGCCAAATGGGTCACTGCGAAAGAGATGGCAGTCTCTGCCCTTGAAGATATGCTTAAAACCTTTCCCGATATCAAAAAAACGATACCCAATCAGTAAGACGATGCTTATTATTCCTGCAGTTGATATCAAAAACGGCAAATGTGTCCGGCTCTACCAAGGGCGCATGGATACAGAAACAGTTTTTTCCGATGATCCTTCAGCGATGGCGGAGAAATGGGTGAAGGAAGGCGCTGAAATTGTCCATGTCGTTGATCTTGACGGCGCTGTTGAAAAAAGGCCTCGGAATCTTGATTCGATAAAAAAAATTATCTATCGCATAAACGCTCGGGTGCAGGTCGGAGGAGGCATCCGAAACGAAAAAACAGTCAAGATGTTTTTTGAAATGGGCGTCGAGAGGGTTGTCGTCGGCACTGAAGCCATTCAAAACCCGAAATTCGTAAAAGATGCCTGCAAAGCGTTTCCCGGTCGAATCGTTGTCGGCATTGATGCCCGTGATGGAATGGTGGCCATTGAAGGATGGACAGAGACAACCCAAATAAAGGCCTTGGACCTTGCAAAACAATTTGAAGATTGCGGTGTTGCTGCCGTAAACTTTACGGATATTCATCGGGATGGAATGAAAACGGGTCCGAACATCAATGAGACCCGTCGCCTTGCAGAAGCGATTTCAATACCGGTCGTCGCTTCAGGCGGGGTTTCGACCATAAAAGATATCCAAAATCTCATGGCGCTGGAAGCGGTTGGGGTGGTGGGCATCATTACCGGAAGGGCCTTATACAGCGGCAGTTTGAATCTTAAAGAAGCCATTGAAGTCGCGAGGACTTCGTAAATGTTTATTCAGTTTCGAAAAATCTGGCCCTTTTGGCCAGGTCAGAGTTTTTGGCTCTGCCGTGGGGTTTTGTATTAAAAATCTCAAATTTCAAGCACCAAAACACAAACAAATCTCAAATTCCAATGTCCAAAACCTTTAAGGATAAGCCATTGTTTAGATTTTTGAATTTTGGTCATTGGGATTTGTTTGAAATTTGGGTTTTGGTATTTGGGATTTTAACCAATAGCTATCAATCCCGCTGTCAGGCGGGACAAACCCCTCAGGGGATAACCATAACCGAGCTCTCTGGGCTCGGCTTCTTTATGCAGTACCCATATATACCTTGACAAAATAATCATTCATCGTTATAATTTAGGTTTAAATTTGAATTCCCCGTTGCTTGCAGCGCGGGATGAATTCAAATAAAGATAAAATCGTTACACGATTTTATTTCAGCATCGCAAAAATTGTTGATAGTTGACGGTTTCAAATTTAAAATCCTTCCGAAAATGATCAGTTTTTTTGTTGCCAGTCACATCATCCCGCCTGCCTCGCCTAAAGGAAGGCGATGGGGGGCAAGATTCATTTCGATGGGGGTCGATCTTTTTGGCTGATTTTATTCCTGAAGATAAGATCTTGGAAATTAAAAACGCGGCCGACATTGTCGATGTTATTTCCGGAAACGTGCTGCTGAAAAAGACAGGAAAAAACTATATCGGTCTTTGTCCGTTCCATTCTGAGAAAACGCCTTCTTTCACCGTAAGCCCTCAGAAACAGATATTTTACTGCTTCGGTTGTGCCGCCGGCGGGAATGTTTTCAGCTTTGTTATGAAACGCGACGGCATTACATTTCCTGAAGCAGTGCGAATGCTTTCCAGGCAATACGGCATCGTTATCCCGCTTCAAAAAATGACCGATGCGCAAAAAAAACGACATAGCGAAAGGGAAGAACTTCTTGCCGTCAATCGACAGGCGATGGATTTTTTTTGTAAGATGCTGCCAAATCCGGATTCGGGAAAGCAAGCCGCAGCTTATTTGAAGAAGAGGGGAATCACGAAAGATACGATCATCGCGTTTAAGATCGGGTACGCTCCGGAGGGGTGGAACAATGCTGTAAAATTTTTTTCAAAACAAAATACACCCCTTGGAATTGTCGAAAAAGCCGGATTGATTGTAGAACGAGGAAACAAAAACGGATTTTATGATCGTTTCAGAAACCGTATCATCTTTCCTATATTTAACCTGAATGCGAACGTTATCGGTTTCGGCGGACGTGTCATGAATGATGATATGCCGAAATATCTGAACTCTCCGGAAACAGCGATCTACAATAAAAGCCGATCTTTGTATGGTCTTCATCTGGCCAAACAAAAATGCAGAGAAAAAGAAACCATTTACGTTGCTGAAGGTTATTTTGATCTTTTGGCAATGCACCAAAACGGCATCAACAATTCGGTTGCAACACTCGGGACCGCCCTTACTTCCGAACATGTTCAAATTATCAAGGGACTTGTGGGTAAGGACGGGAATGTTGTGCTCGTTTTTGACTCCGACAATGCGGGTATCCAGGCGGCATTGCGAAGCATCGGGATTTTTCTAAATGCCGGTGTGAATGCAAGCGTTATGGTTTTGCCTACGGGATACGATCCTGATTCGTATCTTTTAGAATTCGGGAAAGCATCCTTTTTAAATATTGCCGAAAAGGCCCGGACCATCATGTTATTTCTGATGGATGCCTTGATAGACAAGTACGGGTTGTCTGTGGAAGGAAAGATCCGGGTGGTGTCGGAGATGAGAGACACCCTATCGTCTATTGAAGACAGGGTCGCAAGATCTTTATACATCAAAGAACTTGCTGAACGTCTTGGAATAGAGGAAACAGCTATTTTGGAAAAGGTCAGGAACGCATCGTTCCGGGCCGATAACGGTCTGCCAAAAACAGAAAAGCAAAGAACATTTTATGGCAAGTTGGAAAAATTAGAACAGCAAATTATTATGATGATGCTCCAGTTTCCGACAATTTTATCTGAAATTGAAGGGCGAAACATACTGAATCTCTTTGAGGATGATCGCTTAAAATCAATAGGGCAACTGATTTTATCCCACAAAGATCGATTGAATACCAAGCTCGCTGATCTTATGGATCTCGTTGATGACCAAGATCAAAGGAGCATTGTGGCTGCTTTGGCAATGGCGGACTACAAGTGGGATTATGCCGCATGTCTTGCTGTTTTAACCCGATTTGAATCGTTACGGAAAAACGATAAAAAAGCCTTGATTCAAAAAATAAAAAAAGCTGAAGAGAGCAAAGATTATGAATTGCTCGCAAAGCTGTTGAATGAAAAGCAAAAAATGGCAGTGTTGACCGAAAAGAAGAAGATGTCCCTATTGAAATAAAATAATCAAACACCCAGTGTTGTGTAGGAGGCCGATTATATGGCAAAAAAAGCCGCCACAAAAGAAGAAAAGAAAAAAGAATTATCCAAAAAAATACTGGAAAAACTTATTTCAAAAGGAAAACAAAAAGGTTTTTTGACCTATGATGAGATCAATAAGGCGCTTCCGGAAGATATGCTTTCTCTGGAACAAATTGATGAAACTCTGATCATGTTAAATGATCTGGATATTGAGATCATCGATGAGAAAAAGAATAAATTGACCCGAGTAAAGAAGGTCAAGACTTCTACAGTTCCGCCTTCTGATTTCGGGTCGGTTACCGACCCGGTTAAAATGTATCTGCGTGAAATGGGGTTGGTGACCCTTTTGAGCCGGGAGGGTGAGGTTGTTATTGCCAAGGAGATTGAAGCCGGCGAGCAGGAAGTGCTAAAAGCCCTGATAGACACGACCGTTGCCGTTGAGTACATCTTGGAGATAGGGAATCAAATAGAAAACGGCGAATTGCGTCTGAAGCAGGTGTTGAGAGACATCAGGGATATGGACGAAAGTGGCGCATACATCGATGAGACCATTCAAGCGGAAAAATTCCTGCAAATCGTCAAGGCGATACAATCCATTGATGATGAAAATAAAGCCTATCGTGAGAAGCTTTTTTCAGCGGATCCGGCGCCTGATGAACAGCGTCGCATCCGAAGGTGTATCGCTCGCAGGAACAACAAGATATTTGCCTTGTTGAAAGAGTGGCGCTTCGAAAATGACGTAATGGACCAGATCGAGAAAATCGTCAGGAGACACATTGAATGGTTCGACGCCATGAATAAAATAATATTAATGTGTTCGGATACCCTGAATGTGTCGGTTGCAGAACTTCGAGACCATCTTACAGCAAAGACAAAATTCGTAAAATGGCTCGGTTCTCGCAATGGCCTGACCATCGATGAACGCAAACTTCTTTTTTCAGAGCTTAAAAATATCGAAAATCAAATTGCCGAAAGGGAATATATTTTAAAAACCAAAAATCGTTCCTTAAAAAGAATCATATCTAATGTAGACGAAGGTCACATGAGGGCGAAATTGGCAAAAAGTGAACTCACCAAAGCCAATCTTCGTCTGGTTGTCAGTATCGCTAAAAAATATACCAATCGCGGACTGCAATTTTTGGATTTGATCCAGGAAGGAAATATCGGTCTTATGAAGGCCGTCGATAAATTTGAATATCGACGAGGGTATAAATTCAGCACTTACGCGACGTGGTGGATTCGACAAGCCATAACAAGGGCAATCGCCGATCAGGCCAGAACAATTCGAATCCCCGTTCATATGATTGAAACCATAAACAAACTGATCCGAACCTCAAGATACCTGGTGCAAGAGCTTGGCCGGGAGCCGACACCGGAAGAGATATCGGAAAAAATGGAAATTCCCTTATCCAAAGTTCGAAAAGTTCTTAAAATAGCAAGAGAACCGATCTCTCTGGAAACCCCTATCGGTGAAGAAGAAGATAGTCATCTTGGTGATTTTATCGAGGATAAGAAATTTATGCTCCCTTCGGATGCTGCGGTCAGTCTCAACCTTGCGGAACAGACGAGAAAAGTTTTGGCGACACTCACCCCGCGCGAGGAAAAAGTGCTGCGTATGCGTTTCGGAATCGGTGAAAAGGCGGATCACACTTTGGAAGAGGTCGGTCAGGATTTTGCCGTAACACGTGAAAGGATCAGACAGATAGAAGCCAAAGCGTTGAGGAAGTTGAGACATCCGACAAGAAGCCGGAAATTGAAAAGTTTCATCGAGCAGACTCAGTGATTTTATGCGCATGTGCGTCGATGAAAATTTTGATATTGTTTGTAATTTGAGGATTGTGATTTGTGCTTTTAGAATGGTATACGGCGAGCTAAATCTTTTCATCTGAATGATATGGAGTTTGCTTTGAAGGTTCCCGTTACTGCTGAAAGTTAAATGCTTGACAAAATCATTTTAAGGGTTTAGGAAATGTGCATCATTACCCTTAATGCGGTGCTTGGGCCCATAGCTCAGCTGGCAGAGCCACCGGCTCATAACCGGTAGGTCCCTGGTTCGATCCCAGGTGGGCCCACCAGTTCGACGTGAGACCTTTGAAAAATGTTCATTTTTGTTCAAATTCAAGGAAGGCGAGCATTTTAACCGCAGGAATACATTGAGTATTTCGAGGATTGAAATTTGAGCATGACGCAGAAATTGGGAAAAAAGGGGCGTTTTTCAAAGGCCTCACCCTGAGACCGACATATAACTAAAGCCTAAGTTAAGCGATTTTCAAGTTTGCTGCATATACAAGGAAGATGTCGTTTCGCTATAGTCGACTATGTGGAACGGCATCTGACGCAGTAGATGCAGTGAAATTGGAAATCCCGCAGGGTTTCAAATTATTGAAATTCGAAATGACAGAATACCTTAATAATTTTGTTGAAATAACCATTTCAAAAATTTGAAACGCTCAGCTTAGGTAAAGGTATCGCTCATGAATGGTGGGGTTTAAAATAAAAAAGGAAATCGGAAGCGTGGTTATAATAATAGCCACGCTTTTTTTGATTGATAGGCATGGCACTTAGTACACGTATTCTTAATTAACGGTAAGGTATTCATAACCGGGTTTATTCATTTTTTGTGCGCAAAAGTTAAAAGTGCCTAAAGTGAGCTAAAGTGCCTAAAGTTAGGGTATTCTATCAATTATATAATATCGGTGGAGCGAAGCGACTCCGTTCTTTAACTTTAGCTCACTTCAAATTTTAGATCACTTTAGCTCACTTTATACGTCACCGTATTTGTAAATTAATGCACTTAGCATGAAATAAAAAAATTCGGTAAAAGATATGAAGGCAACGGTAGCAGATATCATCAAGACCATGGAATCCGTCGCGCCAAGCCGGCTTGCAGAAGAGTGGGATAATGTGGGACTGCAGATCGGCGATCGGAAACAGACAGTTGAAACCATTCGGGTTGCTTTGGATCCGACGCCTGATGTCGTAGCTGGCGCTGCAAAAGACGGTATTGATCTGTTGATTACACACCACCCGCTGATATTTCATCCTTTAAAGGCCGTCGATCTCGACACACCCATGGGGTTCATCGTTCAGACGGCCCTCAAGCACCGGATGGCAATATATTCAGCACACACCAATCTGGATAGCGCAAGCGATGGTTTGAACGATATCCTGGCATCCCGCATCGGTCTCAATGACTTAAAAGTACTTGGAAATGTCAAACCAACTGAAAATTATAAGTTGGTGTTTTATGTTCCTTCCGCCTATGAACACACTGTCATGACATCGCTTTTTGAGACCAACGCCGGTGAGATCGAAAATTATTCCTGCTGTTCTTTTCGGAACAAAGGAGAGGGCACATACAAACCGGGACCTTTATCAAAACCATTTTCCGGGAACATCGGCGAAATTTCTCACACCGACGAAGTCAGGATCGAAACGGTGGTCCGGAAGAACGAAGTGACAAGTGTTGTTGACCACATCAAAAAACATCATCCTTACGAAACCATGGCGTATGATATTTATCCGCTTTTGTCATCTGATCGCAAACAAGGCCTCGGCCGAATCGGGAAACTGGACAAAGGCATGGACCTGAGATCTTTTGCGTTATCCGTGAAAACAAAACTGGGACTTGATCACGTAAAGCTTGCCGGGAATCCGGATTTAACGGTTAAAACAGTCGCCGTATGTTCGGGAAGCGGCTCCGGTCTTATTGACGGATTCGTCATATCCGGCGCCCAGGTTTATGTCAGCGGAGATTTGGGGTATCACGATGCAAGAACAGTGGAAGCGTTAAACCTGGGGATTATCGATATCGGGCATTTTGCTTCGGAGCATTTAATCGTTGATGTATTGGCCCGGCGCCTCAGAAGCATTTTGTCTGAAGGCGATATTGACGTCAAAATTGATGCGTATACACTTGAACAAGAACCATTTATGATATTATAAACTAAATTGAGCGATTTTCAAGTTTGCCGCAGATACAAGGAAGATGCCGTTTCGCTATAGTCATCTATGCGGAACGGAATCTGACGCGGTAGCTGTGGTGAAATTGGAAATCCTGTAAGGTTTCAAATTATTGAAATTAAAAATGACAGAATACTTTAAAAATATTGCCAAGTTAGCCATTTCAATAATTTGAAACGCTCAGTTTAGGTATAATTCTCGGTGGAGCGATATGAAGGAAAAGATAAGGGTATTGGTAAAGTTACAGCATCTCGATACGGAATCGGCAAGAGTTGCATCGTCATTAAAAGAGGTATCGAAAAGACTCGAAAATCTTGATTCAGGGCTCAAGGAGATCGAACAAACCATCAGAAACCAGGAGTCCATTGCAAATGAGCTGAAAAAGAAATACCGTGATCATGAATCTGATGTAAAGGCAAATCTTGAACGAAATAAAAAGAATCAGGAAAAGCTAAGGGCGGTTAAAACAAACAAAGAATATCAATCCATGTTAAAGGAAATTGAAGATATCAACGCAAAAAATTCTTCCATTGAAGATAACATGCTGGAATGCCTGGACCGGTTGGATGAAATAGAAACCATTATTGCCCAAAAAAAGAATGAATATTCAGAGCTTTCCGAGCAAATAAAAATTGAAAAAGAAAATATCGAACAGGAAGCGGGTGTCGATAAGAAAAAGCTCGATGAAATTAATATCGATCGAGAGAATGTCATGGAACTTTTGGATTCTGAATTATTTAAAAAATATATAAAGATAAAAGAACAGCATCAAGGGGGTCTTGCGGTGGTGCCGGTAAAGGATGCTGTGTGCCATGGATGCAATGTTAATCTTCCACCCCAGCTATATAATGAATTGTTTCGATATGACAGTCTCAAGTTCTGTCCCAATTGCCAGCGTATTATATATTTGAAAGAATGATTTTTTTTGAGATAGCGACTAAAGATGCGGTTCGAGCAGTCCGGACGATCGCCGGATCCCATCAACGATCCGGAGGAAAGTCCGAACACCACAGGGCAGGGTGCTCCATAACGTGGAGTCGCGGAAACGTGAAGGAAAGTGCAACAGAAAGTATACCGCCTCGCCTCCGGGCGGGGTAAGGGTGAAAAGGTGCGGTAAGAGCGCACCAGTTCTTCGGGTGACCGGGGAAGCTTTGTAAACCCCACCCGGTGAAAGACCAAATAGGGGAGCGATTGAGAACGGCCCGTTCGAGCTCCCGGGTAGGTCGCAAGAGGTGCCGGGCAACCGGCATCCAAAGATGAATGATCGTCTGCCGGTCTGGGGGTAATCCCAACCGGATACAGAATTCGGCTTACGGGCCGCTCGGACCGCAATAGACTTCAATGCAGCTTGGAAATCTGCGGGCGTGGCCAGAGTTCGATGGCTCTGCCGGTAAATGATTCAACAGGAATAATGGAATGATGGAATCGTGGAATAATGGGTTGTGAAGGCATTCTGTCAGTTTAAAAAGATCATCTCCGCCTCTACCGCCCAATCTTCCAGTATTCCAATCTTCCAAAGATTTACAGATGGAAACAATGAAATTTCAGAAAACGATTTGCGATATTTCTTTTTCGGAGAAAGTGAAGATATTTTCTTACGATTACCTCAAATGTTGCATCTATATTTCAAATTTCAAATCATCGCGATATCTTTTTACTAAAATGCTTTTTTCAAAGCTTGTCGGCGCCTCTCAGGTGCTCGAAGACTTTCTTGATTTTCACGGCGCCAAAAACAACATGAACCTTTACTTTTACAGAGAACTTTCGGCTGCCGTGCGGCATTTAAGCCTTGGGGGATATTCGCAGACCCATATTTTAAATCGGCTCGATTTCTATGGACTTCCGGACAGCGAAACATTTGAAAAACAAGGAACAGCAACCCTCTATTTTTTACGAAAATCGCTTACCAGATTGGCGCCGGTTATTATTCAAGAAGCTCAAAGGCTTAATATTTCACTCCCTGAAGACAGTTACGGCTTGGATGATTTTCCAGGCATCATAACCGGCGAGACACTGGATTACGATATCGACGACATTGACAAAGCTCAGCAGAAAAAACACATTGTTCAGATCGCCAGCGAATTTTTGAATATCTCGGGAAGTTTTGATGATCTAAAGTTTTATGAACCCTATGAAGTTAAAGATATTTTGAAGATCGTTCCGGACAAAGTTAATGAAGTCAACATGAGACGTTTTGAAATGCTCGTACATAACCTTCAATCTTCTTTTGATACCTACGTGATTCACGGTGGTTACAAATTCGGAAATAAAAAGCTAAAAGATTTACGGGGCTTTTTTTCTGTTGTATTTCATCTTCTTCAATTGCTCGGAAGGCTTCTTCACTTCTATGAGCGTCATCTGCACAAAGCGGGGTATAAAAATACGTATAAAAAAGTGCAGGATCGGCTGTCATCGTTAATTGACCCGGATGAGCTGCTCGATCGAACCATTAATTACGGTCTTTATTATATCTGTTATTTTCTTGCCAAAGGTAAAGAATTGGCCCAAGAAATATTGAATGAAAATGTGGAGCGCTCTTCCATTAAGGTGAGTGTTCCGGTAAATTTGGGATTTCACAGCAGACCCAGCCTGTTGGTGGCTAAGACCGTTCAGCATTATGGCGGGCCCGTTGAGCTTTGTGTCGGTGAAGACCGTTTTGATGCCAGCAGTGTGCTCGATATTCAATGGGCGGGAGGCAAAATCCAGAAAGAAAATCTTACCGAGGTTATCTTTGAAGGTGATATTCGGGCGCTAAATGATATTAAAATCCTTGCCAGCGTCAATTATGGGGAAGATACGATGGGCAAGGGAGTTCCGCTGCCCAAAGAACTGAGCTACCTCAAGTAGTTGAAATTAGACGCATCAACAATTGTCTTGCATATCGAATTAACAAGTGCTTCTTTTTTGCGCTGCATCATGGAATTTTGGGACATTGGAATGGTGGAATATTGGGTTTTAGAGCTGAACAAGCCTTTTTATCATTAACGGTAGCATTCCTTTAAACTCATTATTCCAATCTTCCACCTAAGTTGAGCGATTTTCAAGTTTGCCGCAGATACAAGGAAGATGTTGTTTCGCTATAGTCGTCTATGCGGAACGACATCTGACACAGTAGATGTGGTGAAATCGGAAATCCCGTAGGGTTTCAAATTATTGAAATCCAAAATGATACAATACCTTAAAAATATTTTTAAATTAACCATTTCAAAAATTTGAAACGCTCAGCTTAGGTTCCATTATTCCACTTTCCCAACTGTGAGCGTAGCGAACTGAATATAATATGGCTTCAGCGATCATTGTAGCTGCCGGCAAGGGCAACCGAATGAAAGGTCCCACGCGCAAACAATACCTGGAACTTTCCGGGCGCCCTGTTTTGTCTTATTCGCTGATTACCTTTGATGCATGCACCTTGATAGAGGAAATTTTTCTTGTTGTTCCCAAAAAAGATATCGATGCGTGTCAACAAAAAATCATTTCCGCGCTGAATCTCAAGAAAAAAGTGCATCTCATTTCCGGCGGTGTTCATCGTCAGGATTCCGTGTATAACGGGCTTTTGTCCGTCGGTAAACAGCCAGATATCGTTTCAGGTATCGTCGTCATCCATGACGGCGTTCGTCCGTTTGTTCGACCTGAGGATTTGACGGCGTGCATTCGCTGCGCAAAAAAAGTCGGTGCCTGCATTTTGGGAACGCCTGCCAGCGATACGCTAAAGCGCGTCGATAAATCTCAGAAAATAGAAAAAACGTTGGATCGGAAAAATATTTGGCTCACCCAAACCCCCCAAGCCTTTAAATATGATTTGATCATGGAAGCCCACGAAGCGGCCCGGCGCGACGGGGTCATCGGCACTGACGATGCGGCGCTTGTTGAGCGGCTTGGGAAAGATGTCAAAATTATTGAAGGAAATAGATACAATATAAAAATTACCGTCAAGGAAGATCTTGCGGTCGCACACGCACTGATTGATGCGGCGCTGGTCTAAATACAAAACTTGTACAAGCAGATTTAATCATTTCAAAAATTTGAAACGCTCATTTTAGGATTAAACCGATTCATGAGTCAGTGCACAATATTCTGTGCATGAATGCACAAAAAATTGTGCTTAGCAAAGAAAAATCTAACGTCTTGTACACCTTCATACCTGCTCTTCCTCGTTGTTCCCAATTTTTCGTCATTTCTAAATAAAAACAGAAAACTGATTGAAAATCAAAGCACTTATGGCTTTTGAGCGTTCAATTAATTTTGGGATTCATTTTCGATTTTCCTTTTTTCCCGCCGATATATGATCTGTGGCATAATTTTTGGAAAGCATTTTCAGGGATTGGGAATTCCCTTCTACTGTTTATGTGTTTTTTTCAACGTTTATTCACTAAAAAAGGAGGTCAAAATGAGG
>JAJDND010000001.1 GCA_022340885.1 Desulfobacterales bacterium | reverse complement strand
CGGAGTGGATCGGACTTCAGGGAATGGTCGTTAAAATTTCCATCGGACAGATTGCCGAGAGTGTTTTTATCTATCTGGGCATCCCCTTTGTTGCCGGTATCATCTCGCGGATCATCGGGCTGAAGACAAAGGGCAAAGAATAGTATGAAAAAAAGTTCATCCCCAGGATCAGCCCGATTACGCTGGTTGCACTATTGTTCACCATTGTGGTGATGTTTTCCTTAAAGGGGGAATATATCGTCCAGCTGCCGCTGGATGTCGTTCGGGTGGCCATTCCGCTTTGCGTTTATTTCGTAATCATGTTTTTTGTTTCTTTCTATCTGTCCATGAAAGTAGGCGCCACCTACGAACAGTCCACGACACTCAGTTTTACGGCAGCCTCCAATAACTTCGAGTTGGCCATTGCCGTAGCCGTGGCCGTATTCGGCATCGATTCCGGCCAGGCTTTTGCGGCGGTGATCGGCCCGCTGGTTGAAGTTCCGGTGCTCATCAGCCTGGTCAATGTCGCGCTCTGGTTTAAACGCAAGTATTTTCCTTATGCAGTGGAAACCCCGACGGGCGTCTGTCATGTCACCTGTGAACCCTAAATGACGTCGATATGCTGTTTAAGGCAGGATTGACGGCAGGTCGATAGATGGGGCCTTAGACTGGTGTTATCGCAAAAGGCTTCAGATTTTTATTTAATTATCGTCAACCTTTCTCAAGCCAACTCAACGCTTTTTCCTTAGAACGAAATGCCGAAATTTTGATAGGAGAATCTATTATATCAGAGTATGCTTTAAAGATCTTGCCAATTTCAATCTGCAGACCATTTGAGCCGACAAAAGCTGTCTTCCCGTTGGCTCTGCGTTCAGTATTAGCACGAGATGTGAAAAATTCGTAGAGGTCCCTTATGTTGCTGCGCATTATGGTATTAAAAGAGAAATTCCTGAAATCCAACAATAAATGCTCGGTATCGTTATCATCGAAGAAATTCTTGAGCACACCCAACAGTTCACTGAAGTCAGCTTCCCATTCCACGGTTATACAAGTTATATTCTTGTTTTCATATACTATTTTCTCGATCATGGCAAACTCTAACAGCTCTTAATAAATGCAATTTACCTATACTTTTCAAGATACTGAGTCAACGCATATTTTAAAAAGAAACCGGTCATTTCAGATGTTCTTCCGTATACAGGGAAAGCTCAATCATCCGCTCCAGAAGTTCGTCCGCCGGTATCCCGGGAAAGTTGTGACGAACCAGTTCTTTGCAGAACAGGCGGCAAATGTAGCGAAGTTTTCGGCTCTTGTGCTTTCCGGCGTACACAAAGTCTCTATGTCCGTTGTTGATGACAATGACATTCTTTTCCACATCAAATTTTGAGCGCCACATTTCTCCCGGCGCCCGACGATAGGTATACCCCGGCAACCCTTTACGCGATCCTCCGGATCCTGATGATTGATCCACGAGAGAGTCGGTGATGGTGATCAAAGCCTCATCTTCGCATTGTATCTGCTCCTGCCTAACAATCACCCGCAATGTTGTCAAACACGGCTCTGGCGGCGCGATAAAAACCACTGATCCACTATCACTTTCCAGGAGCTGACCATCGCCGTCCGTTATTTCCCATTGGTATACCAGATTTTCGACAACAATGCGCCGTGATCGATCTCGGCATATGGCACGGTATTTTTTGCGGGTGTCGATGGGGACCACACTTGATTTTGGTGAAATCAGCACACTGAACAGCGGACCGGCAAACTCAAAAAACGCCATCTGTCCGCCGGCATCATCGTCCATCTCCCTTCCGGAATCAGAGACATCTTCTTCCCGAGCCTGTGCATCACGTGGGGCAAGGATTGTCGAGGCGGTAGTAAAAAGCGTGTCTTTCTTCTTTGGCGTTTTTCCGCATTGAATGTCGAACCAGTCATATTCTTCCTGCGGAAGACGCAAAAAGGCTTCTTTCAGGGCGCGCTGCACTTTGCGCAAAATTCTGCGGCTGGACCGCTCCTCTTCTGCCTTGCGCTGATCTTCGATTACCTGTTTAAGATAGGTCTCCACCGGAGCCATAGCCATGCAAAAAGCATCGAATCGTTCATCGCGAATGATCCCTTGGCGCGTACCCGGTGTAAGATTCAAAAAAGGGGCGTCAACAATACCCTGAAGATAGCCTGATATCCATGGTTCTTGCTGAAATTCATCAAGTTCGGTAATAAACGGTAAAATCCGTGTACCGCGTCGATATAATCCAACCTGGTTGGCAGTACCGGGATCACTGAGATACAGTTCCAGGTAGATATCGCCCCATTTTGTCGTTTCAGGATGCAAATCATGAATCAGCCGTCCGGTAAACTGTCGCGGAACCACAATATACTCCGCCCGGCCGGTCCGATCCACGACTTTTATTTTTGCCCCGGAATACTTGATCCGATCCCGAAGTTCGGATGCCAGATAGCGCTGGATCTTCTCACCTGTCAAGGATCTCAAGCCGGGCAACAGGGGATAAACCGTCAGATCGGTTCCTTTGAAAGGAAGCAAGACGCGTTTTTTTGAAACTTCGAATTCAGGGGAATTTCTGGCCATGGTCATCTCGTAAGTGTTGCCATCGACCCCGCAACAGGTTATGTCGAGGGTCCTGCCGAGCGTCCAGAAACTGAGAAGGCCAATGCCGAATTCACCCTGGATTCCATCTGCGCCTTCTGCCTTAAGCCGTCGCTTGACAGAATCGCAAATGTGCGTCGCCACATGCCGAAAATCCGGCAATCCTTGTTCATCCTTCGGGATACCTTCACCATCGTCGCTGACCTTAAGATAGAATTCACCTTTTTTCTTCCCTCGGGTGATGACAATATGCCTGGCCCGCGCGTCAATGCTGTTTTCCACAAACTCGGCCACTGCTTTTAGCGGATTGCTTTGAGAATTGGCAATGATACTGATGGCATTCCAATGATCGGCAATACGCAGCTTTCCAGCACGCGCAGCCTTTTTTCTTCTTTTCCGAGGGGATTTGCCCATTTTCCGTCTCCCGGCGCAATGAATAAAATCGTGTAACGATTTTATGAAACGCGGCTAAACCGCTAAGTTGGCGAAAGGCTAAAATTCCTATCCCCGCAGCAAGCTGCGGGGTATTTCGGAATTTTTGCCACAGCCCTGAACGCTGCGGCACCGCTCTTTCGCTTTAAATAAGGATCTTATCTTTATTTGAATTCATCCCGCGCTGCAAGCAGCGGGGAATTCAAATTTAAATTATTTAACCACAGACAATTACAGTCGGATACAGAAGACTATTTGGCACTGAGATGATTCAACTTCCAGTAAAAACAGAATATTTTATATAGCACAAGGCTTCGAATTTGTAAATATATGTTGACCTATAAAGTTTACATCTTTTCACATAACACTGAAC
>JAJDND010000216.1 GCA_022340885.1 Desulfobacterales bacterium | reverse complement strand
TAATCAACCTCTACAATGCAATGCGCAAAAAGAAATGCTCCCCTCACGATACTATTCACCTGATCGGCGCCATTTTAGTTCCCCTGAAGTATGATACATTTTTAAAAAAGCTTGGTTTCCATGGTTTTGTATTCTCTTATCAGTGGTTTGGTTGGAGCTGTGATCTGAAGATGATATTTCAGGAATTGTAGTGATGATTTGAATCCAATACTCACGATTTTTAGGATTACGCTCATTCATCAACGAGTCAGACTCAAAAAGACCGGCAAACCGGATATAATTAAGACCACAATATATTGATTTCTCCTCCCTCAATCCATTCTGAAAAATGAGGCTTTATCCAAGTGTGATACTCATAAGGTATCAAATTCATTAATGGATTTTATTGCTCAGCGATAAATTGCAGATATCCAAGGTTGCTCCAACATTTGCTTATCGGAAATTACTTGAGGATAAAAATAGATCCGATCGTTTGCTCTAGTGGGCTGGCATAGGGAATTTCACCCCAAGTACTAATTGATCAAAAGGATATTGATGCCAAATGTCGGATAAATATCATCCCAAAAAAAGTGCCGAAGGCCAAACCAAGATCGGCAAACCTTCGGCACCGGAATTGTATTGCACTAAAATCAAAAAATCGCCGCAATGCTTTTAGCCATATCTGTAAGGTATTTTATTATTTAACCTCTTTTGTTTCCGGAGCCTCTTTGGCTTCAAGGGCACTTTTATATTCCTTTTTAGATATCTTTTTAATCTCTGAGTTCTGTACCGTCACGTCGGTTTCGGTCTTGGCATCTTTAAACTTTACGGCGCCTCCTTTTTCTTTGTCAATTTTATCGGTGTAGTAAATGTTTCCGGTGCTGGGATCTTTGACCATATAATAGCCGCCGCAACCCGCAATCCCGATCAAAAAAAACATTGCCAGTAGAATCGCTAAAATTTTGTGTCTCATTTTTTCCTCCTTTACTTTGATGATTGTTTTATAACCGACTCGATTATACAACCATAGCTGTTTGGTAGTCTGCTATGTAAAAAGCAGCGAAGTCTTCGTTCTATAAAATACGTTTTATAACTGGGACTCAATGGGGAAAATACTCATAATACTTATACCAAAACGTCTCCAGAAACCCGCATAAGGCTCGACGTCAAATGTGTGTTCTTTTCCATTGACGACACCATGCCATAGAAGATTTTCATCCCCGTTTTCATCTTTTTTCAGTTCCAACCGGAAAGCCAGCTGGTTAATGTTTTCGTCAAACCATTTTGCCATCTCTTCTGCGATTATAGGCACATTCAGGACCACACCGATTTCGGTATTATACACTAAGGCCCGTGGATCTAAATTCAAAGAGCCGATAAAGACTTGTTTGCGGTCAAAGACAAAGGATTTGGCATGCAGACTGGCTTTGGATGAACCACTTGTACCCTTTTTTACTTTACGTTCTTTCCGACTCAACTTTTTGTTTAGCTCATACAATTCAACACCACCGCGCAGCAGGTCCTTACGGTATTTCATATAGCCGGCATGTACCAGCCCCACATCATTTGAGGCCAGAGAATTCGTCAGAATGCGCACCCGAACCCCGCGTTGGGCCAACTGGGTCAAAAAAGCGGTCCCTGATTTGCCCGGCACAAAATATGGAGAGAATATGATCAGCTCTTTTTTAACCGCTTTCCAATACGGTATGAGCATCGGTGAAAGATGATATTGGTTTTCGCTGAAACCGTGAAGCAGTTTTTCCGGCTGATCATAAACCACTTCTGCATCTCCCCACCCGAAATCAACCTGATCCATTCGGAATTTATTTGCCAGATCGGAATTACGCAGCGCCCGCAAATATTCAGAATCGGTTTGATCGGCCACGTATTTGTTTAGTTCCCCTCGAAGTTTTTCGACCTGTTCTGCTGTCGGGGGCTTTCCTTTGAAAAGCACAGAGACGGGATATGCCAGTTCACTGTTCCAATAACGATCAAAAACAGATGAGACTTCTTTGACCACAGGTCCGATGGCCATCACGTCCAGGTCCTCAAATTCCAGATCCGGATCAGCTTCAAAGTACTCATTGCCGATGTTGCGCCCTCCGAGGATGGTAAATTGGTTGTCCACGGTAAATGACTTATTATGCATACGCCGCGTTACAGAACCCAAACGCGTCACAAACTGGGATGTCCTGCCCACATTTCTGCTGAAGGGATTGAATATGCGCACCTCTATGTTGGGGTGGCTGTCCATCACCATTGCCCCGAAGTCCCTGCCGCCAAGGTGTATATCGTCTACCAGCAAGCGCACCCTCACACCTCGGTCGGCCGCTTTGAGCAATAGATCGGTAAAGAGTCTGCCGACAAGATCATTGTGATAAATGAAATATTGCACATCGATGCTGCGCTCGGCATTTTGGGACAAAACCGCACGGGCTACAAACGCGTCCAAGCCGTTGCCTAATACATGGAATCCGGAATTTCCCGGGTGAGCCGCTTTTTCCTTTGCAAATGTCTTAGCTAAGGAAGAATTCTCCGTATCGGCAAAAGCATATGATTTGGGTCGATCAAAATTTTTAGGTAAAGTAGCACAGCCCGCAATCATAAGTATCATCGCGACTGCCAATAGATAAATGATAATTGAAAGTCTATTCAATTTAAACCTAACCTTCAGGATTCTCCCATTTTTATATGAAGAATCATTTTTACTGAGTTATCTCGTCATCTCACCAAAAAAAGGACAGCCCCACACCGATACTGTCAGTATCCTGACCGATGGGTTCTTGGGTACGGGACGACAGATAAACCACTTTGACACCCAACTGCCGAGTAATCGGAAAGCCAAAACTTAACGCCCATCCCAAGTTTTCTCTACGGTCGTTTTTCTCTACTCCACTCACTGTGGATTCTCCACCATAGCCATAGCCGGCACTCGCTGATGCCCAGAGCCCGGGACGAAAGTTATGAATGAGGTGAGTTTGGATGGTGTAATACGGATCCTGTTCAAGTTTGTTTCCATTGAAAAAGTCATTGTTGTCCGTATACAGCCAAACCGAGCCTGTTAATTCAAACGACCATTTTTCCCGGTTATGAACCACCCCAAGCTGGGGCCTAAAGGTGAATCGGTTCGTGCCGAGATTGATGAGTTTGTCATTCATGTAATCACCGGTTGGCAGATGAACCACCAGCGCCGCCCCGATGATGGTCTCAACATCGACCTTAGCCCGGTAAGCCGCAAATTCCTTACCCTCTAATGGCGGTGCTCCATACAGATTTATTGCGAATCGCAGGACCGAGTCTGACAAACCACTTCGCGTGATGGATGCGGGAGCGCCATTGAGCAATCCGCTCCAACGCCCCTCTTGATAGGCTTGAGTAAAATCGATTCGAGCGGATTTTTGTAGCAGCTCAAAGGTGCGTATATATCTAAATGCCCAAGTATGCATTTCCATTTCAGCGTCCTTGATCCGAAGAACTGGATCAAAGAATATGTCCGCCTTGGTGTAAACATAACCTCCACCGACAAAGTTCTTTCCTATCGGAAGGTGATTCCATCGCCGGGGCTCCAGCTCCTGGGCAAGGCATAAAAACGGCAGTCCCAAAATCAAGAAAACACAGAGACACTCCACAAAATTTTTCTTCATTAACCTTAAATTCCTCAACAAAATTATTTCACCAGTTTAAGTACATTTCGAATCACTGACCAACTGGGTTTCTTGGAAACAGCGCCCTGGCCAAGTATCCAGAAATCATAGACTGCTTTCACTTGTTGGCTGTTTTTCTTGATCTGGAGCCAGTTGTTCAGGAAGTTAAGCAGATCCTGGCTGCCTTTTGCCACTTCAAATCCCAGCGGAAATGTCGCAATGCCTGGTTTTGTATTGACAACCATGTATTGAGGATAAATAAGCGTCCATGCGGAACCTGCCTCGGCACTGGCGATCAAGGCATCCCAGTCCAATAAGAATTATTGTCGAAAAACTCTGTTGGGGTTTGGTTTTGTTTTCTTTTTTCATCATAGCCAATGCTAATTTAAATATTTGATCTTTTGAAAGTTATTAATTGTCCGGCAAAGCTTTAATTGAGTTTTGTAATAAACATTTCTCATGCAAAGAATATAAGTTTCTACTTATACCAGGACGAACTGGGTTAATATTTTGATTTGGCATTTTTACTATGAACACCAAGGTCTACCATTCGACCCTTAATTAACTTTGCTTTTCTGTTTTTTTTCAGCTTGTCTGAGAACCATTTGATAGGCGATAAAATATTTGTAGATATTGCTGACATATTGAACGGTTTCCCTGCCGATTGATTTTGCTGCTGCGACTTCTACATTGTTAAACCACAGGTTCGGATCAAGTCCCTTGGCACTGGCTTTTTTACGAAGCTCGTTTATCTTAGCCGGACCGGCGTTGTAAGATGCAAATGCAAAGAGCATTTTGTTGACCTCATCCATTGGTTCGTCCTCGTAGTAACGGTCAATGATAAATCTTAAGTATTTCGTGCCAGCGTGTATGTTATTTTCCAGCTTTTCAATATCGGGAATGTTGACATTGGGATCTTTTGCAGTGGCTGGCAGTATCTGCATGACGCCGACGGCACCTGAAGAACTGCGTTTGTTTTGGTTAAGACCTGATTCCTGATATGCCAGGGCACCTATCATCAAATAATCGAAGCCATATTCAGCAGCGTATTTTTTGAAAAGTTGTACCATCGATTGATATTTTTTAAGTTCTTTTTCGGACAGGGCATTTTTTACGTATTTGGTATTTTTTAAGTACCTTTTAAACAGAATATTCCCCAGCATCGTTCCTTCTTTGTGGCCTTTTACAAATTCGTTGACCACGGCCTTGAGTTTCGGGCTGTTTTTTCGAAAGGCCCAGGCAATCTTGGCCCCGTCTCTCACGGCAATGTCCTGGTGGACTGTTATATTGTCGAAGATCTGTTTCCAAAATTGAGCCTTGTGGCTGTCCGCTACAATCATCGGGATAAGGCCGGCGTTGACCATTTCCAGTAAATCCTCATCCTCTAATGTCTCATCGGTAAGAACCAATTTCATCCGAGATTTTCTGGCCTTTTTAAAAGACGCATTCAACCGGATCAGACTTTCGTAATAACTACTCGACTGGCGAACATAAATTTTCTTACCCGCCAGATCGTCAATACTTTTTATGGGCGGTGCTGACGGTCCGGTGACGATTAGCTCTTTTATACCCGTCAAAAATGGATTAGAAAAATCCACTTGTTTCTGACGTTGGGTTGTGATGGTCAGGTTGGCGACTGCAATATCTCCAAGTCCATTAAGTAGAGAAGGCATGAGCTCATCACGACTTACCGGGATGAATACAACATGGAATTTCAGAGTTTTGGTCTTCAACTTTTTGTTGACAAATTTTTCAAATGATTTTAACGACTCATAGGAGAGTCCGTATTGACGTCCTCGATCTAAAAAGTAGAATGTTTTGCTGTAGGTTACCAGGGCACGAATCCTGCGATGTTGAACCATCTCATCAAAATCGCCGAGCATCTTTTTAGACTGTAAAGGTATTCCTTGTTGCGGCTTTTTTTTATCAGCTTTCGCGATTCCATGTATAATTGAGAATAATACTCCCGCGATGATTGTTATTTTTATTAAATTCGGTATGATAAAATTGGGACTATTTGTCCTTAATCGGATTGGGTGAAAATAGGGCATGAATCATTTTCCTTTTATTAATAAAAAAAACCACTTGTTTTTGCCTGTTTATGATTTTTTTATGGATTAGTCGTTATAATGATAGTCATCCATCTGACCTTAACCGTGCACTTTTAATCCAGAAATATGTAGCAATTTACCTGGCGTCAGATCAGACCGGCCTCATAAGCGCCCCCTACTTGCCCCGCCGCTGATAGCCAAAGAAATTCGATTGGGGTAAGTTTCAGCTGCTAAAGGCTTGGGACTATAAATCGATAGCAGGGTAAACGGATAAATCAGGAACAGGCTGAATCGTCGGATTTTCATGCAGTGTCCTTATTTGCTTTTATTTACTTACAGTATTGATGTTAGAAATATTGATATGCTCAACATTTTTAGAAAAACATCTTCGCATAAAGCAATAGCCCCGTGATATTAAAGTTAATGGTACCCCGGAAATCGATTTCAGGATAATCTTCTCCATTAGCTTCTAAATGCAGATTGAATGTATCGAAAGCAAGACCGAACCCCAAGTGTTTCCAGGGAAGATACTCCAAAGCAACCGATGATTCGTAGATCGAGCCTTTGAACTGGTCGTACTCCAAATAAAAAACGTCCAGACTGCTCCTAAAAAACCATTTGGGAGTGATGGCAAAATCCGCTCGGATCCCAATCGTTGGCAGCGGCGCGTCAAATTTTTCTTCTTCTCTAACGCTGATAAATCCACTGGAATTTACCCCGATATCGATCGGCATCCAATAAAGTCCGATGGCTGCGCCAAGATCTATACGATCGTCTTGAAAAAACGAGTAGCTATAGGAGATCTTATACATATCAACGTTAAAATGACTGTTTACTTCAGTACCGGCGGGGATTGTAATTTCGTTGCCATCCTTATCCTCAAACGTAAAATCTTTTCCAATTTTTCTGTAGCCGTCTCTTCGATACGAAGACCATTTAAAATCCAGCCTGTGCCGACGATTCTCCGTAAAACGCCAAAAGCCTTTGATTTTCACCAATGAATACGTAGTGTCCATCCCAAAAAAATCTTCAGCATCGACTTCAACACCAAGTCCTTTAGCACCAAGGTTAAGAGAGGTATTCATACTTGT
>JAJDND010000200.1 GCA_022340885.1 Desulfobacterales bacterium | reverse complement strand
TTTACCCCACCCCTGGTCGAAATCAAAAGTATTAGAAAGGATATATTTCCCCCGGTAAACCGGGTGAAACTTCCGAGACATTCACTGACGCCCATGGGTGATCAACTGGAGGGAACAATGAGCATTTCACCGGACAAAGAGAAGGCGGTAAAAACTGCAATGGGGCAGATAGAGCGCCAATTCGGAAAGGGCGCTATCATGAAACTGGGAAGCAGTGCGATAGTCGATGTGCCGGTTATATCCACCGGATCTCTTGCTCTTAACAAGGCGCTGGGTGTTGGCGGTTTTCCCCGAGGCAGGGTGATTGAGATTTACGGGCCTGAGGCATCGGGCAAAACCACGCTTGCGCTTCATGCGGTTGCAGAAGCTCAAAAACAGGGGGGTGTCGTCGCCTTTATCGACGCCGAACATGCGATAGATATTTCTTATGCCAGAAAACTCGGGGTCAATTGCGACGATCTGCTGGTCGCGCAACCGGATACCGGGGAGCAAGCGCTTGAAATTGCAGACATGCTGGTAAGAAGCGGGGCACTGGACATTATCGTGATCGACTCCGTTGCTGCACTCGTGCCCAGAGCCGAGATAGAAGGTGAGATGGGCGATTCACACATGGGGCTTCAGGCCCGGCTCATGTCCCAGGCGTTGAGAAAATTAACCGGCACCATCAGCAAGACAAGGACCGCACTGATATTCATTAACCAAATTCGTATGAAAATCGGCGTGGTATTCGGCAATCCCGAAACAACGACCGGAGGCAATGCGCTGAAATTCTATTCTTCGGTCCGGCTTGATATTCGTCGAATCGGTGCGATCAAGGATGGACAAGAGATTGTGGGCAATCGGACACGCGTGCGTGTTGTTAAGAATAAAATGGCGCCGCCGTTTGCCGAAGCTGAATTCGACATCATGTATGGAGAAGGAATAGCAAAGACAGCGGATCTTGTCGATACCGGTGTTTCGACGGGTATTATCGAAAAAAGCGGTTCATGGTATTCTTATGACGGCGAGAGAATCGGACAGGGCCGGCAAAACGTACAAAATTTTTTGAAAGACAACCCGGATATTTACAACTCGGCGTTGACCAGGGTCAAAGAAGCATTAGGTTTATCCAAAAAAGAACGCGACGTCAAGCAGGGCAATTCATAAAATGGGGTAAAATATGACGGGTAACGAAGTACGCAGAAAATTTCTTGATTATTTTGAGAAACACAACCATCGCGTTGTAAGGAGTTCATCCCTTGTCCCTTCGGATGACCCGACGCTTTTATTTGTCAATGCCGGTATGGTGCAATTCAAACGGGCTTTTCTCGGCGAAGAAAAACGAAGCTATGTCCGGGCCACGACGGCCCAGAAATGCGTTCGGGCCGGCGGCAAGCACAACGATCTGGAAAATGTCGGGTATACTGCAAGACACCATACGTTTTTCGAGATGATGGGCAATTTTTCCTTCGGGGATTATTTTAAGGAAAAGGCTATTGATTTCGGGTGGGATCTGTTGACCAACGGTTTTGGGCTTCCCGAAGATAAACTGTGGGTCTCGATCTATCTGGATGATGATGAAGCCCACGAGCTCTGGCATAAAAATATCGGGGTGCCGGAAAACCGGATTTTACGATTCGGAGAAGAAGACAACTTCTGGGCCATGGGGGATACCGGGCCATGCGGCCCGTGCAGTGAGATACATATCGATCGGGGTGAAGCATATGGCTGCGGAAAGCACGATTGCCAGGTGGGATGTGATTGCGATCGTTTTTTGGAGATTTGGAATCTCGTCTTCATGCAGTTTGACCGGGACGTTTCGGGTAAATTGACCCCCCTCCCCAAGCCGAGCATCGATACGGGATTAGGTCTTGAACGGATGGTCTCCATTATTCAGAATGTGCCGTCGAATTATGACATCGATTTGATTCGTCCGATTATGAACAAGGTCGAGAATCTTTCCGAAAAGCGACTCGGGGAATCTTGGGAATCGGATGTTGCGATGAAAGTCATTGCGGACCACAGCAGAGCCGCGGCATTTCTCATCGGCGACGGCGTATTGCCTTCCAATGAGGGAAGGGGATACGTGCTTCGACGGATTATGCGAAGGGCTATTCGCTACGGACGTAATATCGGTCTCACCCGACCGTTTTTACATGAAACGGCAAGAGTCGTGTTCGATATTATGAAACCGGCCTATCCTGAACTGACCGAAGCAGCGTCTTATATCACCAACGTGATTGAAAACGAAGAAGTTCGGTTTTCAGAAACCCTTGATCACGGCCTCAGGCTTCTCAATGAAAACCTGCTAAGCTTAAAAGAAAAGGGACAAAATCAAGTGCCCGGAGAACTCATTTTCAAGCTTTACGACACCTATGGGTTCCCGGTGGATATTGTCAGGGATATTGTTAGGGATGAAGATATGGCGCTCGATCTCGATGGCTTTGATCAGGCCATGGAAGCCCAGCGGCAACGATCCAAAGCCATTGCGGCATTTACCACCATCAGTGATGCGTATAAAAATCTTTCGGCACATGGCATAATGGCCAATTTCGTGGGATATGATACGGCGTCTTGCCAATCAAAAGTTCTGGTGATGGTCAGAGATGGCCAGGAGGTTCAAGAGGCGTCTAAAGGGCAATCCATCGAGATTGTTACCGAAGTGACACCGTTTTATGGTGAGGCCGGCGGGCAGGTCGGAGATACCGGAACCATATCTGCGGACAATCTTGAAATTCAGATCTCCGATACGGTAAAGGACCCCACCGGCTTGATTATTCACAAGGGAGAAGTTATCAAGGGGACCGTCAACAAGGGAGATGACGTAACCCTTACCGTAGATGACCGCCAGCGTTTGGCGACTGCGCGCAATCACACCGCTACTCATTTGCTTCATTTTGCTTTGAGAAAAATTCTGGGTGATCACGTAAAACAGGCCGGGTCACTGGTGGCGCCGGACAGGCTCCGCTTCGACTTTACACATTTTTCCCAGCCGGATTCCGAAACGCTCGAAAAAATTGAAACCCTCGTGAATGAAAAAATCCTGGAAAATTTGCCGGTTCAGACTGTGGAAATGGAATCCGAAGAGGCATTCAAGACGGGCGCCACGGCGCTGTTTGAAGAAAAATACGGGGATCGGGTCCGGGTGGTATCCCTGGCGGATTTCAGTAAAGAGCTTTGCGGGGGCACCCATAGCCATAGGACCGGCGATATCGGTCTTTTTAAAATTGTCGGAGAATCGAGTGTCGCCTCGGGAATCAGGCGGATCGAAGCATTGACCGGTACGGCCGCATTGGATTACGTCCAAAAGAGCGTAAAACGTCTGCATGATGCGGCACTGCTGCTCAAAGAGCATCCGGATGCCGTCACTCACAGGATTGAAAAAATATTGTCTCACCAAAAGGCGCTGGAAAAAGAACTGGACCACTTAAAGGCCGGAATCGCCGCACAATCGGTGGAATGGTCCGTAGAGGATACCAAAACCATTGACGGGGTTCGGGTCCTGGTGAAAAAAGTATCGGTCGACAAACCGGCTGCATTGAGAGACCTGGCCGATCGGTTCAAGGAGAAACTAAAGTCCGGTGTCGTGATTCTCGGCAGTACGGACACTATAAAAGTGCTGCTCATTGTCGTGGTGACCAAGGATTTGACGAACCGATTCCACGCCGGCAAAATTGTCAAGGAGATTGCATCTGTGGTCGGCGGCGGCGGCGGCGGAAGGCCGGATATGGCACAGGCCGGAGGAAGCAGACCCGAGAAACTCGATGAAGCCCTTGAGAAAGCCTATGAGGTAGTGGAAAAAGCCGCCAGATAGTGTCGATAGTGTCCATCCAGAAAAGGCATCTTTCGGTCCAGACCGGCGTTCTCGCTATTTTGCATTCCTCGACGTAGCGCTGCTGAGACCTTTGAAAAACGCCCCCTTTTGCCCAATTTCTGCGTCATGCTCAAATTTCAATCCTCAAAATACTCAATGTATTCCTTCGATTGAAATTTTCGCCTTCCTTGAACTTGAACAAAAATGAACATTTTTCAAAGGTCTCCTGCTACGTCTGCGGTTACAAAATAGCTGCGGCCTTGTTCTGAACCAAAAGCTACCATTTCTGAATGGACACTTATGGAAGGAAGACCGCTTCGCCAATCCAAAAACCTAAGCGCCCTTAAGTACATCGATCATCGTAAATACTTTCCCCCGGGCGCCTTCGGTCAGCTTTTTGGATAGGTATACCAGTGCGTCGAGGGTTCCTTGCGCATAAATATCCCGGCCGTTGACATTGTGCGTAAACTCAAATCGAACGGTTTTATCCGCCGAATCGAGACGGTAGGTGTGCCATCCGTGCCCGCCCAGAAATGCGTCGGGAACGCCCCAGGCTGCTTTTTGTGTTTCTGGATCGCGCTCCTTTTCGATATCATCTTCTGTAAACGTCAATCCCAGCCTGTTAAAATATCTGACCATGGCTTTTGCGGTACCGCTGGTATCCGCCTTTCCTTTCTGATGGCTTTCTTTGATCTCAAGGGAATATCCTTTGAAAAGGTCCGGAAACGTGTCGGCTGCATATTCCATCATGGCTTGAAAACCGACAATCTGCTTGGCCATGTTCGGTGCAATAACCGCAGGGATTGAAGATCCAAGAACTGTCATTTCAAGTCCCTGTCGGTCACCTCCGGTGGTTCCCATGACGAAGGGAAGCTCGTTTCGGCAATAAAATTCGGCATTGCCGTTTACCGCCGTAGGGTGTGAGAAGTCTACACTCAAAAAAGGACCTTCTTTATCCTTTAGGGCTAAAATGGCCCGGTCCCGGTCCCGGGGCTGGATCAGACCGAAGGTAACCCCATGGACGCTTGCTTCCCTGTCTGTGATTTCCGGTCCGGTCAGCGATTGTAAAATCAATTCGAATCGACCATCGCCAAAGGCATGCTTGACGACATTTGTGGCCATATTGCCGGGCAATCCGTTTACCATGAGCTTTATGCGGTTCATCCTGCGCCTCCAATTTGTCTCACAATGGATGTTAAGGTTGGAAATTCTTCGCGTTGAAATGTCGAAAAATGATATTTTAATGTCTTTATAGCATTTGGGATATATTTTTCAAAGTACGTTTTTTTCTTTAAACGGGATAGAAAACCAAAGGCGCCAAGGATCTGTAAATTTCTGGTGACGGCACAGTATTGATAACAAGAAAGAAATTGGTCCGGATCGACACGAAAAAGCGGTGAAAGCGTTTCAACGCAGAACGTCAACAATGTGTTCTGAATCGCGCGGGGCAAATCAACATAGGGATCGATGAGCAAGGATGCAAGATCGTACTGGATCGGCCCCAGTCTGCCTCCTTGAAAATCAATGAAATAAAACCGGTCTTTTTTAACCATAATGTTTCGCGATTGCATATCTCGATGCATGAATCCGTTAATGGCAAACCGAAGTGCTTTTTCTGCGAGAAGCTTGAATTCAGCTTCAAGATCATTGAAACGGATGTTCATCCCCAGATAGTTCTTCAAAAACGCATCGACAAAATAACGGCATTCTTTTTCGAGGATCAGATCTTCGGTGTAAGCGGCGGTCTGGCAAGTCCATGCCGGATTGAACCCTTTTCGGCCTTCAATGGAGAGTTTACCCAAAAGTCGTATAAGCGCTTTGTAATGTGAAACGATGCGATTCTGATTCTTGATACTTTTTATAAACGTTTGAAAGTGAATATCGCCCAGGTCTTCCATGAATACATGCCCGGAGAACGTATCATATAAGTAAATTTTCGCTATTGGAATACCTTTAGACTCCAAGTGACGGCCAATGGAAACAAAAGCGTCCGCTTCACAGGTTGAGTCATCTTGCCTGATGCCGTGATCGGCCAGTATAAGGGATCCCTGACCGTCAGTCACGCGATACCATTTTCTGTCTGAACCGTCTCCGTAAAGCGCTGTTCGAACAATCCTTCGGTTGGTTTGCCCGGGGAAGGCGGCTTCGAAAGCTTTCGGCGCCATATCGTCAAAAACAACCTGACGGTATCGTCCGGGTGTTCCGAGATCCTTCCAGTGGAAATCCTTGGAAATAAACGCGGGTATTTTTTTCTTTTTAGATAGGATAGTTTTATAGATGTCAATGATACTTGAAAAGACATTATCGGGTATCATCTCTAGCACTTCCGGATTCAGGACCTGTATCCCGGTGAAGGTGAGCTCTTGGGTATTTTCGGTTTTAGACGGAGATGCCCGATGGGAACGGGTTTCAGAGGCGGTATGCGGTGAAAACCGATCATTAAAATCGTGAATAAATCCATTCGCATCCACGGTCACCGTGTTGAATGCCGGATCGTTGTGAAGTACCAGCGTTGCCGGATGAGAATGATCCAGGTGAAATTCATAGACTTTTTTTAAATCGATATCCGTAAAAATATCGCTGTTGATGACCATAAATGGGCTGTCGTTCCAAAAATCTGCCACGTTTTTAATGGCGCCGCCTGTTCCGAGAATGGTCGGCTCATGCCGGGTGAAAACCGGAATCGAGTAATGTTGCTCGGCTAAATATGAATCTATCTTTTGATGCAGATGATGTGTGTTGATGACAATGGCCTTGCAGTCCGCATCAATGAGCCCGGAGATAATGATATCCAGCAAGGGACGCCCGGAGAGGGTAAATAATGGTTTTGGGGTATTTTCGGTATAGGGGCTGAGCCGTGTGCCAAGTCCTGCAGCAAGAATTAGCGCTTTCATGGGTGGGTATCGCTCTCATCCAACACAATTGAGATACCGGTGGATGGCATCGGCATAGAACAATATCTTCTCGCTGTTATCCGAGCCTTTGACGCCATTATATGCAAAAAATTCGATTCCGTTGTTATAGTTGATGACGGAAAGGGATTCCATTCTTTCGATTTCCTTTTTTTTGTACATGCGATTTCCGATGGCTTCAATTTTTTTAAGCCGTTCCTTGGGCTTCGTGGAATTTTGAGAATGCTGCATCAAAAAATTCAATACGATCCAGTATGATTCAAAGTAGGGTTTTAAGAATCGAGAAAAAAGAAGAAGTTTTCTGAACCCGGAAGACGTCAGATTATAAGTGTCCGGCAGTTTAGGATGGGGCATCAAAACTGCATCGTCGATAAAGGCCTTAAGATTTTTTCGAACGAAATATTCGGGAGTCTTATCGACATCATATGCAAATTCATATTTAAAGAAATACTGTAGGAATTTATAGTCGTCGTGTAAATCGGATGCCGAGAATTGAAAGGCGTCTTTAACGAGTATCGCGATGGCAGTGATGGCTGCAGGGACGAAAAAAGAGATGCAGTTGTTTTTATAATATTCAAGGTTCGGGCGTTTGTTTTCATTGATTTTGAATAGGCTGGCGGTAAGCAGGGCATCAGGATTTTCAGATGCTTTATCGATAAATTTTCGCTGCACGTAAGAATCGAGGACATGTTCGATGGTATTCACTTCGTCCATCAAAAGCGTATCCGTCAGTTTGACCTGTTGGGACAACAGATAGTTCATGTAAGTTTCAACGTGTGACAAGAGATGATCAAAAGAGAAACTTTTTTTACCGCAGTTCAGTGCGGCAGCCGCAACCAGGGCGTGCGGCGTTACAACGGAAACCGCATTGATGGAATTAATAATCCGGTGCCCCAGATTTCGACAGAGGATGTTGAACTCTTTGGGGGGCATATCCTCAATAGGGGTTCCGTATTGACGCAAAATATCTTTAAACGATATGGGGTCATGGAATTGTATATAGATTCTTCCGTATCTTTTTTTCAAAAATTTTCTTGCTTTGATCACCTGCCTGAAATTTTCGGGTTGCTTTTCTTTCCCCTCGATTTCATAAAGGTATGAGCTTTCTTCCAACACTCTGTCGTAGCCGATAAAAATCGGTGAAAAAATCAAATCTTCGCAGGCGCCGTTTCGATATGCGTTAAGGAGGATCGACAGCAGACCCAGCTTCGGCAGAATCATTTTGCCGGTTCGGCTTCGGCCGCCTTCGATAAAGAATTCGATATTGAATCCTTCCGATAGCAAATTGTGTATATATTCCGAAAACACTTTCGAATAGAGCACCGCTCCTTTAAACGTTCGTCGGATAAAAAATGCACCCCCCCTTCTAAACAGCGGGCCCATCGGCCAGAATGAGAGATTTTTCCCGGCGGCGATATGGGGGCAGGGCATGTTGCTATTATATAACAAATGGGAGAGTATCAGATAATCGATGTGACTTTTGTGGCAGGGTATGAAAATGACCGGTCCTTTCTGAGCCATGCTTTTAACTCGTTTCAGGCCGTCTTCATTCACAGTGACCCCATCGAACATGGCATTTAAAAACCATGCCAACAATGCTGAGGCCAGTTTTATAAAAATAACGTTATAGTCGGCCGCTATTTCATCCAAAAAATCGCTCGCCTCTTTTTGGACCTTTTGAAGCGGGATATTCCGGGTCTTTGAATGATGTTCCATAAATTGTTGGAGACGCTCTTTTGTAAGGATGTTTTCCTTCATCTCTTCTTTTGATTTTAGAACCGGTCCCGTAATACTTTGTCTGTGACGATTGATCTGTGATAATAGCGCTCGCCTTAACGCCAATGCCTTGTGATCGATACTCCTTTTTTGATTTTCTTCGAGATCTAGAAAAGACTTGAGGTTGACCGGCTCGGATGTCTCCGCGAAAACCTTGCCCGGATTTTTAAAGAGGATAAAAAGTCGCCTGAGTTTTCCGGGATTCTCTTTGCTGCCGAAAAGAAAATCGATGATATTCGGTACCGATCGGTGAGGATCCTTATCAAAAAACATCACCAAGGGGATGAGAAATATGGGCCGATCGACGGACTCCTGCATTTCGATGAGATATTGGATCGGATCTGTCTTTGCCTTTATAAATCTTCGATGAAAACCTTTTTCTTCAACCAGGGAAAGGAGCGCTGATCGTCCGTTTAAAAGCTCTTTTCGGATATGTCCCCTGTGATAGGGATCCGGCAGTGAGAGGTTTTGAATGAAGTAGCGGGCGTGTGCTGTTACAATTTTAATAACTCGTGATACCGGCTGCCAAAGAATCACGTTGTAGTCCAAGCCGATTTGAGGGAATGGAAGCCCATCGCGCATATAACGCGTATAATAAAAAAGAAACCGAAAGTAGCTTTTATATTTGGTTACATATACAACAATGCCTTCCTTCCGGAGTCTGTTTAAATCACGAGTCTGTTCTTCTACGACTTTAAGACCGGAGAAAAACAGCTTGAGAAAGAAACCTGATACTGTGCCGATATTATCAGGGAGCTGGCAGAAATAATGGTCATAATCATTGTGAACGGTCGAACCGGGTTTTCTCTTTCTTTTTTCTCTGAATTCAGCCAGTTTCGCTTTTATCTGTTTTAACATAATTAAATCCCAATTTGACCTGCCCATATACTTTGAAAAAAATATGTTAGACTAAAATCATAAAATTTACAAATATAAATAAAGATTCTTGTTTACAAAAATTAAGCTTGCGTTACAAAATAAGTTGTGATAGTTTTCAAATTCTCTGTTTGCTATAAACAACTATATGTATTTACATAGCATCTTTTCTTTCCCAATTATTTTTTATCAGCACCCAAAAAGCATGTAGGGTTTCAAAAAAACAAATAACAAAAAAGCCGATTAAATTATAATTCAAATTAAAGGAGGATGATTTTTTATGAAAACTTTAATAGGTGGTGCGGTCGGAGCTGTATTGGGTCTCATTGGCATGTCCATATGGTGGAAACCCTTTTTGCAACTTTTGGCCGGCGCTATTCCGGTGATGCTTCTGCTTGGCGGTGGTTTGGCACTTTACTTGGGATTCGACGAACTCAAGGACTCTTGGAAAAAAGAGGATAAAACGGTTGACACTTCAACTTCAGTTGGTGCCGATGACACCGAAAAGTACAAAACGGAAATTAACGAACTGAAAAAAGAAATCGAAACACTAAAGGCTGAAAAAGAATAAGTTAACGTTCCATTGATAAACGTTAAATTTCCCGGGCCTTCATCATTTGACTATAAGCGCCTTGCAACCGAGTGCAGGCGCTTATTTTTTAATTGCGGAGGTAGCGAGAGCGTCGGCTCTTTCATTTCCCTCGATACCCACATGACCTTTAACCTTGACGAATTTCAAGTCTTTGAATTTTAAAAGAATTTCTTTAATCGATGCGATGATGGCTTGATTTTTTCTTGCCTTCCATCCCAGCGCAAGGACGCCGTAGGCATAATTGCTGTCCGTAAAGACCCGAACCGGAAGAGCCGTATTTTTCACTGCGAGAAGACCCGTACGGATCGCTTCGAGTTCCGCTATATTGTTGGTGGCGACACCGATAGATCTCGATATTTCTTTTTCATGCTGATCAAAGCGTAAAAGCACTCCGATTCCGGACGGGCCGGGATTTCCCGAAGATGCGCCGTCTGTATAAATGCAGATGGCATCGTCACAATACATTTCGTTCGAAGATGATCTGGTGGATTTTGACTTAACCGTTTTTTGCCTTGATGACGATTTGGGTCTTGCCGATGCAGTATGCCCGGCAAGGTCGGAGGGCGATTTTTTATTCTCGGATTTTTGCCTGGGCTGAATCGAATCAATCGGCTTGATATTTTTGGCGGCTACCCAGTATTCATAGTCCTGATCAAGTTGATATTTGATCAGCACCTTACCATTTTTGACAACCGGGTTTTGATCTCGATCCGTTGCCTGCCAGACCTTGTTTTTTTTGAAAACCATCCGTTTCCAATTGAAGTCGTTTTGAACCATTTTACTTGTATAGGTAAACGCTCCGGCTCGTCTCTTCAAACCCTTTCAATGCATCGCGCCATGAATCTTCTATGGCGGATATATCATCCATTTTTTCAACGCGCTGCCTTATGTTTTTGTCTCCGATGATAAGGTCTATAGGAAGTCTTTCAAATTCATACTCATAAGGCGGTTGTTTCCACTGAAACATATCCTTGTGATTAACAATAACAGCATGGATGAGCAGCAGTGTCGTGACAAACGGCTTGAATTTATAGGGATCTGTAATGTGGATCTGAAATCCGTTGCATGGCGAGCCGCTCCATTTGTTAAACGTCGGTTCAAACACAATGGATCTCAGGGTTATACCCGGCAGATTGTATCCGTCTAATACCGTCAGCATTCGTTTTACATCAATAAACGGCGCGCCGAACATTTCAAATGGCAGCGTGGTGCCCCTGCCTTCGGATACATTGGTTCCTTCCCACAAAACCTGCCCGGGATAGACCATCGCAGATATTGGAGACGGCATGTTGGGTGACGGCGCAATCCATGGAAGGCCGGTGTCCTTAAAAAACATTTCCCGGTTCCAGCCTTTCATGGGAATGACGGCAAGATCGCATCCAATGCCGAAATCATTGTTAAATAAAAGGGACAGCTCACCGATAGTCATTCCGTGACGCATGGGGATAGTGTATCGTCCGACAAATGAAGCGCAATCGACAGATAGGAGATTCCCTTCTGTCATGTTGCCGTTTATAGGATTCGGACGATCAAGTACCACCACTTTTTTACCCAATCTTTTTGCAGCTTCCATGCAATATGACATGGTATGGATGAAGGTGTAAACACGTGTCCCGACGTCCTGTAAATCAATGATAAGGATGTCTATGGGATCCAACATGCTTTTATCAGGGATGCGCGTTTTACCGTAAAGACTGAAAACAGGAATGTTCAGTGTGGGGTGAATCGTATGATTCGACTCGACCATGTTGTCCTGTTTTTCCGAAAAGAAGCCATGTTGCGGAGAGTATAACGCCTTGAGATGGCCCGGAAACCGATGATCAATCAACTCGCTGGCATGACGAAAACGTTCGTCAACCGAAGCGGGATTGCATAGAAGGCCGATTCGGGTCCCAAAGATCCATTTGGGAGGGGATGACAGAAAACTTTCAAGACCTGTTCGAACTCGCGCCATATTCTGATGTATGAGCTCCCAGTGTATTTTAAAACCTTTGAAAAAACGCGCTTCTTTTTAACGAAATCATCAAAATTTATTTATGTCAAGTCGAATCTATGACGCGCATCGAGTCGAAACCCGATTCGATTGCACATGCGAAAATCTATTGATTTCATATGTGAATCTGGTATATACGTAATGCCATTACAACAGACATTTGCAAGTAATAATTGAAAAACAATCGCCTTTTTCACGAATATCGCGGCCCTTAATAAAGAAATGACAAAGAGAGATCAAATGGAGAAAATGCCGAGAAAGAACAATAAAAAGAAAAGGGAATCATATTCGGAATCCAAGAAGGCTGAAGAAGTCTATCATTCTCTTTTACAATACAGTGCCGACGCCATCGTTACCTGTGATATGGAGGGGAAGGTCGAATACGTGAGCCCGGCATTTACCCGGATTTTTGGATGGACGGCCGAGGAAATCAGAGGCCGGCAGATACCGTTTGTCCGCGACCGCAAACAGCGATCTGACATGGGGGGTATTGAGGATCATGGAGATTGTCCAATGCCCTGTAATGACTTTGAAACAAAATGCCGGTCTAAAGACGGTGGCTTGATCGATGTGAGTGTGAGCGCCTCCCAATGTGGTGGTTGTGACGGTAAAACCACTGGAGCGCTGTTTATTCTTCGTGATATTTCTGAGAAAAAAAGGATTGAGGCACAGTTGCATTATATTGAAAGGATGGAAGCCATAGGAACGCTTGCCGGAGGTATTGCCCATGATTTTAACAATCTGATGATGGGAATGCTTGGAAACATTTCTCTGATTCTGTATGACATCGGCCCTGACGATCCCAATTATGATCGACTCAAAACCGTTGAAAGTCTGATTCAAAGCGGATCCGAACTCACCGGCCAGCTTCTGGGATACGCTAGAAAAGGCAAATATGAGCTTAAACCCGTCAATTTGAACAACATCATTCTTGAAAGCGCCACCGCATTCGGAAGAGCGAGAAAAGAGATTGTCATCCACAAGGATCTCGCCGAAGATTTGCGCTTTATCCAGGCAGATGCATCTCAACTAAACCAGGTCTTCATGAATCTTTTTGTCAATGCCGCCGAGGCTATGCCCAAGGGAGGAGATTTGTTTCTTCAAACCCGGAATGCCACACATCGAGACATGAAAAACAAACCCTATCGGCCCATACCCGGCAAATATGTAAAGTTCCGGATTAAAGATAATGGCACGGGCATGGAACAAAAAACCATGGCGCGCATATTTGAACCGTTTTTCACGACAAAGGAAATGGGCCGGGGTTCAGGTCTTGGGCTGGCATCGGCATATGGCATTGTCAAAGGACACGGTGGATATATTGATGTTGACTCCGAGAAAGGAAACGGCTCGGTTTTTAATATATATCTTCCGGTATCGGAGGCGCCGACCCGGAAAGATTCAGCAGTTTCCGAAGCCGTTGAAAAAGGAAACGAAACCATTTTGCTGGTGGATGATGAAGCGGTGATCCTTGATGTGGGCAGCCAGTTGTTGGAGAAACTTGGATATTCCGTGATTATAGCGAATGGTGGGGAAGAAGCGATCCAAAAGTATCAGGAGAATCAGGAAAAGATCGATATGATTATTTTAGATATGATTATGCCCGATATGCGCGGCAGTGAGGTCTATGAAATAATAAAAAAAATCGATTCTGAAATCAAGGTTCTTCTTTCGAGCGGTTACAGTATTAACGAGCAGGTCATGGAAATAATGAATAAAGGCTGCAATGGCTTTATTCAAAAACCGTTTAATCTGAAAGATCTTTCGAAGAAAATCAGAGAAGTTTTATAAAAAGCCTCGAAACAAAGCGCGAAAAGCCCTTTGAAGTGGTTTCAAAACCTTCAATCGGGAATAGGGTCAAGGCGGACTGAAAAGGCCAACCGCAGGAATATCGGGAATATTTCGAGGATTGGACATTTCAGTTCAACACAGAGAATGAGCCCGAGAGGGGGTTTTGGAACCACTTCTAAGAAGGTGGTTGACTTTCCACAAGGGTTGTGATTCATTTCCGTAAACCATCAAACGTGACGATTAGCCAAAGTCCCATTCGGAACACTCCGTTTCAAGGAGCAGGTTTGGAGCGATAAACTTATGAAAACATATGTAAAAATATTGAGCATTATGGGAATATGCCTTTTTTTATCTGCTATGGCATGGGCTGAAACAAAGCACTATATCAATGACAGCATGACGATAACCATGCGGACGGGACCCGGGACGGATCGAAAAATAATCGCCTTGCTCGGTGTCGGGCAAGAGGTGGAAATTTTGCAGGCGGAAAATGAATGGACCATGGTGCGATTGCCGAACGGCAAGGAAGGCTGGGTGATCAGCCGTTTTATTACCGATCAAACGCCGAATAGTATTCAACTCAACGTGTTGCAGAACAGATTCAACGATCTTCAGACCAGGTCTGCATCACTGTTAGAAGAAAATAAGACCCTGAGTGCTGATAATAAAAAGCTCAGCGCCGATCTCACGACCACTGAAACGAAGCTGAAAAATCTGAACAGCACGTATGAAACGCTTAAAAAGGACTCTAAACACTTTCTCGAGCTTCAGGAAAAATATAAAGCGTCAACGGCGAAACTTTCCGAGCAGACCCAAAAAGCCCAGAAATATGAAGACGAGTTAACCAAATTACTTTGGAATAAAAATATTAAGTGGTTTTTAAGCGGTGCCGGCGTGCTCATTCTTGGATTTATCATCGGTTTCAGTACAAAACGCCAGCGGAGGCATTCATCTTTGCTCTAACATATCAATATACCATTGCTCCATCAATCTTCTTGTGCTGCTCAACCGGTAAGCATTCTTGAAATCAAAGGGTCAGTATAGGCACTATTGACAAAAAATAAACGGTCCATAAACATCACCATTAAACGGTTGTTTAAATGGTATCTGCCGGTCATTGCTCTTATCCTCGGCATGATGCTGGTCTATTGCTGGTATCTTTCCATCCAGATAGATAAGAGATTCTCAGGGCGGCGATGGAGCATACCTTCCAAAGTTTATTCCGACACCACCATATTGTATCCCGGTCAAAAAATAAATCGAGTTCTTTTTAACGAAAAACTCTGGCATTTGGGATATCGGAAAGTCACTCACAAACCCGAAGAAAAGGGTGAGCTCAGGATATCGATGTCATCGATGGAGATTTATCTTCATGATTTTAAGGTTCCATCGAGATACAAAGAGGGCGTTCCTGTAAACATCAGGTTTGATAAAGATCGAATCATTTCCATCGTCAATTCAATTACAGATCAGCCAATGTCGATTATGGAGCTCGAACCCGAAGAGGTTATGCTCTTTTTTGGCCCCAAGCGGGAGCGGCGGCTGCTCGTATCCATCGATCAAGTCCCTATGAATGTTATTCATGCGGTTTTGGCCGCGGAAGATCACCGGTTTTACGAACATAAGGGACTGGATCCAAGGGGCATATTAAGGGCAATCTATACGGATCTTAGACATGGTTCCTTTAAACAGGGAGGATCCACTATTACACAACAGCTGGCCAAAAACTATTTTCTTACCCCCAAAAGAACTCTGATTCGCAAACTAAAAGAATTGTTCATGTCTCTCACCATCGAGAGGTTGTATAAAAAGAATGAAATTCTCGAAATTTATCTCAACGAGATCTATATGGGACAGAACGGATCAGAAGCCATAAACGGCATCGGGGAAGCATCCATTTTCTATTTCGGAAAAGCGGTGGAAGAACTTTCCCTGGCTGAAGCGGCAACTCTGGGCGGTCTTATCAGAGCGCCCAACTATTATTCTCCTTATATTGATAAAAGCAGGTGCAGGAAACGGAGAAATGTGGTGTTGAACGCTATGTACAAACAGGGGTGGATTTCGGATGAAGAACTGAGAACAACGCTGCCGCTTCCGGTGAAAACGGTCGGTTATGCCGCTTATCGAAAAAAGGCGCCTTATTTTATGGATTACCTGTCCGATCAGCTTACGGCACTCTATTCGCCTCAAGATTTGTCAAGCCTCGGCTTGAAGATATATACGACCTTGGATACACAGGTTCAAATTGCGGCCGAAAACGCTCTGAAAAAAGGCTTGGAGACCCTGGAAAAATCAAACCCTGCGCTGTCTCGAACAGACCCGCAAAAGAAATTGCAGGGAGCGATCATCGTTATGCAGCCCAAAACCGGCTATGTCCTGGCCATGGTGGGGGGGCGCAATTACAGTGTCAGTCAGTTCAACCGAATTACCCAGGCACGCCGACAGCCCGGAAGCGCATTCAAGCCGTTTGTATATTTGAGCGGACTGGATCAATTTACCCCGGCCTCCATATTGTCTAATAAGCCGGTAACCTATGAGATTGACGGAAAGGAGTGGACACCTAAAAACTATACCCCGATGACGGAAGAATGTGTGACGGTCAGGGATGCATTGGCAAAATCCATCAACTTGGCCACCGTTGATTTGGCGATGCAGGTGGGCATAGACCATATCGTAAAAACGGCCAGATCGCTGGGATTTTCGACCCCGATGAAACCTTATCCTTCCATCGCCTTGGGATCTTTTGAGGTGATTCCGTTAGAACTCGCGCGCGCATATTGCCCTTTTGCCGCCGACGGAGTGCTGCCTTTTCCATTGACGCTGAAGTCGGTTCTGGATGAGAACGGCAACATTCTGGAACAGCGACATATGACCATCAACGAAGTAATGACGCCGGGCAAAGCCTTCCTCATAAGTTCATTGTTGCAAAGCGTTGTAGAGAAAGGAACCGCAAGTTCATTAAGGGATTTTGGAATCACCTATCCGGTTGCAGCCAAAACCGGAACCACCAATGATTACAGAGACGCCTGGTTTGTGGGGTATACGCCGGATATATTGGCTCTGATATGGGTGGGGTTTGATGACGGCGCCCCGATCTATGCAACGGGTTCAAAAGCCGCATTGCCAATTTGGGCCGATCTCATGAATGCGTTGCCCCAATATGTGGCAGGAGGGTGGTTTCGGATGCCGCAGGGGGTGGTTCGGGGGATGATCTGTTCGGAAAACAGACAAACGGCTGCAAAGGATAAATGTCCGCATCCCATGGAAGAATATTTTCTGGCCGATCATATACCTGAGGGGTACTGCCCCACCTACGGACACGAAAATTCCTTCAAAAGGATCATCAATGGGATCAAAGGGTTTTTCAATACATTTTAAAGCGGTTATTGCAACCTTGGTATTTGGATCTCTACTGACATTTTTAGGATGTGCCCCTTCTGTCGTCAAATCTAAGCCCTCGGCATCTTGGGAAACTTCTCAGAATGCCGGCGGAGGACAGAAAAACATTGAAAAACAAGGGATGAGCCCCCGTGCCCTTGCGGCGCTACAGTTAACCGAGCAAGGACGGCTGTTTTTAGAAAAAAAGCAACCTGATGATGCCATTGGAATACTGGAGCGGGCGCTGAACCTCAATCCTGACAACGGCCGGAATTACTATTATCTGGCAGAAGCTTGGTTGATGAAAGGTAATTTCGGTCAGGCCGCCCAATTCAACCGCCTGGCCCACATCTATCTTAAAGACGACAATGAATGGTTGAAACGGGTACTCCTCCAAAAAGAGCGAATCACGGAGGAGGCGAGCGGTTCCGGACCGTTCAAGCGTTGACATTTTTTGCCGGTTGTGATTTTTTGCCCGCATCGAGAGTAAACCGGGTATCGATTTCTGGAGACCTTTGAAACAATGAACGTATATCGTTTAGGCTCGGGGGGCGCACGTCCCTGTACCTGAGCCGTTTATCCAGGCAGCAAGGAGATGGCAGATGAAAATTTTGCGAAAAAAGGCGAAACCTGTGAGCGTATTGATGACCTTGTTACTATTCATACTGGCCGTTCCATATCAATCTGTTTTTGCAGAAATAATTGAGACGGAGCAGGTGATAAGCCAGGTCGGGGGACAACAGGCCCGCAATTATCTGAGTCAAATCCTGGTTCGCAAGGATGTTCAATCTGCGCTTATAGCCAACGGCATCGATCCCATAGAGGCAAAGGCGCGTATCGACAGTCTCGCCGATGCCGAGGTCCAAAAACTTTACCATCACTTTAAGAATCTTCCGGCAGGAGGCAGCGATTTCGGCATTATCATCGGAGCCCTTCTTGTTGTATTTATTGTTTTGTTGGTGACGGATATTTTGGGATATACGAATGTTTTCACTTTTGTGAAACATCCAAGTTAATGGCTGAATTGACATAAAACCGGATTTATAATATAATATTTTGAATTTCATGTCCGATAATATCGCCGAAAGTATTCAATGCCCATTCTGTTGCATTGGCAGTGTTCAAAGTTGAGGGCGCAGTTCTTGGGTCGTTCAACCAACTTGAAGCCATCTCAAAATAATCGTTTGGCCCAAGCTCGGCGTTGGAACCTCGTTTGAAGTCCACGGCATACTTGAGCATGCATGCGGGTTAAGACTCGGCTCCGCCTGGATTTTGAACCCAAATCTTTATATTGAGATGGCTTCTATTAATGTTCCCAAAAGGGAGGATTTTATGCTCAAGAAATACAAGAAAGTAATTCCCGAGCCCAAAGTCGCTCCAGCCCCGGTTGCTCCGGCAACTAAAGTTGACAGGACGATTATCGGGGATCAGATTTTTATAGAAGGCATTATTCGGGGCAAGGAGGATCTTTTGATCGAGGGGTCGGTCAAAGGCAGCATTGAAATGAAGGCCAACCACTTAACGGTTGGATCCAAGGGCCAGGTCAATGCCGAAGTCAATGCTGCCAATGTCACCATCGGCGGGAAATTAGTGGGAAATGTCAATGCCACGGGCAGGGTAGAAATTACAAAAGCAGCGGATTTCAATGGAGAAATCAAGGCAAAGAGCATCTCCGTCGAAGATGGAGCCTATCTCAAAGCGGTCATCGAGCTTGAACGCGAACCGATGAAAAAATTCGCGCATCCGGAAAAACAGGCTGAAAAAACTGAAGAAAAACCCGCTTCCGTACCGGCCAAGGAATCTTCGATGCCTGCAGGAATGGACAACAAAAGGATTTGATCGGTGGCTGCTTCCGCTGCAGATCTGGGCCGAAAAGATCTTCCGACGGGCCCTGGGTATGAGGCGTATACCAGCAATGCCTTGAAACTTTTCGCGGAACATCTTGAGCGTAACTCCCAAGGCAATTTGTTGGATATAGGGCCGGTATGCCAGGAGAACATCCAGTTTTTCGCCCACAGAGTGAAAAAGCACCATGTGTGCGATATGTTCATCCGACTCGACGCACGCCTGCGAAAAGGCGAACCTGTTCGCCAAATCTGGCAGGAACTCGACTATCCCATCGAAAGCTTCCATGGGATACTGGTATGGGAATTGGCGGACCGCCTGAATGATGAAGATGTTCACGAGCTGGTCAGGGTGTGCCACTCCATATTGATGCCCGGAGGGATGGCGGTGATCATGGTGATGGGTGATCAGATCTCATCCACTGAAACAAGATCTTTTGTTATCGGGCAAGATTATCGCGTTCAACTGCGTCCGCAACCCCATTTAAACCTGCCCCTGCGCGGTCGCCAAAACAGAGATGTATTGTCCATGATGTCGCCCTTTGTTCCAGCCAAATCGTTCATCTGCCGGCCGGGTTTTATGGAGTTCCTTTTTCAGAGGGTATAGAGCAAGTGTTCGGTGTTCAGAGGTCAGCGCTCAGGATAGTGATCCTACCTATTTACAGCTCTCCTACGCTTTGGTTTCGGCCATTGTTCTCGCTCACAGCATTTAGTAGAATCACCCTTTCTGAACTTTGAACCCCTAAACACTGAACGCCAATGCTATTTTGCCCTATGCTCTATCACATAGGCGATTCTAGCTTTGTCTTTTGATCCGGATGCAATATTCAAGGAGGCGGGCGTCAGGGCGAGGTTCGCAAAAATGGTTCCGCTTTCTTTCAAGTTGTCCAGGTGGACCTTTTCCGTGTAGATTGTCGAAAGCTTTTGCAAAATTCTTTTCCCTCCAACAACCTCAACGTTTTCAGGGTCAATCTTTACCGACGAAAGAATTAAACCTGCCGGCAATTCTCCAACCCAGTCAACCTGAACGGGAAGCTCCTTTTTAATGGTTTCGTCAAGGGTAACTTCTATGACGGCCGGTACGACTTTTCTTAAAAATATGCCGGGCGGCAACGTAATATTGTCCTGAGTGATGGAAAAAATATTCCTGCCCATAACGGCATGTCCGAGATCCAGTTTTACCTGAACCTGTTCAGGTTGGAGCGATTTTATCAAAGCCCCGGAACCTGCCAGATGGAGGCGGACGGTGTTTACGGATGCATCCACGATTTGAAAATCCGGTTTGCGATTTGTATATTCAACCGGAATTTCAAGGGTAATCAGGGTATCCAATCCTTTTGAAAAGCTGAACCACATACCCGTGATAAAGAAAAATGAAACCACTGCCGCAATGCCCAGCTTTAGTTTTTCTTGCTGCCGAGAACCGCTTTCCGCTTCATGCAGCCCCATGTGTTCTTTCAATATTTTTGTCAGAGACGCACTACCGTGAATATTGATGATGTTGCCGTTTTTAGCCACCATCACATTTCCGGTTTCCTCGGATACGACGATAACCAGAGCATCCGTTGTCTCGGCCAGTCCGAGCGCCGCCCTGTACCGGGTGCCGTATCGAGACGGCAAATCGCTTTTGTATGACAATGGTAGAATAACGCCGACCTTGGCAATCCGATCTCCTTCAATAATGACGGCGCCGTCATGGACCGGGTTGTCGCTCCAGAAAATACTGGTGATCATCTCTTTGGAAATTCGTCCCTGCAACAGGATACCGCCCTTGAGAACGTCCTCCAGGTTTTCTTTTGCCGGAAGGACAATCAAGGCGCCGATGTGTCGTTTGGACAAAGTTTTTACGCTATCCGAAATCGTTTGAATCGTCGTTGGGTCGCTTTTTTGGGGAAATCCAAAAAGTATGGCTTTCAGGTTTTTCGCCTGAAGAACACTTCGAATTTCATTTCGAAATACAATGATGATAATAAGCGCGAGAAGGGCGGTAATACCTTGCATGACCCAACTGGTCAAAATAAGACCAAAATAAACGGAGATCCGCTGAAAGATCCAGAGGAAAGCGATTCCGGTAAGCACCCTGAAAACATAGGTTCCTCTGAACAGCACGTAGAGGCGAAACAGAATGTAGCTGTTTAACAGGATGTCGATGACATCCTGCCAACGAATATAATGAACAAAAGTCATGAGAATATTCCAGATCCGTTAATCGGTGATGCTGAACCTCAAGATATATAACAACTTTCCATTTTGATCGGAAATCTCAACCCGCCACGGGCCGATGTCGGTCTCTCGAAGTTGAATCGTACTGAAGGTCGCCCAACGAGGCGGTTGAAGATATAATCGTTTATTGGTACTGAGACTATCTCTGTGAAACCACTTATGGTAAATGAACGTTTTTTTAGGAACCGGATCAAATGAGGTGTAACAGCAGACTTTTCCGATTTTAATGGAAAAGACAACAGCCGGATTTTGGGGGGCAAAATCCTTGATATCTTCACACATGACCGCCCGGTCCAAAGTCAATTTCTTTTGGGTGGCCCCTGACTCCGGATGTTGAGCGTTTTGTGCAAACAACAGTTGTGGAAAGAACAGGTTTAAACATAAAATTACAATCAGGATGTATTTGAGTTTCATGGTCTTCTAATTGAATGGCTCCGGGTTTTTGCCGCCGGTTTTACCATATCCGAGGCGGTTAATTGTCAGAAAAGTAAACGAGTACAAAGTCTTAAAACCTATCATTGATTCATTGAATTATTTGAATAAGCTAACTGATGATAATATTTAAGAAGCTATGTTTGCAAGAAAAAACATCGTGCATATTTTAAGGGACGCGCTGAGATAGACATATATCTCCCAAAAACAATCTGTTGAAATAGACGTCCATAAGTCTTATTGTTGACTTTAAAGAGGAGAATGGTTCATGCCATTTTTCAAGAATAAAAAATTATAAAAATTATTTAGACAATCATAAAAGGAGCGATATGAACCGAGCCATAAAATGGGGATTGATCATTAGTGGGTGCCTGGTAGTCCTGATCATTGCGGGCCTGGTGCTGCTGCCGAGATTTGTGGATGTTCGCCGGTATAAACCGCTGATCGAGGAGCAGGTGACCAAGGCGACCGGAAGACCTTTCAGTGTGGGGGACGATCTGCACATTTCTCTGTTTCCCTATGCGGGGGTTTCTTTTTCCGATCTTCACCTCGGAAATCCGCCGGGTTTTGAGGAAAAGGACTTTGTTTTTGTGAAATCATTTTTTGTCAGGGTTAAGCTTTTGCCCCTTCTTTTTAGAGATGTTCAGGTCAAACGGTTTATTCTAAACGGGGCTCGAATTGTCTTGGAAACCAACAAAGATGGCCGGGTCAACTGGGAATTCAACTCCAAAGCCGGTTCCGGGACTTCTGCGAAAACATCCGCAAACGCACAAATCCCGGAAAAGAGTGAGACCGGCAATGGGGTCAATCTGAAGGCATTTGCTCTGGGTGAATTAGAGGTAAAGGATGGGTCAGTTGTTTGGATGGATGACCGGAAGAAATTACGCAGGGAAATCTCCGATGTGACGCTTTTGCTTCAAAATGTTTCTCTGGAGCGTCCAATTGGCCTTGCCTTTTCCGCCAAGGTGGATGGACAGCCGTTATCCGTGGACGGTAATGTAGGTCCCATCGGGAAAATGCCCGGCAAGGGAATGATTCCGCTGAAGCTTTCCGTCAGGGCTTTTGAACAAATGGATGTGAAAATAAAAGGGCATGTCACAGATCCGGCTACCCATCCCAAATTTGAAATGGATGTTAACCTATCTCCGTTTTCACCGCGAAAATTGATGACTGCAATGGGAAAGACATTTCCTTTATCGACGGCCGATCCGCAGGCGGTCGGCCGCATGGCTTTCAACGGCGAGGTTAAAGGGGATATGAAAAACATATCGATTCCCAAGGGCGTATTGGACCTGGATGAGTCTAAGGCGACATTCATGATACAGGCAGATAATTTCGATCATGCCCGAGTAACGTTCAACGTGGCTGTCGATCAAATCGATATGGATCGATACTTGCCGGCACAAGACGAAAAAAAGCCCGTCCGAAAAACAACCGGTTCCGGAGCTTCCAAAGCGAAAAAATCAGAACCCATCAACGCCAAATCCGAGGCCGATTATTCTCCGTTGCGCCGGCTGACATTGAACGGGACCGTTCGCATCGATAAACTTAAAATCAAGAATGCCAAAACCGAGAGTGTATATTTAAAGGTAACCGGAGAAAAGGGCCTTTTTGAGTTACAGCCGGTGACCTTGGAACTGTATCAGGGCAAAATGTCCGGCAAAGGCATGTTCAGCGTTCAACAGGATGTGCCGAAAACCGACATTCAGTTGGAATTAAACGGCGTCAACGCCGCTCCCCTTCTTGTGGATGTATTAAAAAAAGATTTTCTGGAAGGGGTTTTAAAGGCAAAAATCCATCTCGGCATGAAGGGAGATGATCCCGTTGTTATCAGAAAGACGTTAACCGGCAATGGTGATCTTTTGTTTAAAAACGGTGCCGTCAAAGGCATCAATTTGCAAGCAATGGTTCAAAATGTCAAAACCGCATTCGGGCTGGCTGAAAAAGGAGAAAATGCACCACGCACCGACTTTTCCGAACTCCATATCCCTTTTTCAGTTCAAAACGGGGTCTTTCGAACCACCGCCACCACTCTCACCTCCCCTTTGGTTCGATTGAAGGCATCAGGCGTCGCCGATTTGGTAAACCAACGGCTTGATTTCAGACTGGAACCCAAAGTCGTCGCTACTCTCAAAGGACAGGGAGATACTGAAAATCGATCCGGTATCATGGTACCGGTGTTGGTTGCCGGCACTTTTTCTTCTCCCGAATTCCGACCGGATCTCCAAGGGATGCTGAAACAGGAAATTGAAAAAAGACTTCCGGATTTACAAAAGCAACTTAAGGGAAACGAATCCTCCAAAGAAAATTCTCAAACAATGGAGGACCAGGTCAAGGGGATTCTCAAGCTGTTCGGCAAATGAGAATTGGCACAGATATTGCTTTCAACATAAATCAAATGGAATCAAGCCCCAGCTTTTTGATTCCCACCTCCTTTTGACCCTGCCGGGTTGTCGCTCCCGGCAGGGTTTTTCATTTGGGATGACAAAGAAAAGGCGGCTATCTCTTTATACGCTTTTGCCTTAAATCAGCGCCATTCTTGTCGACTTAGGGCTCGCGCAAAAATGAGCATTTTCCAAAGGTCTCTCTTTCGATGCAGCAGGTCACGATCTCTGTCAATATTTTCGCATGTCTGTCAAAGAGTTGCCGGAAAAGGTACTGGTACTTTCTCGAACGCTGTCAGATACGCATCAGATTTTTTCCACAAAACCGCAGGGAGAGGGAACCGGGCTCGGACTTTCCATCATCCACGGCATCGTCGAAAATCATGTCGGCAGACTCTGGTTTGAAAGTGTGGAGGGGATGTATACCAAGGCGGTGATAGACCTGCCGGTGGACGGTTCTCAACCATTATAACTGAACGCTGAATCCTGACTGTCTGAACACTTAATCAATTTCTCTTGCGGACAATTCGAGGATCGATGGGTGATGTGAAAAGGCCTTGGATGGAAAAAAGCGCAGGGTCAAGGGAAAAAATTTCCTGTTTTTATCAGATGATGTTACAAAGGATAGAGGATATATTCGACACCTCTGTTTCATTCCCCTGCGGCAACGGCCGCCAAAAAAACATTGATAATAAAATAAAATTCTTTTACTATTAAGCAAATGGTACGCCTGGCAGGATTCGAACCTGCGACCTACGGATTAGAAGGTCTTTAACCGAGTCATCAAGGGCAACACAAGGACAACAAGGGATTTAATCAATTCAGATGGTTAGATCCCTTTTTCTTTTGAGGGTTATCGAGTGACACCCAAGGAAAACAGGGGGAGTTTTAAGGGTTTTCTTGACCATTTCTTGACTAAAAATTGACTAAGGCACATGGACTAATAATCTATGTACTAATTGCACACAATGGAAACCCGGTCGATTCGTCCGGGTTTTTTAGGTTCGAACCAATACATTATTTGAAAAATTGAAATATGATATCAAAACCAATTGAAGGGTCATCAAAATGAAAGATTCATTTCAGGATACCATCCCAACTAGGGATAAACATAGATACGTCAGACTAATCACCGGTGTTCGGACAAACCGATATCCTGCAGGTTTGAATAGAGATCTCAGAAAACATCAGGGTGAAAGAATCGATCATTT
>JAJDND010000196.1 GCA_022340885.1 Desulfobacterales bacterium | reverse complement strand
GTCTGAAAGCCAGTTGAATACCCAGGGGGGGATGGATTCAGGGAAAATATTGAATTGGTTCAAGGCATTCTCTTTATACTCTTCAATTTTAAATCTGTAAATTTGGTTCAACTTTTTAAAATCCAGCCAATAGTATTTTCTAATATGATAAATCAGGTGCCCGAGCCGCCTATTTATATTTTCGAAATAAATTTTATTGTCGTTGTTTTGGATCAGCAGTTCTTTAGCGGAAAGCAGGGCGGTATAAAACAGGCCTTGAATCTCGAGAGGGTAACCGTACACTCCCATCCGCCTGTCGATCATAAACGAACCGTCGGGTACGAGTATGGTGGGAAACATGTCGAACCTGTTGTTCAACGTGAGCTCGAGGATCGATTTTATGGATTGCTGGCAATCATCGCTATGAGCGTAATCCAAATCGTTGGTTTTTTTTACGTAGGCTCTGAGGATGTAAAGCCACCAAAAAACAGAATCGATGGGCGCAACCCTTGCGATGGCCTTTTCTCCGTAGTCAGGTATAAGCTCTTCACCTTTGGAAGTGTGACTGACCTTGAAACTGGCCGGCATCGTTCCTTTAGCCGGCAGGAAACAATCCATTTGACTTATCCGGCTTTGCAACTTAACCGTAACTTCGAGAAAATTTTTAACAATCTCATGTCTGCCGTTCAACAAGAATGCAAATGCGGATACGGCAAAATCCCTCATAAATATCTGATTATAATTCAATTTATATAATGACTTATCTTCCGCGGCCAAAGTGCCGATCGGTTTGCCCTTGTATTCGACAATCGCGTTTTCCAATAATTTCCAGGCTTCTTCGAGAACATCGCCTATTTTCATAGCGTTCCATCCTTAATTGAATGTCAACCACCGGTGGCGAAACCGGGGTACAACGTCATTCCACCGTCAATAAAAATGCTGGTGCCGTTAATATAGTCCGCATGATCGGAAGCCAGCCATGCGGCAAGCCTGCCGATATCATCTGTTTCGCCGATCCTTCGATACGGTATCAATTCCATTAATTTATCATAGGCTTCAGGCGTGCTCCATACGCTTTTATTGATCGGCGTTCTTATTGCGCCCGGACATATGCTGTTGATCCGGATTCTATGCGGTGCCACTTCCTGGGCAATGCTTTTCATTAACATCATCACTCCCCCTTTGGACGCGGCATAATTTGCATGTCCCGCCCACGGAATCACCTCGTGAACGGAGCTTATGTGAATGATTTTTCCGGCGGAGCAGGAGATCTCCCTGTTTACTCCTCTTTTTTTGAATATTTTTACGGCTTCGCGTGCGCAGAGGAATTGTCCGGTGAGGTTTACACCAATTACCTTATTCCATTGCTCCAGCGTCATTTCTTCAAAGGGTGCGTCTCTCTGCAACCCTGCATTGTTGATCAGAATGTCGATCGCGCCCAATTCCTTGACAGCCTGATGAAACATTTCGATAACGTTTGCTTCATTGCTGACATCGGCTTTGAAGGCAAAAGATGCTATCCCTTGCTCCTTTAACTGGTCGACCAGATCAAGGGCTGAATCGGGATCGACAATATAGTTTACGACAACGTCTGCACCGGCCTTTGCCAGTTCGAGGGCAATTCCTTTGCCGATACCCGAATTTGCTCCGGTAACCAATGCTTTCTGGCCCTGCAGTATTTTGGGTGTTCTGACGTCAGGAATTTCAACCTCCGGCAGTTTATTCTTTGCAGCATTTGACATATCAACCTCCTGAAAATGCGACTTCAAAATTACTACAACCCATCTCAAAAATAACGTAATAGGATGATAGCACATCCGAGTTGAACCATACCGAAGAAATTCTCGGCATAGTATTCGTATCGTACCACTATTCGCCTGAAATTTTGTAACCAGACAAATAGACGTTCAATCTTTCTGCGGCGTTGAATGTGTGATGCGGCAATGTAATGTCGAGCAGCATTTTCATACGTTTTAATTTTGAACTGTAAATATCAAGCCAGGGCTGTTTCTAAAATATCGTTTTCTGATCTCAGGTCTGGCCCTGTCTGTGATCTATTGAGATTATCTTATAAAAAATCAGAGTTGTCAAAGACAGAGTTATGTCCCAAAACACAACTCTGGCTTGAATTGCGATATGGTATTATAGTATCTCAGAAAAAGCAGGCACTTGATATTCGCACTTAATTGCAGGTATCTGAGGTCTGGGCTATGTTGGAAATAACAAAAGCTGGATATTAAAAAGGGCGGGGCCATATCTGACCCTGCCATTTAAAAAATGCAGACATTAATCAAAAATCAATCGACTTAAATCCTAATTTTGATCTTTGTCAAATCATCTTCGTCAATCGACATATCAAGGCAGGAATTTTTAATACTGTTTAATAGCGATTATGATAATTAGCTCCATATCTTTCCAAGTTCTTCAAGACCTGATCTTTCTAAATCCTCCGGAGACATTGCAATCCTGAATTCACAATCCGCGTTAAACATTAAGAAAAATGGTTCAGCAAAAGATGGTATCCTTGAAGAATCAGCCACATCTATGATGGCCACTGCTGCTCGAGTGCCTTTGTGTTCCACGAAATAAATTGATTCTGGCCTTAAGTCATTTAATATTCTACGAATGATCCCACCCACTTTACCTTCTCTTACGAGGGTGTTGAAAGGCTCGTTCGGGAACCTTACATTCATTAACATTTTCATTTTCAGTCCTCCTTTTATAATTACTACGGAAAAGTATACACCGGGTTGCTTATAAGTCTAAAAAAAAAGAGTTTACCCTTATTAAAATAACGATACGCAAGTATATTTAGCCTCATCTCTTTCTTTTATTTTTTCAATTTTTTTTAAGAGACTTTTGATGTTTTTTTGCCTCCTTTCTTCTCTGAGATTTTTCTGTCATTCAGTATAATATTTGTGTCTTGTTATAATTTCGAAGGTACCTTTGTACCACTTTAAGTCATCGTTGACGTCTATTCCTTCTGCTCGCCATTCTTCTCTTAATTTCCCATCCAGTTTAAAAAAATCTTCTCTGCCGAAGTGGTCAAGATCTGCATCACAAAGAATCTTTTCGAGGTGGGTTTTCGGTTCACGTTCAAGGTCAGTTGATAATATCATCTTTTGAATCTTTGCCACTTCGTTTTGTTTATAACCGATCATTTTAAGTATTCTGCCCGCAATTTCCGCTCCAATCGGCTCATTTTTATTATATTTTCTAATGTATCCAGAGTCATGAAAATAGGCTGCGGTAATTAACAATTCCCTATCATGTTCGGAGATATTTTCAGATATTGCAATTCTGTTGGCAGAAGCAACGACTCCTTTGGTTGGATGAAGTGTATGATCAGCAATATGAAATTTAAGACCTTCTGGCAGCTCGTCTCTTAATAAACGCCTTATATAATGGTCTACCTTTTTCAGCCGAAGTGTATGAGGTTTGTATCTTAGTTCCACATCAAAACTCGCAAAAATTTTTAAAAATAATGGATGCCATCATGGCAAATAAGCTGTGTCGTCAAAGTGAATTTACTAAGGAAAGGTATTCTTCTTCTAAATCGAATGCTCGCGCCTACTAGAGCCGTCCACCATTTATGCTTTTTCATTAAACGAATAAATCCAACTCGATATGCGAAGTCCCATCTTCCAAGTTCCATATACGTGAAATATCGTGCATTGTTTAAATTTGAATTCCCCGCAGCTTGCTGCGGGGATAGGAATTTTAGCCTTTCGCCAACTCAGCGGCATAGCCGCGTTTCATAAAATCGTTACACGATTTTATCTATCCTTATTTATACGTCAGCTTTTATTTTTTATAGAATAAAATTGAAAGATCGATTTATGTTAGATCGGGCGAGTTTCGTATAATTGCATAAATGCAATGATTGCCTGGAAAGAAGTGCATATACGCAATAGTTCTGATTTCTTGAAAAGAAGAAGAATTTACATGATATCAATATATTAAACCAGATAAGGTTTAATGGCACGATCGTTGCTGTATTAATGATTCGAAAAAAGATCCGTTTACGTGTGTTTGCCAAATAGGCAAAGAAAGGAGGACATGGTGAACGTTATGGCGACAGAGCACAGCATGGTAATCAGGTCCGCCACCGAGAAAGATCTGAACAGAGTGTTAGAAATCGATCGATTGTCATTTCCAGCACCTTGGACTCATCTTTGCTTTAAACTCATATTAAAGGATATTTTTTTCGTTATTGAACAAAAAGTTTTCGTTATTGAACAAAAAGAAATTATAGGCTTTATTGTTGTATGTCTATGCAATCTTAGACTAAGGGCAGAAATATTGAGAATTGCAGTACATCCCGACCACAGAGGCAAAGGTATTGCTAAGGCGTTAATAGAGACAAGCCTCCAGACATTTTCGAAAGAGAATGTCGAATCCGTTGAGTTGGAAGTCAATGCTGCAAATAGAAGTGCAGTAAAACTCTATGAAAAATTCGGGTTCAAAATTAAAAGAATTGCTACATTTATGGTAGATCAGGACTTTCACATTTTCTACCTAATGAAACTGAAATTGTACGATCCAGAAAAAGTGAAATACCAGTTGCCTAAAGAGTATTACCATGTGGTGGACTATTATGATCTCCAAATAACAGCATAGACAATTTAGTTATGTTTACGCTACATTTGCTCGGAAATAGAAATGAGTCCTCGAATAAGATCGTTAATATCAATACTTCTAAATTAATCCGACGCAAGAGGGTTGGGATTTGATCCGGCGTGATGCGGATTTCTGCCGGATCAGATCCCTCCCTTTTTTTATTGTAGTTTGACGATAACTTTACCTATATCTCCGGTAAAATAAAACGGGATCTGATAATCCTTGCTGACCGGCATACCGGCGTCTCTACCGACTTCCAGACCCTCGGTCATTGAAAATCGCGTTGGCACAGTTTCATCGATTCGCCCTTTTGCTACTTCATTTCCATCGACGAGGAGTGTAGCTGTACCTCCTTTACCCAATCCACCGCCGTCGTAATGGTTAGTCTATGTTTATGATTTGCCGGACCACAGGCATGTCAAATAAAAGTAACGATTGTTGTGAAATAGCTGTCATATTTTGGGCGATCATAACCATTTTAAAAAACGAACCGCTGTTCGTAAATCAAGCCCAAAAGGAGACACATTTAAAATGAAATCACCGTTATCAAAACCAACTGTCAAATTGATCGGCCGGGACGAAAATGCATTAGGGAGGTTTAAAATATGGAAGATTGAGTGGCCAGCTGGGAAAAATTTGCTGAGCACATGAAAGAATATATTCGGAACCGGACGGTTGAAAAATACGGGGTTAAAAATTCCGGTGACGCGGTCGGATTCGACTTGATGTCCATCACCCGGAATCCTTTAATTTGTGTCTGGAACATTCTGCGGTAGTCTCTACGGATCTGGAACGGGAAACAGAAACCCCACGACATAGAGAAAATCGCTCATTACGCTGAACTTGCCTGGACGATGTCAGATGGGCAGGTTATCAAGAATGATGGATGAGTGGTAAAAAGAATGCCCCTCTCGTATGGGGAGGGACAAATAATTTTCAGCTCAAACCTGGTTTTATATGATAATATATGTAGACGATCTCTGAAATCTTAACGCTATGAACCGGGCGCTTCAAAAGCAGCGCTTTGCGAGGGTTTCGAAGTCGCTTCTGAATGCATTTGTCGGCCGCTACGGGTTTTTCCGTTTCAGCCAGAAATCAAACGAGATAGGCGACTGTCGGCGGCAGCGCCTTATAGATCCTATAGATATAGAAATGTCAGGCATAGATCAATTCCATTTTCCCTCTGCACCGCCAATGCTAAAGCGTCCGGCGCCAAGCAGTGCCACGGCTAGGGCACAGAAAAAATACATCCCTTGCAATTCGAGGGCCCAGCCGCCTGATTTAGCCAGAGTGAAGAACTGGGAGGTATGGACCAACAGCACTGCGACTGTCATATTAATGGCTATAACGACAGCTGCCGGCCTTGTCCAAAGGCCTATCAGTACCAGGGCCGGTGCCAGCACTTCGCCGGAATAAACGAGATAGGCGACAGCTGGCGGCAGACCCGTTTTAACGATCATTCCGATGATAGGGTCAATACCATGCAGTATTTTTGACGTGCCGTGAAAGAGTATCAGTACGGCAAGGGTAACCCGGAGTATAAATTTTCCTAAGTCTGCCGGTAAGGTGTTATTAGGATGTTTTGGCATGCCTCCCTCCTAAGTTTTTCCAGTATATATTCCTTTTCAATTCCAAGTTTTTAAATTTGAATTCCCCGCTGCTTGCAGCGGGGAATTCAAATAAAGATAAGATCCTTATTTAAAGCGAAAGTGCGGTGCCGCAGCCCTCAGGGCTGTGGCAAAAATTCCGAAATACCCCGCAGCTTGCTGCGGGGATAGGAATTTTTGCCTTTCGCAACTTAGCGGCATAGCCGCGTTTCATAAAATCGTTACACGATTTTATTACTGGCAAATGCCCATTCATTAACCTAATTATTGTTCTGAAAGGGGTATACCAATATTAAAAAGGCCAGAATTTATTATCAAAC
>JAJDND010000186.1 GCA_022340885.1 Desulfobacterales bacterium | reverse complement strand
GGTTGTTGTTCAACTCAATGAAAGGACTTCCCCTTCGGCCAAATCCTTCTCCATCCTATACATCCTTATTATTTTCATCTTCCTGCTCTCGATCGGCTACGCCTTTATTTATCGCAGGCAAAAAATAAAGCTGCTTTTTCCGTACATTCAAATCGGGATCGATACCTTTTGTGTCACACTGATCGTTCTCATTACCGGCGGTTTCACAAGTGTTTTTTCATTTTTATACCTGGTAGTCATCATTTATTCCAGCATGATCATTTTCAGGAAAGGAAGCATGATCATGGCCGCGCTTTGCAGTATCCAGTACGGCATTCTGGTCGACCTGGAATATTACGGTGTTATCCGTTCTTATTTTTCTGCAGAGAGCAGCGGAATCGGCAACTATACATGGGACTTTGTGTTTTTTAAAGTGATGATTACCATGGTGGCATGTTTCGCCGTTGCCTTTTTAAGCGGTTTTCTGTCGGAACAATTGAGACGGACCAAAAAAGAACTTTTAGCCATTAAGGATCGAATAGAGCGTGTTGAGAAGATGGCGTATTTGGGTGAGATGGCGGCCGGCATGACCCATGAAATCAAGAATCCTCTGGCATCTTTGGCGGGGTCGATCCAGATTTTAAGAAAAGAAATTCCTTACGATTCCGAGCATGATAAGCTGATGCGGATCGTTCTGCGTGAAACCGACCGTTTAACCGCCCTCGTGAATAACTTTCTGTTATTCGCAAAACCGCCGGTCGGAAAAATCGAGAAAGTAGATCTCGAAAACGCTTTGACGGAAGCGATAAAGCTTTTTGAAAAAAATCAGAACACCAGTTCCAAGGTGTCGATTATAAGCGATTTTTCTCCCAATCTTTGGGTTGAGATGGATCCCGTTCATCTGCACCAGGTCATGTGGAATATCCTTCTGAATGCAGCTGAAGCGATTGAAAATGAAGGCCATATCAAAGTCAAGACGTATCCTACAAAGCAGCGTTTTGCATGTATTGAAATTGATGACAATGGCTGCGGCATGTCAAAAACCATCATACAGTCTATTTTTGATCCCTTTTTCACCACCAAGCCCAGCGGTACCGGGCTTGGTCTTTCCATCGTTCACCGAATCCTCGAATCGTACAATACATGGCTCGATGTTGACAGTGAAGTCGGCAGAGGCACACGATTTGCTTGGAAATTAAATCGGATAGATAGTCAAACTTAATCTTGACACTTACGTGCAAATAGGTTAGCAAAACTAGTTTAATCATTTGTATGTATGGTCGCTTTTTATTGGGTTTTGCCCAGAAAACGAAGACCTATAACAACAATTGCGTATGTTCAAACATTAGTGGAAAAGCCGATATATTAAATAAAACAATAAGCATATGGATAAGAAGAGCGCTATCATAGAAAACCGGAAAAAAAAGATAACCGACTTAAAAAATAGCAATATTAATCTCTTTCCGAACGATGTTATCGTATCGCATACGGTACGCGATATTATAAAAGCCGTAGAGTCGTCACCGGAACGCCTGACCCCCGAAGATCCCGTTTTTGTTGTGGCCGGACGTATGATGGCCATCAACCGGTTCGGCAAGGCATCCTTTATCAGATTCAGGGATCGGACCGGCCAACTTCAGGCCTATATAAGAAAAGACAAGATAGGAGACGAATCTTACCATCTTTTCAAACAAATGGATATCGGAGACTTCGTCGGTCTCAAAGGCACAATGTTCCAAACCAGAACAGGAGAATGGACGCTTCTCGCCCATGAATTAAAGATAGTTTGCAAGTCCATGCGTCCCCTGCCGGAAAAATTTCACGGGCTCAAAGATCCTGAAAAACGGTATCGCCGGCGTTATATCGATTTACTAATGAATCCCGACGTGAGGGACATTTTTGTAAAGCGGAGCAAAATCATTCAAGCTGTCCGCACGTTTCTTCTGGATCGAGATTTTCTTGAGGTGGAAACGCCGATGATGCAGCCGATTCCGGGGGGAGCCGAGGCGACGCCTTTTGTCACACATCATAATGCCTTGGGAATAGATTTATTTTTACGAATCGCGCCTGAATTGTACCTTAAGCGTCTGGTCGTCGGTGGGTTTGAACGGGTTTTCGAAATCAATAGAAATTTTAGAAATGAAGGTGTTTCAACCCGACACAATCCCGAATTTACAATGCTCGAATTTTACCAAGCCTATGCTGTATATGAGGACTTGATGGATCTTACGGAACAGATGTTTTGTTATATCGCCCGGGAGATTGTGGGTTCGACATCCATAACATACCAGGGGGACGCAATCGACCTGGGCGTGAAGTGGCGTCGAATCTCCCTTGTAAGCGCATTGGAAGAATACGGAGGGGTAGATCCCGCTCTGTTGAACGACCGTGAAAAATTGCTTGAATTAGCGGATTCGAAAAATATCAAAATAACCAAAACCGGTCGGAAAGGAAAGATTATCACGAAGTTGTTTGATATGCTGGTGGAACCGAAACTGATTCAGCCGACATTTATTACCGGATACCCTGTAGAGGTTTCACCCCTTTCCCGGAAGAATGAGGCGGATCCGAATTTAACGGATCGATTCGAACTCTTCATCGCCGGGCATGAGATTGCAAACGGATTTTCGGAACTCAATGACCCGGAAGACCAGGAACAGCGGTTTCTGCAACAAACCGCTGACAGGAAAGCCGGTGATGAGGAAGCCCACTATATGGACAAAGATTATATCGAAGCATTGGAGTATGGTATGCCCCCGACCGCCGGGGAAGGAATCGGAATAGATCGGCTGGTCATGCTATTTGCGGATGTTGCGTCCATCAGAGAGGTGATCCTTTTTCCACATATGAAACCGATTGAAACCGGTTAGCGGTATGTGCTAATAGGTCATGGATAACAAAATTACAATTGCGCGTTCCATATGAAAAAAACCATAGCCGGGTCCTTGGGACCAGGATTTTTATATGTCGTTTGAATATCTTATAGGCGGCCGCTATCTCAGGGCCAAACAAAAAGAGACGTTCATTTCACTCATTACCTTCCTCTCCATTGCCGGCGTTACTGTCGGAGTAATGGCACTGATAGTCGT
>JAJDND010000163.1 GCA_022340885.1 Desulfobacterales bacterium | reverse complement strand
CAATCGATGCTTTCAAAACCTTCAAATCCCGGCATTTCCTGAATGTGCGATTCCAGCCACTCAGTATATTCCTTTAATATCAGCTCCATATCTTTCCCAGTTCATCAAGACCGGCGTTCGCTAAATCCTCCGGAGACATTGCAATCCTGAACTTACAATCCGCGTTAAATTTTAAGAAAAAGGGTTCAGCAAAAGATGGAATCCTTGAAGATTCAACCACATCTATGATGGCCACTGCTGCTCGAGCGCCTCTCTGTTCCACGAAATAAAATGATTCCGGCCTTAAGTCATTTAAGATCCTGCGAATGATCCCACCCACTTTACCTTCTCTCACCAAGGTGTTGAAAGGCTCATGCGGGAACCTTACATTCATTAACATTTTCATTTTGTATCCTCCTTTTAACCGCGAAAGACCGCTATCGCTTTTCTGGCGATCTCTTCACCCCATTCCTGCACAAAATGCCCGGCGTTGGGATGTTCATAGGGTTCGGGGCAGTTTAGTATATCATTGCGAAGTACCTGCATCACCGGTGGCCCGAGCACCGGATCTTTCATACCGATGGCCATAAACACCGATCCTTCCCACTTGTTGCGAAGCCACTGACGTGCTCTTCGCGACAATTCCGCGCCGGGTGCATCCTGCCGGTCAGGAACGATCTCGGGGAATCGACGTACGCCGGCTTTATAGTGGATGTCGGGAAATGGTGCGTCATAAGCCGCACATTCTGCATCCGACAGATGCGGACACGTTAAATGCAGTAGCCTGCCGGCTGACATATCGGGGTTTTTTCTGACCCAGGCGCGCCAATCGAGAAACCCTTTGGAAAGTTGAACATCTCCGGTGCCGAGGGTCGTATTCATAATGAGTAGACGGGAAAATATATCCGTCATGTCCATCGGCAGGGTGAGCCCGAGAATTCCACCCCAATCCTGACATACGAGCGTGATACTTTTGAGGTCCAAATGTTCGATAAACGAAATGAGCATGTTGCGATGAAAGTCGAAAGTATAAATTTCTTCCTCCACCGGCTTATCCGATCGACCGAAACCAAAATAGTCCGGAGCGACCACTCGATATCCCGCCTCAGTGAAAATTGGGATCATCCTCCGAAAAAGGTAACCCCACGTCGGTTCACCATGCAGGCACAAAAATGTGTGGTCAGCATTTTCAGGGCCTACATCCACGTAATGCAATCGCAAGCCTTCAAATCCTTTCAAATCGTCTATGTAGACAGGGTCAAAAGGAAAGTCAGGGAGGTTTATAAATCGTTCCTCAGGAGTTCTTAAAATTTTTGTCATGGTAACACCTCCGCTTAAAATATGAGGCTTACTTAAAATTATCGGACCCTTAAGGCAGCTCATCGATCCATGGGCCGCCCGTTAACCATTTCTTGCCCATTTCTTTTAATTTGCCGCTGCCTTTAAGAATATTGATAAAATTCTGAACCCAGTTGATCAAGAGCGTATCTTCACTCATGGCGATGCCCAGCGGTTCATAAGTAAGGCGCGACTCTCCTGCTATTAGCCCTTTGCTTTGGTATCGGTAAGCCGTCAGTGCACAAAAATAATAATCAGCTACAATGACATCGATTTTCCCCTTGAAAAGAAGATCGATTGACTCTTTGTAGGAATTGGTAAGGACCAATTTTGCTTTGGGAATCAACGTTTCGGCAAATTTCTGACTTGTTGAATTTTTCAGCGCCGCAATAGTAACTTCCGGTGTATTCAATCCTTTTGCCTCTTGCAAGGCAGCGTACTTTTCAGCTACGGCCAAAATGCCCTTTCCGGAAACATAGTATGGACCCGCGAATGCCACCTTTTGATTCCGCTTAGGGGTAATGGTCAGGGCCGACAGGATGATGTCAACCTGGTTTGATTCAAGAGCTGGGAGAAGCTTGGCAAACGGCATTAAAACAAATTTTACTTTAACACCCAGTGAATCAGCCATTGCCTTGGCAATATCAATATCCAGTCCGATGAGTTCACCTTTTTTAGTGGTGGCTGTCAAAGGCGGCTGTGCGCCGCTTGTGCCAACCAACAACTCCCCTCTCTTCATAATACGATCCATGGCAGGACCCGCTAAGGCATCTATGGCAAAAGTGAGAAACAGTGCAGATAATAATACGAAGAAAACGAGTGTTTTTTTCATTTAAATTCTCCTGATAAGACTTTTAAAGGTTATTGTCTTTATGTTGGAGCTATGCGCAGGTTTCAAAACAGATTAGAAGTGGTTTCAAACCCTCCCCTCGGGCCCAATCTTCCATCTTCGCGATAGCTACAACGGGACAAGCTGAGTTGGACTGAGACGGTCAGTCCTCGAAATATTCCCGATATTCCTGCGGTTGGCCGCCTCAGTCCGCCTTGACCTTAAAACCGATTGAAGGTTTTGAAACCACTTCTAGTAACCTGTGGCGCGTAGCAGAAATCTGTTCATTGAGATGAGTACAGGTTGGTTGTGGGCACCTGACTTCGCAATTATTCAAATCATGAGCTGTAAATAGAAAACTAGTTGCTTTTGGCGTATGGGCCCATACCAAGCGTTTTCTCTTTTCTATGGGCCCAAATACGGCTATGCTGTAATTTTATTTTTTCGGTTTGAAGGAGAATTTCTGGCCGCCAATGGCTGCCTCGTACATCAGCCCGCCTTTGGTGTGAACGAACACGGCCATTCCCTTATGGTAGCTTGTTTTAGCCTGTTCACCGGTGGCGGGACCGGCACTTGCTCCGGCCGTGGCGCCTTCGGTGCCAACCTTTGCCTGGGCGCCGGCTGTGATCGCAACCGCCGAAGCCGTCGCATCAAACTCGAATTCCCCGCTGGTAAACTCGTCATAGGCTCGCTTGTCTTTAAAGAATATCATCTCACTGAAGGCTTGAGCTCCCAACTGAAAACCGATGGACCCCTTTATTACGGAGACCTCGCCGGTAATCTTCCCGCCCTTGTATACCTGGCCCTTACCGTACGAGCCCCCGATTCCGATGCCGGCTTTACCGATGGTCGGAAAAACCGCATAACCATAGGCATTTTTGAAAAATGGCTGAACCGCTTTAGACTTCTTGTAGACTTCGATGGTATCGGTAAACTTGTCGGCATGTGCCGGAATGGATAAAAACAATACTGTCACAAACATAATCAACACAACTGGAAAAGGATAGATTTTTTTCATACGTGCTCCTTTCATGTATAAAATTAATTACAGTATTACAAGACAGGCCGACGTGAAAGCATCCAAGATCATGTAATCGAACCACTTAAGAATATAAAAATATATAGATAAATTGTAGGTAGTGTCAACTAATATAATAAACGCCTTTTTTCTTTCATGGATTC
>JAJDND010000154.1 GCA_022340885.1 Desulfobacterales bacterium | reverse complement strand
TACCCATTCAAGAGATCGACACATTTCATCCATTCTCAAAGATGTGATTCTGTTTACCGGTGTTATCGAGGGGACGGGAATTCTGATCATGTTTTTTATTTTCCTCCCGGAAAACAGCGTCCAAAAGGCACTTTTTTTATCCATTTTTCATTCGATCAGCGCATTTTGCAATGCCGGCTTTTCCGTTTTTTCAGACAGCTTCATCAAATATCGGGAAAACATGGTGCTGAATTTGATAATTTGTTTTTTGATCATATCCGGCGGTATCGGATTTCTGGTATTGTCAGAGATTAAACGGAAGTTTTTTGTCAAGCATCGCGCCCTGTCGCGTCTAAGCCTCCATTCAAAGATCGTGCTGTCAACGACGCTCTTTTTAATCGTTTCCGGAATGGTTTTAATTCTCGGCATGGAGTGGGGCAACACGCTGGCGCCGCTGTCCATATCAGGCCGTTTTCTGGCTGCTTTTTTTCAGTCTGTCACCGCCAGAACAGCCGGATTTAATACACTGCCCATCGGCAACATGGCCAATCAGACACTATTTCTGCTAATATTGCTCATGTTCATCGGCGCTTCTCCGGGTTCCTGCGGCGGCGGCATCAAAACCACCAGTTTTGCCACACTAGCGGTGCTGGGACTTTCGCGCTTTCAAGGACGTGATCGGCCATTATTGTTTAACCGGACCATTTCGGCAACGAGCGTGGGGAAGGCTGTCAGCGTGGTCATTCTCAGCGCCATGGTGATCTGCCTGGGTGTAATGCTTTTATTGATCACTGAAATCGGACAGGTGTCCCATATGCAAAGCCGTGGGCAGTTTTTGGAGATTCTTTTTGAAACAGTCAGCGCTTTCGGTACGGTGGGGTTATCCACAGGCGTCACGGGGTGGCTGTCTGAAATCGGTAAAGTCATTATTTCCATCGTCATGTTTGTTGGACGTTTAGGACCGCTGGTGGTGGGTGTGGCGGTGAGCCGGGATACGGCGACACGGTACTATTATGCAGAAGAATCCATCATGGTGGGATGAGGTTGAGTATGAAACAATTTGCAGTCATAGGGCTTGGAAATTTCGGGTATTATCTGGCTACACATCTTTATGATAAGGGAAACGATGTGCTGGCCATCGATAAAAATCAGAATCTGGTCCAGAAAATCAAGGACAATGTGACACAAGCGGTCATCGCGGATTCGACGGATCTTCAGACCATTAAATCCTTGTCGATCCCGGAAATGGATGCAGTTGTCGTTTGCATTGGTAATGATCTCAGCGCGTCTATTCATACCACCCTGAATCTCAAGGATGTGGGGGTTCGAAAGGTGTATGCCAAGGCCATTTCAGAGCCCCATGGCCGTATTCTGCGTAAAGTCGGCGCTCAGGAAATTTTATTCCCTGAAAAAGATCTCGCCATAAATTTGGCGGAACGACTGCACAATCCGAGCCTCCTGGATTATCTGCCCTTTTTCGAAGGGTACTCCATCATTGAACTGAAACCCAAAGAAAGCTTTATACAAAAGGAACTGAGGGACCTTGATTTGATCAACAAGTATGGTGTTCAGGTGATTGCCATTAAAGAGATTGCTTCCGGAAAGGTGGCCATGATCCCAACCGGAAAATATGTTTTGAAAGGCGATGAGGTGATGATTCTTCTCGGGCCCAACGATGGGCTCGAATTGCTCCGGCAGAAAGAAAAATAGTATGAATGGATTCTTGCAAAAATAAAAATGCGGAGGAACCGTGAAAGATGAGTTGAAAGTGAATTCGTTGCCGAGACCGACAACGGAGGAATTGTTTTACGGTTCCGCTCCCAAAAAACGTTTGAATCAATGGCTGGCCACCGGGATTTGCGGAAACGATATTTCCTCTTCCTGTTTGTATGTGTCAGCCATTGCAGCGGTTTTTGCCGGTGTATTAGCCCCGGTGATATTGCTTGCGGTTGTTCTTCTCCTGTATCTTTATAAGAAAGTGTATACCGAAGTGGTAGAGGCGCTGCCTTTGAACGGGGGAACGTACAATTGCCTTCTCAACAGCACTTCAAAATTTGCCGCGGCACTTGCCGCGTGTATGACCATCCTTTCCTATATCGCAACCGCCGTGATTTCATCCAAGACCGCTGTAGAATATATGCATTCCATTTATCCAAAATTTAGGGTCATCGAGGGTACGATCCTTATTTTAGGCATCTTTGCGATACTGGCCATTATCGGGATTACCGAGTCCGCGGTGGTCGCCCTGACCATTTTTATTTTTCACATATCGACATTGACGATTTTTTGTGTGCTCGGGTTTGTAAGCATGCCTTTTGATTTCCACATTTTCAAAAATAATCTTGTCACACTCCCCGCCGGAAACGACCTGCTGTTGGCGGTTTGTCTGGGTTTTTCTGCGGCTTTGCTTGGTATCAGCGGATTTGAAAGTTCCGCAAATTTCGTGGAAGAGCAAGACGTGGGCGTTTTTCGAAAGACCTTAAGGAATATGCTGATCACCGTGGCCATATTCAACCCCTTGATTTCCGTTCTTTCTCTGAACCTGCTGCCCATGGAAGAAATTATTGCCAATAAAGATCATCTCCTTTCAGATATGGCGCACCTCATGGGAGGCAATGCATTCAAGCTGGTTATCGTCATAGACGCCGCCGCCGTGCTTTCGGGTGCTGTTTTGACGAGTTTTGTGGGAGTTACCGGTTTGGTTCAACGGATGGCTCTGGATCAGTGTCTGCCACAATTTTTGTTGAAAAAGAACCGGAGGGGGACCTCCCATCGTATTATTATCACCTTTTTTCTCCTCTGTTCATCGATCCTGCTGGTGACGCGGGGAAGCCTGCTTTCTCTGGCGGGGGTCTACACCATATCCTTCTTGGGTGTCATGACCCTGTTCGGCATCGGAAATATACTCTTGAAATTAAGACGAAAAGAGTTGAAACGAACCTACCGGGCCGGGTGGATGACGATTATCATAGCCATCATCGCCACCACTTTGGGAATACTTGGGAACGTGGCGATTGATTATAAAAACCTCTTGTATTTTATGCATTATTTTATTCCCACCGTATTGCTGGTGGTGATCATGTACCTGCGAATTCCGATATTGAGAGGTCTTTTGCAGGTGTTGAACAACCTCATGACCCGGATACTGCTCTGGCGGACCACGGTGATCGATCAGATTACTTCCATTATCGAGCAAAAGGTAATTCTTTTTGCCCGTGGCGGTGATTTGAGCCGGTTGAATACCGCTTTCAACTATATCATGAACAACGAATCCAGCCGATCCGTCGTGGTATTGCATCTATATAATCATCCTGAATACAATAAAGAAAAAGACCTTGCCGAAAGTCTTAAAATACTTCATGAAATATTTCCGCTGTTAAAAACGCAGCTGGTGGTCCGCGAGGGCAAATTCGGAGCAGAAATAATTAATGAAATATCCAATGAGTTCAGGGTCCCGGTAAACAATATCTTTATCGGTGCACCTGAAGAAAAACATTCCTTTTCCATACAGGAATTGGGCGGTGTTCGCGTAATTTTTTAGCCCGGCGACAGTGAGTATAAAAATAGCCCCCGGAAAAATTTCCGGGGGCTGGAGAAAGGAGGTTAGGCAATGGCAAACCGATTTTGGTTTTAACCTAACCTACATAGTTTAATGCTACATCGTAATATGTCAAGGGATATTAATCAAAAAGCCGCAACTTTCCTTCATAATCATTGACCGCCAAGCCGATCTTTCGGACGCTTCTGGGAAATGACAATTACCGCAGCAACATAAACTATGGTGATCCCTAAAATGATATACATTAACATGTCGTTTCTCCTAGTGCATATATCGGCATAAATACTTAAAACCTTAAACACACGGATAAGCGCGATCTAAAAGGAAATTCATGGTTGGAGGAATAGGGCAGAAGAGGAAAAGGGCGTCTCGGAAGATGGGAAACGATCGAGTGGCCGGGGCCTTGCGTAGTATCTAAGATTCATGAATCGGAACCGGGAAAAACGGCAGGTTAAATTGCTTTTGACCCGGCACACCCAAATGCACCCTATGTGCACCCTACAAAGACAGAAAAGCCGCAACCTGTTAAGATTACGGCTAATTCTTCCTAATGGTGCCGAGGGCCGGAACCGATTTTGTACCAGTTTCGTGTTGAGATAACTTATTGCTTTACTTTAAGATTCCTACCAAGAAAACTTCCGCAGTGTACCACATTTTTAACAGGTGTTAATGAATGTTCGACACCAGTTTTTTCTGATTTCAATACCAGTTTGGAATTATGATTGCAAGGATAAATCTAATGGTGGGTTTTTATTGCTTGGGGTAACCGGAAGGGCAGGGAAGACCGAGACGATATGGCGATATGCTGAGGGTTATAGGGTACAGATTTTTTATGATGATTCGTAAAAAAGATCGATTCATCAATGGACAGTTCAATTCTCGAAGTATGATATCACAACCAAATAAACCGACCTTTGATTTCAAGAGATATTGCAGTAAACACAACTATCGTTTCATTTCTAAAAACCCACATAATGTGGTATTCTAAAAAATAAGAAACGTGGACTTGAAAAGTCAATCTATGCTTTTGTTAGGGTGATTCGAATCTGGAGGGTGCTTTGTCATAAGTACTTAAGTGGCATCTCGATTTAAATTCTTGAAATTATCGGGCAGTACGGGTATTTTCGAGTTACATGAAAAGATGGAATTTCGATTGGCTTAGGTTTGGAAAGGTAATTTTGGGGCAACTCCAATCCATTTAGCAACTCGAAATCAAAACAAGACTATTGAAAGCAGTTATAAGGGTTACAAAAATACCTTTTGGAAGCGGTTACCGTATAATTCAGATCAAAGGCAATTTATAAAATAAAATGAAATTTAAAAATGCTCTATGTATATATCCATACCGTCAAGAGTTGAAAAGCGTTGGTTTTTTACCTCCCATCGGCCTTGAATATGTTGCCAGTGCCATCGAAGATTTGGTAGATACTGTAAAAGTCGTCGATTTGAGGTATGAAAAGCAGCCGTTATCCGCATTTTTTGATAACAGAGTTGATTTGGTACTTGTGAGTCACAATTGGGATGCGGAAGAGAAATTTGTAAAAAGCATCATCAGTGATATACCTGCGAACAAAACTGTCATAGTAGGCGGAAGATATGCAACCGAATATGTCAATGAACTATTTTATTATATTCCGAGAATAGATGCAATTGTTCGCGGCGACGGTGAAGAGGCTGTAAGAGAAATTGTTCAAAAGGGCATTTCATCTGATATTGATGGATTGTCATTTAGATTAAATGGTAAGATTGTGCATAACCAAAATAGACAGCTTGAACCCGTGCGCAGTAATTTTTACCCCAACAGAAAGCTTCGTCGTTACAAATACCTGATTGCACTGGATGGATTTACATCAGATATTCAAATGGATCTGATGTTGGGATCGAGGGGTTGTCCTTATAACTGCAAATTCTGCGACTTCAAGTTCAATCCTTTGGGGGAAAAAAGAAAGTGGTCTGTACGAACGCCGAAGTCGGTTGTGGAAGAGATTAAAACCATCGAGGCCGATGTGGTTGGCTTTGCCGACGACATTTTTACGGCAGATATGAATTGGGTTGAAATGGTCTGCGACCTGTTACTGCAGGAGGGAATAAAAAAGAAATACGTTATCAATGCGCGTTTGGAAATTGCGAAAAGGCCGGATGTTCTTAAAAAGATGTACAAAGCTGGTTTTATGGTTTTTCTTTTAGGAGTTGAATCTGCACATGACAAGACTCTCAAATCGATGAAGAAGGGATTTAATACCGCAAAAATAGTTGAGTATTTTAAAATTTTAAGACAATTTAACTTTGTTTATCATTGTTATTTCATCATAGGGAATATAGGCGAAACCAAGCAAGAGATATTTGATATCATAAGGTTTTCTCATAGACTCGGTGTGGATACTTTGGGATTGTCGGTTTTGAGGGCAACCAAATTTTCTCCATTAAAAGACATGTTGAAAGAATTTGATGGCTACCATATAGAGGCGGCGTCGGGAAAGGTATATTGTGACTGGTTATCCGTCGAGGAACTTCAGCAGATACGGAGAGATGTGTATGCTGGATTTTTCTCAATACCGGTTATATTACGATTGTTTAGAAAAATAATTCTACATCGACTTCTAACAATACGACGTGCCTATAAAATCATCATGTTTATCGCAACAAAAAAGATGAAAAAAAGAGTGGAACGAAAACGTTCAAACAAGGGCTCTAACGGTCAATCCCGATCGAGTAATATGCAACACATTTGATGTGACGTTACAAATATCTTGCCATAAGCACAGGTCCAAGCATCTTGATTTCGAGTTCAGATATCATATTTTTCTGGTGTCAGGTCAAGCGGATTTCAACCCTAAAACATAAAATTATCACAAATTTTTCTGCACTACTACGAAACTGAAATCGGGGACGTTCCCCCCATCGGCTTCCGGTTCCATCGTTCAGCCACACTGTACATGATCCTCAACTTTATTTATGAACCATGCCTCGATTTTTTTGAACACATATCAGCCAGCCCTCCAAGTTACCTT
>JAJDND010000153.1 GCA_022340885.1 Desulfobacterales bacterium | reverse complement strand
TTTAAAATCTCCTATTTATATAATGATCTGGCGCATGTGGACCGTGGGCTGTACGGCGCCAATCTGCATTACCAGCCCCTCGATACCACCAGCTTCGGGGAGCCGCGTCTGCTGGTTGACGGTTTTGCCGCAGATCCGGGTACCGTGGCGGGACGTGATGAATTTCTTGGTACGGACGGGTCGCTCTATTATCTGCGCCGGCAGGACATTCTGGAAGGTTCCGAACGCTTGCGCGTCGAGGTCCGCGACAAGGATTCCGGGATAGTTCTTGGGGTGAAAAACCTGACGCCGGTGCTCGATTACGATATCGATTACCTGCAGGGACGCATCCTGCTGGCGCAACCACTTCCCGCGACGGCCAGCGACAACATGCTGGTAATAAGCAATGGTTCGATCCCCGGGAATCCGGTCTACCTGGTGGTTCGTTATGAGTTCACGCCTGGATTCGACAACCCGAATACATTGGATACCGGCGGCAGGATTCATTACTGGTTCAACGACTACGTCAAGATTGGCTTAACCGTCAATCAGGACGAAGCGGAAGACATCGAAAACAGTGTGGGCGGAGCGGATTTGACGATCCGCAAGTCCCCGGCGTCATGGATCAAGCTGGAAACAGGCCGTTCCAAAGGACCGGGTGTGCTTACAGACATCTCCAATGACGGCGGCTACAACTTCAACACATCGACCACCTTGAACGACAGCGAAACCGAATCTTCAGCTTATCGCATCGATACCAGCGTTGGTTTCAAGGACTTTTTCAAAAACGGACGCGGCAAAGCCACCTTTTACCTGCAGAAACTCGAGGCCGGCTACTCAGCGCCGGGCAAGACCACCGCCTACGATACCACCCAGTACGGCGGGACGGCGGATTTGCCGGTTACTGACCGTCTGGGTGTACGTTTGAAGGCGGACAAAGTGGTTCAGCCCGAAGCACTCGAGACCGAAGACGGCGAACTGGATGCTGATTACCGGATAGGTGAGCACTGGACTTTGAGTGCAGGGGCGCGGCACGAAAAGCGTGAAGACAACTCTGCTGTTGTCCCCGCAACCCAGGAAGAAGGATCCCGTACGGATGCGGTGGCCCGGCTGCTGTATGATTCCCATTCGCGATGGTCGACCTATGGTTTCGTGCAGGGCACTGTTCAAAAGAGCGGCACCCTCGAGAACAACGACCGGATCGGTGGCGGCGGCAGCTTGCGCATGACCGACAGGTTCAATGTCGTCGGTGAGGTTTCCGGAGGCGATCAGGGACCGGGCGGCAAACTCGGTACTGAATACCTGTATACCGACAAGACCACCATTTACAGCAATTATACCTACGAGAACGAGCGGACCGATAATGGCCTGCTTGCCAGGAAAGGGAATATGGCCACTGGGTTCCGCACGCGGTATTCGGACAGCGGGAGTATGTATTTCGAAGAACGGTATACCCACGGCGACGTCCCCACGGGCCTCACGCATACCACCGGCATAAAACTTGTGGCTTTCGACCGGCTCAACTTCGGTGCCAATGTCGATTTTGGAACGCTCAAGGATCCTATCACCTTTCAAAAACTCGAAAGGAAAGCGCTGGGTGTGAGTGCCGGCTATGGGTTCGACAAGACGCAGGTCGCCAGCGCCCTGGAATACCGGGTCGACGACATCCAGCAGCTGGATGCCAGCTTCTCCAAACGCACCTCCTGGCTGTGGAAAAACAGCTTGAAGTATCAACTGTCCGAAGATTGGCGACTCATCGGTAAATTTAATTATGCCACGAGTGAGAGTTCGATGGGAGATGCCTATGACGGCGACTATACGGAAGCGGTGCTGGGCTATGCGTATCGCCCGGTTCAAGACGACCGTTTAAATGCGCTGGCCAAGTATACTTATTTTTACAATGTTCCGGCGACCGATCAGGTAAACGGCGCCGGTACGGTGTCCGACTATGTTCAGCGCAGCCATATCGCATCCGTGGATGCCATGTATGATCTGACGCCCCAATGGACCGTAGGCGGCAAGTATGCCTTCCGTTACGGCCAGATGGCCGTGGATCGAGAAAACCCTGAGTTTTTCGACAGCAGGGCCCACTTGTTTGTTCTGCGGCTGGACTGGCACTTCTTATTCCGCTGGGATGCACTTCTGGAAGGGCGCATGCTCGATCTTCCCGACGCACAGGACAGTCGCAGCGGGGTATTGGTGGGATTGTACCGACAATTGGGCAGCCATGTCAAGGTGGGGGTCGGCTATAATTTCAGTGATTTTTCGGATGATCTGACCCAACTGGATTATAAGTATCAGGGTCTTTTCATCAATTTTGTCGGAAAGTTCTAAACTTTGAGTACTTGGCTTTGCCTGCCGTTGCAGGCACGTGCGAGGAGCCAATTTGGGAGAAAATGATAAAAATATGGAATGTTGGAACACTGGAAGATTGGAATATTGGGTTGGTAAATTTGTTAGTACCATTTTTTATAGACCGAATGAAATGCGTTCAACCCATCATTACATCATTCCATTATTCCATTATTCCGTAAAACTTTGAGGAGGCAATCATGTTCTGCTGGCTGAGAGGGGCCATTATCGGGATTTCAGTGCTTGTTTTGAGTTTCGCGGCGTATGCGCAGGAAATCTCCAAGGAACAGATCAAAGGCCTTGATGAACAGGTTCAGGAAATCAAGAGCGATGTTCTGAGCATTGCGGCGAATCTGAATCAGCTTGAAGAAAAGCTGCTGTATCCGTCCAATACGCAGGTCGCGGTATTCGTATCGCTGGTCACGGGCGAAACCTTCCGTCTCGACTCGGTCGACATCCAGTTGGACGGAAAGCCGGTTACCCATCACATTTACACTTTCAAGGAACTCCAAGCCCTGCAGAAGGGGGGGGTGCAGCGAATCTATACCGGCAATATCCGGACCGGTGATCATGATCTGCAGGTGTCTGTCCTCGGTAAATCCGCGGGAGGGACAGATTTGCAGAACACAAAGCGCTTCAAGGTCAATAAGGGTATAGGCCCCAAGATTGTGGAAGTATCCCTGACCGCGCAAGGCATTACCTTTAAGGATAGGTAGTCTATGTACAGGTTGATTGTTTCATTAATATTTTTGATGTTCTCTGTGTCTTCGGTGCTGGCCGGTGTGTCTGCTCCGAAAGAACTGAAGGATCTCTATTTCGGAGAGGCCCTGTACGATGCTTATCAAGGGGACTGGTTCGATGCGATCTCCAGGCTCGACACCGAGCTCGCGCAGCACTATGGGCTGGATGACCCCAAGCGCGACACCCTGTATTACCATGTCAACCAGGCCGAGTTTGCCGTGGGTGATTTCGAACTGGCCTATCGGATGCACCTGCGTGCCGGACGTGCCATCAAAGCGGTCATCGAGGGTAACGTCTCGGAACCGGTCCGCAACGAGGCCATTTTCCGTCTGGCACGGATCTACTTTCAGAAAAACGAGCCGGCCAACGCCCTCTATGCCGTGAAACGTATACGAGGAGCTGTTCCACCTAATATTCGAGACGATCTGGCATTCCTGCGCGCTCAGATCTTCATGGCCAACGGCCAATTTGCTAAATCTGCGAGTATTTTGAAAGACCTCCAGGGTGCGAAGAGCCTCGAAGGCTTCAGCACCTACAATCTCGGAATCGCGCTGCTCAAGGAAGGAAAAAAGGTTGAAGGGTGCCAGTATCTCGACCGTACCGGTCAAATCAAGAGCAAGGATGATCTAACTCTGGCGATAAGGGACAAATCGGATCTTGTCCTCGGGACGAAGCTGTTGAAAGAAAAAAAATTCGAAGCTGCCAAGCAGGTGCTCGATCGGGTGCGTTTGAAGGGTCCATTTTCCAACCGGGCGTTGCTGGGATCCGGATGGGCGGATGCTTTCGAGGGGCGATTCAAACGAGCGCTGGTCCCTTGGAGCCTTCTTGCGACGAGAGATGTTACGGACGCGTCGGTGCAGGAAGCCATGATTGCCGTTCCCTATGCTTACGGCAAGCTGAATGTATATAGCAAGGCGGCCGTGATGTACAACAGCGCGCTGAAGAAGTTCGGTACAGAGATCGACAAGCTGGATGCATCCATCAAGAGTGTCCGCGAAGGTTATTTTCTCAAGGCGTTGGTACGAGAAGAGCTGAAACAGGATGCCGACTGGGTCGTCAAACTGCGAAAGCTTCCACAAACACCCGAGACCTATTACCTGCTTGAATTGATGGCTTCCCACAATTTTCAGGAATCTTTAAAAAACTATCTTGACCTCGAGGAATTGCGCAAGAAGCTGGAGACCTGGAACGGTGACCTGGACGCCTTTGAGGATATTATTGAAAAACGCCGGGCGTATTATCAGCCGCTGCTTCCCGCCATCGACCGGGAATTCCGGCGGCTCGATTCGCAGATGCGCTTGCGCCTGGAGCAACGGAACCGCATCCAAAAACGTCTGAAGAACATGCTGGTGGTCCCGAGGCCCGATTACCTGGCGACCACCAAAGAAAGGGTCATCAGTGAACAGATCACGCAACTGGAGCAGCATCTGACCACCGGCGGCTCAAGCGTACCCGATGGGATAAAAACCCGGATCGAACGGTTGCGGGGGGTGCTGAAATGGAACATCTATACGCAATATGATCGGCGCCTGACCGAAACTTACGAGCACCTTCGCGACCTGAATCACGAAGTGGACCGGTTGAAAAGGCAGTACACCGCCTTCGTGCGCACCCGTCAGGCCGCCACTCAAAGTTATGAAGGATATGACGACGTGATCCGCCGCCAGCGGTTCCTGATTCGAGAGGCTCGGGAAAAGGTAGGGGAACTGATGGCGCGTCAGGGTCGGATGCTTGAATCCATGGCCGAAAACGAACTCAACAAACGACGCCGGCGGCTTGCCGAGTTCCAAATCAAAGTGCGCTTTGCCATGGCAGACAGCTATGACCGCGCCATAAGGGCCCAAGCCCAGGAGAAGATGGAGCGATGAACCGGATACGACTTTTCATATTGGCACTGCCGCTGATGCTGATCGCGTGTTCATCAACCGGGGGCAAGGATACCATTGCCAGGTTGCGTCATGTTCAGATCGAGATCAAGAAGGAAAAGATCGAAGGCGGTATCGATAAAGCGATGGCAGGGTACCAGCATTTTTTGAAAGACACGTCGGACTCCACGTTGACTCCGGAAGCCATTCGTCGTCTGGCCGACCTGAAGATCGAAAAAGAATACGGCACCTTTACGCCCGGATCCGAGCCTGCCGAAAAGACGCCGGCGCGGGTATTGCCTGCTCCTCAAAGCACTACCCACCCAAAGAACGCTTTAATTGCCAACGCGCCGCCGGATCGGGTATTGGCGAATGTTTCGGTTCAAAACGAGTCCGAAGCGGACTTCGAAAGACGGGCCACCCGGAGTCAGTCGATTCCCGGTACGGCATCGGCTGCGGATCGACCTGCCGAAAGCGCGGATGATCTGGAAAGAGCCGGCACCCGCGAAGCCATCGGACTTTATAAAAAGCTGCTCGACAAATACCCGCTTTACGACCGCAACGACCAGGTGCTGTACCAGATGTCTCGTGCGTATGCGGAATTGGGACAGATCGAAAAGTCCATGGTCGTCATGAACCGGTTGATTCGAGAATTTCCACGGTCCCGGTATATCGATGAAGTGCAATTCCGGCGTGCTGAATACTTCTTTACGCGCAGGCGCTATCTGGATGCCGAGGATGCTTACAAGAGCATCGTGAAAATCGGCGTCGCTTCCCCTTTCTACGAACTTGCTTTGTATAAACTGGGTTGGACGTTCTACAAGCAGGAGCTCTATGAAGCGGCCCTGGATCCATTCATTGCGCTACTGGATTACAAGGTGTCCAAGGGATACGATTTCGCACAAACTAAAGACGAGCAGGAGCGCAAGCGCACCGAAGACACTTTCCGCGTCATCAGTTTGAGCTTTTCAAACCTCGGCGGCGCCAATTCCACGGTGGAATACTTCTCACGCCATGGCAAGCGCAGTTATGAAGGCGACATTTACAGCAACCTGGGTGAATTCTACTTCGACAAGCGCCGTTATGCCGACGCCAGTGCGACTTACAATGCTTTCGTTAGCCGAAACCCGTTCCACAAAAAGGCGCCGAACTTCCAAATGCGGGTCATTGAGATTCAATCCGCCGGCGGATTTCCCAGTCTGGTGCTTGATGCAAAAAAGAAATTCGCCGAGACTTACGCCCTCAAAGCCGAGTATTGGAAGTATTTTGATCCGAAGGATCGTCCGGATGTTCTGGGTTATCTGAAAACCAACCTGACCGACCTGGCGAATTATTATCACGCATGTTACCAGGATCCGAAACAAGGCAAAAAGAAGCAGGCAAGTTTCAAAGAGGCGCTGCACTGGTATCGGGAGTTTTTGAGTTCGTTTCCCAAGGACACCCAATCACCGGCCATCAACTATCAACTGGCGGATCTGCTGGTGGAAAACCGGTCTTTCGGCGAGGCCGCCGTGGAATTCGAAAAGACCGCATACGATTACCCGACCCACGAAAAATCCTCCCAGGCCGGCTACGCGGCGGTTGCCGCATATCGGGAGCAACTGCGCACCGCTGCACCCGAGAACAAGGATGTGGTCAGACGAGAGGCCATCCGCAGCTCGCTGAAGTTTTCCGACACTTTCCCGAAACACGAGAAAGCGGCCATCGTCCTCGGCGCGGCCGCGGACGATCTTTACGACATGAAGGCATATGACCGGGCACTGGCTGCCGCGAACAAGCTCCTTGAGGTATTTCCCAACACCGATGTTGATGTCATCCGTTCCGCCTGGCTGGTCATCGGCCATTCTTCTTACGAGCTTAAGCATTACAGTGACGCCGAGAGCGGTTATCTGAAGGCGTTGGCGTTGCTTCCTGCAAAAGATAAGACGCGCAAGGGCCTGGTCGACAATCTCGCGGCATCGATTTACAAACAGGGTGAACAGGCCAATGCCGACCATGATTATCGTGCTGCGGCGGACCACTTCCTTCGGGTGGGCCGCATGGCGCCGACCTCAAAAATCAGGCCGACAGCCGAATACGACGCGGCTGCAGCCCTGATCAAGCTCAAGGACTGGGGCCAGGCCGCCAAGGTATTGGCGGGATTCCGAAAGAATTTCCCCGGGCACCCGTTGCAGCCCGAGGTGACCAAGAAGATCGCCTATGTTTACAAGGAAAACAATCAGCTTTCCCTGGCGGCTGATGAATATGAGCGCATCGAAAAAGAATCCAAAGACAATGAAATCAGACGGGAAGCGCTTCTGATTGCAGCGGAATTGCACGAAAAGTCCGGTGGCAGCGGCCGTGCACTGGCGGTTTATCGGCGTTATGTAGATAATTTTCCACAACCGGTGGATATTAACCTGGAAACCCGTAACAAAATCGCCGAGACCCTGAAGACGCAAGGCGATCGAAAATCCTATTTGAAGGAACTTGAGCAGATCGTGGCCATCGACGCCTCCGCAGGCAGCGCCCGCACTCCAAGGACACGCTATCTGGCTGGAAATGCAGCCCTGGTGCTGGCTGAAAACACATATGAAACGTTTTTGGCGGTCAAGCTGGTTCAGCCGTTAAAGGTCAATTTGCAAAAAAAGAAGGGTCTGATGAAAAAAGCAATCGATCGTTTCAACAGCCTCTTGGACTACGAGTCCGGGGAGCTTACCGCGGCGGCCACATTCTATCTGGCCGAGATATACGCACACTTCAGCAAGGCCCTGATGAAGTCGGAACGTCCTGTGCTAACCTTTGATTACTACAAGGTAAAACCTGGCGATACCCTTTCCGCAATTGCTAAACGATCCGACTGCGATGTAAGCAGGATTGCCCGCGCAAACAATTTAAATAAATCAAATTTCATCGTTGCCGGGAAAAAACTTAAAATACCTCGAGGTTTGTATCCCTTGGAGCTTGAACAGTACGAACTGGCCCTCGAAGATCAGGCCTATCCCTTCGAGGAGAAGGCCATCAAGGTCCATCAAAGCAATCTCGCTCTGGTCACCAAGGGCGTCTATAATGAATGGGTCGAAAAGAGTCTGCAAAAATTGGCCAAACTCGTACCGGCTCGCTATGACAAGCCGGAAGAGACCACCGGCATCGTCAGTTCCCTGGAAACTTATATGTATGAGATTAAACGGCCGGTGTTGGCCGTACCGCCGAAGTCCAAACTTCCGACGTCTGCGCAGGTTGAACAGCCCGATGCTGTGACGAAAGTCGAACCTGCGACGCCTGCACAGGCCGAAAAACCCGGGTCTGTGACGGAGTCCAAACCTGCGACGCCTGCACAGGTCGAAAAACCCGGGCCGGCTGCGCAATCCGAAGCCCCGGCATCCGAGCAGGCGGAACAACCTGGCTCTGTGACGAAAGTCGAACCTGCGACACCTGCAAAGGTCGAAGCGTCTGAATCTGTTGCAGAGACCGAGACAGTAACTGAAACGGCTGCACAAACCGATTACATGAGCGGAGCAGGAAAGGAAACCCAACGGTAAGGGCGAGTTTCCGTGCCGGTCCGCGGTAGTATGGGGTGGGTCCGAATAAGAGCGGATCGAGAGATGAGGAGATAACGAATGCAGGGCATACATATCAAGATGTTGCGAAGGTTAAGAATACGAATTTACATCGGATTCGTGGTTCCGGCAATGGTGTTCTCGATTCTTGTAGGGTGTGCATCCAATGGAAAGGTCAAGCCGAACAAGGTTGTTCAGGAAGTCAAGCCGAACAAGGTTGTTAAGGAACCCTCCATACCCAAGGGGCCCTCCGTAACTCGACTCGAAAACGGGCAGGAGGGCTTTATCATCACGGAATTTCCCAAAATGGATGAGGCGTCGCGCAGGGACTTCGATCACGCCGTTGCCATGCTGAAAGAGCAAAAATATGACAAGGCCATAGACCTTTTAAGAAAGATCATCGAGCAGTCACCGGGCGTCACAGCGCCCTATATCGATATTGCGATTGCCTATCAAAACATCCATAAACTCGATCAGGCCGAGAAGTATCTTAAAACCGCGCTGGCACTGTTTCCCGATCATCCGGTGGTATGTAATGAATACGGTTTGTTGTATCGCAAAACCGGACGATTTGCCGAGGCCCGGGAGATCTATGAGAAGGCGATTGCAGTCTTTCCGGATTATTATCCGCTGCATAGAAACCTCGGGATTCTCTGCGATTTATATCTGAACGATCCGGCTTGTGCGCTCAAGCATTACGAAATTTACAGCAAGGCCGAACCGGATAACAAGAAGGTCAAAGCGTGGATCGCGGATTTGCGTGTTCGACTTGGACGCAATTAAGGAGAGATGACGATGTATCGCAAATTGGTTCTTTGTTTGTTTGTGATCCTGTTCTCGGCTGTGATGGCCTTGGCTCAGGATGCAAAGGATGTGAATAAGGAGAAGCAATCTAATGCTAAGGAGCTGTCCGGTATGTCCATTGTCGGTAACGACGAAGCCCCGAAGTCTCTTTATATCGTTCCCTGGAGAAGCTCGGACATCGGTGCGGGGACCAGTTTGGACACGATGTTGAATGCGGGCGATGTGCCGGTCGACAGGGATGTTTTCAAGCGTCAGCTCGAATTCTATAAAATAAGAACAGCGAAATAGCGCCATTTATTTATGGAGTACCTATACTGAGCGTTTCAAAAATAACTAAGCCTCTCGCAGAGCACACAGAGAGCACCCCGGTACCATCTTCCGGAGCTACGGGGCGGGCAGGGAAGGACAAAATCGTTTTTTTCCGGCTCTGCCGGAAACAATAAAAATTTAATCTCCGTGAACTCTGTGAGCTCTGTGAGAGACAAAAGGTTTTTAAGTCAGTTTAAGTATAAGAAAGGAGGGAAACAAATGGGATTTTATTCAATAGTGGCCTTTTTTCAAAAGGGCGGGCTGTTTATGTACCCCATTATGCTTGTTTTTGCCGTCGGCATGGCCATTGTGTTTGAGCGCTGGGTTCAGTTGAGCCGCGTTCAGAGCGCCAACGACAAAATGTGGAACCTGCTGCAGCCCGTGTTGGTCAAGGGAGACTTCGACAAGGCTCGACAAATGATCAACAAGAGCAAATCCAGTATGGCCCAAATGCTGGGAATGGGATTGGCTCGCCAGGGTGCGGTCCGGCGTCGTGAAGACATCGAGATCGCCATGGAGGAGAGCATGATGGAGATCATTCCTCAACTGGAAAAGCGCACACCGTATGTGGCTTTGCTTTCGAATATCGCCACCCTGCTGGGGCTGCTCGGCACCATCATGGGCCTGATCGAGGCCTTCACCGCGGTTGCCAATGCAAACCCGGCCGAAAAAGCTGATTTGCTGTCCGCCAGTATTTCGGTGGCCATGAACACCACGGCCTTTGGGCTGATGTCGGCCATTCCGCTGTTGCTTTTCCATGCCAAGCTGACGTCGACCACGGGCCATATCGTGGACAGCCTGGAGATGGCATCTGTCAAGGCGCTGAATACTATCTCTAATTTTACCAAGCGCCAATTCGATAGGAACGAATCATGACCAGACGAAAATATAGAAAAAGAAGAGGGGAAGAAGCACCGGAACTGGATGTCTCGACATTCTTGAACCTGATGGTGGTGCTCGTGCCTTTTCTACTCATCGGTGCCGTTTTTTCGCGCGTGGCGATTATGGAGTTGTCGATTCCGACCAGCGCGGGCGGATCGGCTGTGAAAAAGCCGAATTTCGCCATTGAGGTGATTGTCCGTAAGGCAGGGCTTGAGATTGCCAACGGGATGTCCGTGGAGGCCGCATTTCCCAAAAAAGATGGTCGATACGATATGGAGATGCTGTCTAAAATGCTCAAGCGTCTGAAGGCCCGGTACCCGGAGAAGGAAGACGCGACGATTTTGATGGAACCGGATATCGAATACGACTATCTGATCCAAATCATGGATGCGGTACGCGGCGCCGAAGTCCCTGCAGAAGGGGGCACAAATGTTGAGAAAACAGTTCTTTTTCCGGCTATATCCATAGGAGACGCACCATGAGAAACAGCAGACGTATGAGACGGATGGGACGCAGCAAAAGGAAGGTTACAGGTCTGATGCTGACGCCGTTGATGGATGTTTTTACTATTTTGGTGTTCTTTCTGCTTTTTCATTCAGGCAGCGGTACTGTTCTGGATACGCCCAAGCAGATCAAGCTGCCCGAGTCTATTGTCGAAACCAAGCCAAAAGAAACCGTGGTGATCATGGTCAGTCCCGAAATGGTAATGGTTCAGGGCGAAGCCGTGATCAGCACTCCTGCACTTCTTCAGGACAGGATCAGTACGGTTGGTGTAATAGCAGCACGACTCAAGCAGCTTGAACGCAATGTCATCGGGATCAGCACCAAGACGGTTGCCGAAAGCAAGGAGGTCACGATTCTTGCGGATAAAACGATTCCGTTCAAAGTGCTTAAAAAAATAATGTCAACCTGCACGGCTTCCGGATACGAAAGAATTTCCCTTGCCGTTATTCAGAAGGCCGTGAAAACATAGTGGGGACGCCGTGAATACATCCATGTTAGAAGAAGAATTGGCGCCGCTGAACGCCCAAATCGAGCAAACACACCAAAAACGCGGGGAGCTCGAAGAAGAGTTGCGCGCTGTAGAGGCAGAGCTCAAAACGTTTTCTGATGATAGACAGCGGTTCGATGCTTTGAGTGACGTTTGCAATGCGCTCGACAAGCTGGGGGAACTGAAAGCGGATGATCTCTTTTGGGAAGGGATTCCAGGGATCAGGGATGTCTCCGGACACTTAAAACTTGTGCGAGGTCGTGTTGCCTGCTTTGATGAGGAGATTCGCGGGATTCTTGAAAAACAGGCATCTCTTCAGGCGCAGATCGACCAATGCCTCGACGAGCTCGACATGCTATACGAAGAAGTTCGCGATGCATACGACCGTGAAGAAAGGCGCAAGGAAGAGTTCGTCATCGAGCGAGAGATTTCCTCCGTTCCTTATCGTGAAATGATCATGCCGTGGACCAAGGAGGCTGAGAGCGAAAACCGCTTCCGCCGCGCTGTTCTCGTCGCCTTGCTCTTGTGCTTGGTTTTAGGCGGTCCCGTTCC
>JAJDND010000152.1 GCA_022340885.1 Desulfobacterales bacterium | reverse complement strand
GCTTTGCGCACACTGCCTTCCAACACATATCGGATACCCAACTCACGGCTAACTTCTTTAACATCAACTGCCTTACCTTTGTATTGGAATGTTGAATTGCGTGCGATGACAAACAAGCCGGAGATTTTTGAGAGGTCGGTTATCAAATCATCAATCATACCGTCTGCAAAATATTCCTGTTCTGGGTCTTTGCTCAAATTATCAAAAGGCAGCACGGCAATGGAGGGTTTATCAGGCAGTTTTAGGGATGGATGTTCTGGGAGACCTGCCTTGCGCCAAGCTTTGGCAAGTTGAGCAACCAGCTCCTTTCTGTAAGGTATCCTCTTTGCATAGCGATCAAGTGAGAACTTGGGGTCAATTCTCATAACATCTTCGGCCTCTCTATGTGCGTCCTCTTCGCGGCCAGCAAATACGTATGTTGCCGCGAGATTCAGGTGGGCTGTTAGGTGATCTGGTTGGAGTTTAAGCAATTTACTGTAAGTTGCGATCGCTTCGTCGTATCGTCCCAAGAAGCGATAACTTGTAGCAAGATTGTTCAGACATTGAATTAATGGATGGGGCCGGAGGCGAAGCGACTTCTTGAAGTTTGGTATTGCTTCTTCAAATCGTTCGGAATGCATCAGCGCGGTTCCCAACATGAAATAAGCATAATCGTCATTGGGCCCAAGTGTTACGGCCTGTTCTGCCACTGTGAGTGCCTTGTCATATTTCCTTTTAAAAATATAGACGAGACTCAGCATGCTATGGGCATGGATAAGTGTGTCATCCAAGGTAAGGGCTTTTTTAGCGAGCTCTTCAGCTCGATTCAAAGATTCCTCTGGTGAATTGCTTGCTCCAATGTACACCTCCAATACATTTACGGCAGCAAGAGTGGAATATGCCAAAGCGTATTCAGAGTCGATTGATAGTGCTTCCTTTGTAAATTGCCGTGCTAGAGCTAAATCCTCTTTGTTGATTGCTTGAGTGTGTTTCCATGCTTGCAGAAGTTTTAAATAGGCATCAAGATTTTTTGTTCCCCTCTCTGTAATTCTTGCATGCTCACCCTCGGTCAGTTCCACCTGAAGGGCCGTAATGACCTTTTTAGTGATTTCATCCTGTATAGCAAATATATCATTCAGCTCCCGATCGTAACGCTCCGCCCACAGGTGCTTACCCGTTAAGGCGTCAATAAGTTGGGCTGTAATACGCACCTGGCCCTTTGTCTTTTGAACACTGCCCTCAAGAACATGCTGAACTCCCAATTCCTCTGCGACTTGCTGAATCTTCACAGGTTTGCCCTTGTAGGTAAATGTTGAGTCCCGGGCAATTACAAAAATATTACGAACCTTGGAAAGGGCCGTGATGATATTTTCGGTAATTCCATCGCATAAATATTCCTGTTCGGGGTCACCACTCATATTATCAAAGGGCAGTACTGCAATTGAAGGTTTTTCAGGGAGAGGAAAGACCATCTTTTCTTCAGAGGCAGGTTCAAACGACGGGCGGAAATAATAATTCCAGATTGCAAAAGCAGCAACCACCAGGGCAATTAAAGCGATGACTCCAGAAGCTGCCCATCTTAATTTCTTTGATTTAGGCTTCTTCTCACCGATCATCTTACCGGCATCGGCGCGCTCGGTTAATAATCTATAGACTCGAATCGGTTCGGAAATATTCTTTACATCTTGCTCACCTAAATAATGGTATCCCAATGATAGCTTTTCTTTAATATGCTCATATACAGTTCCAGAGATAGCAATTCCACCACCAGCCGCCAGTCCCTCCACACGCGCAGCTATATTCACCCCATCCCCATAAATCCGCTCTTCTTCCTCAATCACATCGCCGAGATTGACGCCAATTCGAAACTCCATGTGGCGGTCTTCAGGTATACCCGCGTTGCTCTTCTTGATTTCCTTTTGGATTTTAATGGCACCGTTTACCGCATCCACAACGCTGGCAAACTCAGCCAATATATTGTCACCGGGAGAATCTACGACTCGACCATGATGTTGTTGAATAATATCGGAAATTAAAACACGGTGGGCAGCTAAATCGCGGACAGTGGCCTCTTCATTATCTCTCATGAGTCGGCTGTATCCGATGACGTCGGCACTGAGAATTGCGGTGAGTTTACGCTTAAAACCTTCTTCTGCCATTGCAGCACCCCCATTTTTAAGGTTTTAAACCAAGGAACTCAGAAGGTGGATTCTTTGAAGAAACGCAGTGTCAGATGAGCAGCAGGATTTCATTCAGCAACAAGAGAACCGCATCAGGTCCGATGGAATGGCGTATCTAATATTATTAAACAAATAGATGGGATTTAGTCAATCACTATCGAGAGTTCCGGCAGGTGGTGATATCATAGGGCTAAAACCAAATATCACCCAACTTGCGATTAATTGAGAATAACCACGGTCAAGGCCAGTTTGTGATATCCAAGGAATCAGAACGAATTTTGGCACGTTTTCGGAGTTGGGGTTCGCCATAAACCAAACTTAGGTGAAAATACATGTTTCAAATAAAGAGTGTCGAATTTCCGTAGCAAATCTGGGCAATGGGCTGGTTGTGCATATTTAAAGGGTTAATCTGGCTGGCCTATGAGCCGATTATTTCGGGGAACCTGCTGAGTTTTTTGGGTGCCAAATACCTGCCGGGGATGTCGCCCCTGGTTGTTTGCTGAATCGGTATATGGAATATGCGCAGATGGGCAGTATGGGGAGCCGTTGCTGTCTGCGCGATAAACCTGGTTATTTTTATCTTTACCCCGCAAGCTTTCAGCGCCATGGTGGTAAAATCCGAAGTCATCATCTGGTCGGTTTTACTGTAAAGTGTCACCCTGCTTTATAACGGGCCGGTGGGTGATCTGCTGGTCCTCCTCGCCGCTCACACCCTGCGCCAGGCGGCGGCTAGATTTTTTTACTAAGTCCTCAGTCCTCAGCACTCAGTCCTGATTTATTCTGATGCCTAACCGCTGAACCTTTCGCTGATACAGACGCCCAAATAACTAGTCTGCTGGATAGCCTGCGGGTTTAGGTAAATAGACACAATTTGCATTCCTTGGCATACTTGGTAAATTCTTCCGCCGTCCAGACGACGACATCCTCGATCAGTTTTTTTTCATCAAGATCCATCATGTCAACAGTCATCTTGCAGGCGACTAACTCCACGCCTTCGATTTGCGCCATTTCCTGCAGGTCGGCCAGGCTGGGAATATTGGCGTCCTCGATTTTTTTCTTCATCATGCCGGTGGCAAGCGATGTCATCCCTGGTATCGCCCCCATCACGCCGGCAGGGAAATATTTGGCGCGCGCAGCGCCGCCTTCCAGAACCAGGTTCAAACCTGCAAAAGAATAAAATATTTTGCTTTCCATGCCCTGGCGGGCGGCATTAATTGCCAGAACCAGAGATGGATAGGCACCATCCAGGGTGTCTTTCACGCAAATAAATGCGGCTTTTTCAGTGCTGTCGCTCATTTTTCGTTACCTCCTTTTAATTTATCCAAAATTTACACCTCCGGTAACAATCAATCTAAACCATCCTGCTAAAATCAGGTCATAATACCGGTGGATTTGTTCCTATCCAGAGGTGCCATTTGCCTCGCTCTCAGCTTCGGTTTGATGACCTCCTTCAAAAAACTCAATGCGTCGGCTTGATCGGTATCCAGAAGAATGGCTTCCAGACGGATAACCTCTTTGTCACTCAATTCAATGATTGCTTTTCCCATATATCAATCTCCAATGGATTCTGATGTATTTTTTGCAGCGAACCGCTGCAACAACGTCAGCCGGCTCAGGAAAAACCTGATGACGAACCGGATCCGCATTTAAGTGACGATGAATCTCCCAAAAATCCGGCACAGCTGACCAGCTTGCGAACCTCGCTTTTGCCGCATTGCGGACAATTGATCTTTTTTTCATCATCGGAAAAGACGAGCTGTTCAAAGCATTGCCCGCAGCAGGCGCATTCATATTCGTATATTGGCATAACACCCTCCTGAATTATTTTTGAATTACAATCAGAATTTTTTTTAACAGGAAACAAAAGCAATTTTGATGCCACAAATTAGCGATTGATTATTTTATGCGCGGTAATGCCATATTTTTTCATGCGATTCCAAACCGTGACCCGTGAGATTCCCAAGATATCCGCTGCCCGCGACTGGTTGCCACCGGCACTTTGCAGGGCTTCGATCAGCTCGTTCTTTTGAATTTCCTTGCGGTTCAAAGGGCCCGGTTTATTATTCATGGCCAAAGGCTGCGTCTGATGGACAGCCGGCGGGAAATGATAGGGTTGAATCATTTTTTCCTGGCAGGTAACAAAGGCATACTCGAAAGCGCTTTTAAGCTCTCTCACGTTTCCGGGCCAGGGATAGGCCAGCAGCTGTTCCATGGCAGCATTGGAGATGCCTCGAATTTTTTTCTGACTCTTGAGTTGATTTCGGCGGAAAAAAGACTCGGCCAGCAGCGGGATGTCTCCCACGCGCTCCCGCAGCGGCGGCACAAAAATTGGAATGACGTTAATCCGATAAAACAAATCCTCCCTGAAAGCGCCCTGCTGAACCAATTTCTTTAAGTTCCTGTTGGTGGCCGTTATGATGCGCACATTGATGCGGATGGGCCTGTTGTCACCGACGCGCTCGATAACTTTCTCCTCCAGCACCCGCAGCAGTTTGACCTGGGTGGCCAGCGGCAGGTCTCCGATTTCATCCAGAAAGATGCAGCCGCCCTGGGCGGCTTCAAATCGGCCCTCACGGCTGCGGTACGCACCGGTAAAGGCGCCTTTTACATGTCCGAAGAGTTCACTTTCCAGCAGGGATTCGGTAAGGGATGCACAGTTGACCTTTACATAAGGTTTTTGCCTGCGCAGGCCGGTTTCATGAATGGCCCGGGCCGCCAGTTCTTTGCCGGTGCCGCTTTCTCCAAAGATAATTACCGGTGCATCGGACTGGGCGGCATTGGTAATCAGATCGAAAGCCCGCTGCATCAAGGCCGAGCTTCCCAGAATGCCGTGAAATCCATCCTCGGAGCGCAACTCCCGGCGGAATGCTTCGATCTGGGTGTCTTTTTCAATCAGTTCGGTTATATCCGTCATGGTTTCTACCGCCCCCATGACGTTGCCTTCGGCATCAAGCAGCACGGAGGCATTTTTAAGCGCATGCACATAGGTTCCATCTTTGCGCATGAATACACACCGTTTTTGTTTGAGATCACCGGTTCTAAATAAGCTGCACCAGTTGCAATCATCTTTTTCGCGAGCCAGTTCACAGGTATTGCAGTTCAGAGTTGTGCATGAGCGGCCGACGATTTCGTCGCGCGTGTAACCCATCATAATCTCAAATGCCCGGTTGACCGAGATAATGGTGCCGCCCGTATCGACAATCATCACGCCGTCCTGAATGGTATCTACCACCGTTTTCCAGTACAGGTTGAGCTCCTGTTCAAACATTTAACACTCCTTTGTTAAAAATTTAACATATGTTAAGTTTATTTACTTAACACTTTAACACAACCATGACAAGATAAAAAAGTTAATTTACTTGATGTCATG
>JAJDND010000150.1 GCA_022340885.1 Desulfobacterales bacterium | reverse complement strand
ATGCGGAACGGCATCTGACGCAGTAGATGCGGTGAAATTGGAAATCCCGCAGGGTTTCAAATTATTGAAATTCGAAATGTCAGAATACCTTAATAATTTTGTTAAAAGCACCATTTCAAAAATTCGAAACGCTCAGCTTAGGTTCAACCATATTTTTGCAAAGTCGAAAAGAAACACCGCCCGTTAGGGTATTAAAATGCAAATACACCCTATACCCATCGGACGTTAAAGATTGTTTTCGGATGGGGAGATATTTATGTCATACCGCATGGTTTGTTTAATGAAGCAGGTCCCGGACACTCGTAATGTAACCTTAAATGCACTGCGGGAAGATGGAACCGTAAATCGACAGGCTTTGCCGGCCATTGTCAACCCGGATGACCTATTTGCTTTGGAGATGGCCATCGGAATCAAAGAAAAGCACAGCGGGGAAATCACGGCGATGTCTATGGGACCGCCGATGGCCATCGAAGTGCTTAAGGAGGCTTTAAGCCGGGGTGCCGATCATGCCATCCTTTTGACCGACAAAAAATTCGCAGGCGCCGATACCTTGGCCACATCCAGCCTGCTGGAGTGGGCCATTAGAAAATACGGTGAATTCGATCTCATATTCTGCGGAAGGCAGGCCATCGACGGCGATACGGCCCAAGTAGGCCCTCAGATCGCCGAAAAACTCGATATACCTCAGGTAACCTTTGCGGAAGCCATAGAATATTTAAATGAAAAAGACATCATCATCCGGCGGGCGGTTGAAAATGGATATGAACGAATCCGCGGCACACTTCCGCTTCTCGTCACCGTCACCAACACGGCGGATCGTCCCCGACCGCCGTCAATAAAACATTTGATGTTTTGGAAAAAGGCCAAGACCAAAACCAGCGCAAAAAGTAATCGAGAACAGGAAAAGCTTTCAAAAAAAGGACTTATAATACCGGTTTGGGGCCTTGAAGAAATTGGCTGTTCCGCTGAAATTTGCGGTTTTGCAGGATCCGAAACCTGGATAAAAAATGTGGAAAATGTCAAGTTAATATCTCGCAACCCCAAATTTTTTGATCCTACCGATCAGGGAATGAAAAACCTGATTAATGAATTGGTCGATGATCATATCATTTGAAAAGAAAAATTATGGGAAACGGTGTTTGGGTATTTATAGAAAACGATTCAGGAGCCGTCGCGGATATCGGTTTTGAGCTTCTCGGGAAAGGAAGGGAACTGGCAGACCGATTGGGTTCCGAACTGGCATGTTTTATTATCGGGCACAAAATTTCAGATGCGGCCCATGAACTCATTGCCTATGGCGCCGACAAGGTTTATGTGGCCGACGACTCGCAATTGGCCCGTTATCTGACCTTGCCTTACGCTCGCATTGCGGTGGATCTTATAAAAAAATTTCGACCGGGCATTCTGCTTATCGGTGCAACCAGTACCGGAAGAGACCTGGCACCTAGAATCGCATCTCATTTGAGAACCGGTCTGACGGCGGACTGCACGGATCTCCAAATCGGAGAATACAAATTCGGGAAGAAGACATGGAATGAAATTCTTTTGCAGATTCGTCCGGCTTTTGGCGGCAATGTTATTGCCACCATCGTGACGCCTGAAACCAGACCGCAAATGGCCACTGTTCGCGAAGGTGTTTTCAAAAAGCATGCTGCGGATTCTTCCCGGAGGGGACAAGTCGTTCAGTTGAATCCGGTCCTTACGGAACAAGACATGATACTTAAAATTGTCGAACACGTTAAGGCTGAAAAAAGAGTTAACCTGAAGTCTGCTAAAATTATTGTTTCCGGCGGTATGGGGGTGGGATCGAAAGAGAATTTTGGAATTATTCATGAGCTTGCCGGCGTGCTGAACGGACAGGTGGGCGCCTCACGCGCCGCCGTTGATGCCGGATATATCGGCCGTGAACATCAGGTCGGTCAGACAGGAACTACCGTCCGCCCGAATCTGTACCTCGCCTGCGGCATATCGGGGGCCATACAGCATCGGGCCGGTATTCAGGAGTCCAACAGAATCGTCGCAATAAACACAGATCCCCATGCGCCGATATTTTCCATTGCCCAATACGGAATAATCGGCGATCTGAATCAGGTTATTCCCAAAATAATAAAAGCCTATAAAAATAAGGATTAGAAGTGGAGAATTATTTTACCGACAATGAGGACATCCAATTTTATCTCAGCGATACCCGTCTCAAAGACATTTTCGAGTTAAGGGAAAAAGGGTACACGGAAAGCCAGACATACCCGTTTGCACCGGAAGACTTCGAAGATGCGCTGGACAACTGCCAAAGGGTGCTGTCCCTGGTTGGCCAACTGTCATCTGAAATTCTGGCGCCCTCGGCGACCGATACGGATCGTCGCGGGTGTACACTTGAAAACAATATCGTAAGCTATGCTCCGGGCACCCAGGAAGCTCTCAAACGCTTTGCCCAAGCCGATCTGTTCGGCTTTACCCTGCCTCGAAAATACGGAGGCTTGAATTTTCCGTTAACCGTTTACATGATGGCTGTTGAAATCGTATCGCGGGCAGATGCAAGTTTCATGAACCTATTCGGCCTGCAGGAAATCGCCGAAACGATCAACGAATTTGCAAGCCCCGAAATCAAGGAGCAATACCTTCCCAAAATGGCCTCGGGTCGGTTCTCCGGTGCAATGGTGCTGACGGAACCCGAGGCCGGATCGGACTTGCAAGCGATTCGACTTCGGGCAACCTACGACGAAGGTAAAGGAGGCTGGTTTCTAAACGGCGTAAAACATTTTATTTCAAACGGATGCGGTGATATTCTGCTTGTTTTTGCCCGTTCGGAGGAGAACATACGCGGAGGTCGGGGCTTGAGTCTTTTCTTATATGAAAAAGACGAGAATCTCGTCGTTCGCCGCCTCGAAGATAAACTTGGCATTCGCGGTTCTCCCACATGTGAGCTGCAATTTAAAAACTGCCGGGCACTTCTGATTGGCGAACGCAAAAGAGGATTGACAAGTTATTTCGTGCCCCTGATGAACGGCGCCCGGATTGGAGTCAGCGCACAAAGCATCGGCATCGCTCAGGGAGCATATCTTTATGCCCTTAAATATGCAAAACAGCGCACACAATTCGGGAAAAGCATCATCGAATTTCCACCGATACTCGAAATGTTAACCCATATGCGGGTCCGGATTGAAGCGGCCCGCAGTCTCCTATATGAATCATCGATCATTGTTGATCTGCAGTATGCTTATAAGCATTATGGGACAGATGATATAGAAACCGCCTCCAAAATCAAGGACTTAACCCGTCTGGCCGGTCTGCTCACCCCCATGGCCAAATATTACGCTTCGGAAATGTGCAACGAAGTCACTTATGAAGCCATTCAAATCTTTGGCGGTGCCGGATATATGAAAGACCATGAAGTAGAACGTCTCTATCGAGATGCCCGGATAACGACCATATACGAAGGAACCTCCCAGCTTCAAGTCATTGCCGCAATCGGCGGAATAACTTCGGGCCTTTTCTTTACATTATTGAACAAGAAGATGAGCATCCGATTCCCTGAGTCGTTTAACCCGCACCTTGAAAAGATAAACGAGTGTGAAAAATTATTAAAACAAGCGGTGAGTCATGTAAAAGCGCGCAATGATAGTATGTATACGGAATATCATGCCAGAGGATTGGTCGATATGGCCGTTGAAATCCTAATGGCTGTGTTGTTGTTGGAAAATTCAAGAGAATCCGATGGTAAATTCAATCTGGCAAAAAAATTTGTAACAGATACGTTCCACCGTGTTCAGATGCTCTCCGGAAAAATTCTTTTTAGCGATAAGAACATCGTTGATGAAGACCGGCGCATACTTGATTAACATTTTTATCGTTTCATGATTCGCCCTGAAAACCGTTAAGGTTCTTAACAATTAAAGTTCTTCATGAAAGGGGGAGCGATATGATTATTAAAGAAATAGATCTTTTTAAGGGTATCGACCATGAGGTAATGAACGCGATGGCCAATATTTGTTCCGAAAAGCCCTATGCTGAAGGAGCGGTCATATTTGAAAAGGATGAAGAAGCCGACCGTCTTTATATTCTGGTGGAAGGAACGGTTAAACTGAAAATAACAAATGGCGGCAGCATAACGTATACCCTGTCGGATCTGGGCGATATATTCGGATGGTCGTGCATGGTTGAATCTGGGCATTACACTGCTTCGGTCATTTGTGCAACGGATTCAAAAGTGATAGAGATCAAAAGAGAAGCGTTGGATAAAATTTTCAACCTTTATCCGCATGCGGGCATCCAAATTTTAAAGCGACTGGCAGGCGTATTCTCAAAAAGGATCACAAATTCCTATCAAGATCTTTTATCTGCAAGAAGAACGGAAACTACCCCGTCTTATGGTTAACGAAATCCCCGGCACACCTTGTGGGGTATCAAAAATGAACTTGCCTGAACTTATCACTGATAGGCTCGGGCAAGAAAAAGAATTGTTCCCCGTTTCCCGTATTTTTCCAACCTCTATAGGATCATTTTTGCGGTCTGTGGTTACCTGCTGGCGAATATAGTGCCAAACGCTGAATAATCCTCAAATTCCATATTTTTTCCAGTTTAATTCAAAAACAGATCTCCACGGCTGTTTTGGGATTAACTCAGAAATTCTTTATTTTTTCGATATCTTATGCATCATTAAATCTATGCGGAACGATCTCGATCACTCGCGCATATTTACCTTAATAAACAACTATTTTCGTCCGATAGACAAAATTAAGGACACGAAACTTGAGATATTCAACTATTGAAGTTTGTGCCAATATGTTTTATTTTATCGTCCCTTCACATTAACGCGGAAAACCAAATAACAACTTATGAAATATTTCGCCAAAACAGTCACATGTTTGGCCGGCACGTTGATGATTATAGTGTCCTGCATGCCGTTTAAACCCAAAGCGCGGGTATCTCCGGCCGGTGAATTGCCGAAGACATTTTCATTATATTCGGAGAAATCCGAACCCATCAACCGATGGTGGGAAGAATTTAATGATGCCGAGCTGGACACACTGATCGAAAGGGCGATTTCCGGCAACTTTACCTTAAGGGAGGCCTGGTCGCGGCTCAATCAGGCCCGGGCCCTGGCCGTTCAGGTCGGCGCGGCTCTTTATCCGGATCTAACGGGTACGGCCGGAGCGTCTTACGCGCGCGAGCGAACCCAAAACGGTTCCGCCATCACCGAATTCGGTGACAATTATTCTTTAGGGATTGTCAGCAGTTATGAACTGGACCTCTGGGGGCGTATCCGTTCCGAGCACGAATCCGCGCTGCTGGAAACATCCGCTGTGCGGGAAGATGTAAATGCCGCTGCTATGACGTTGGCGGCAGAGGTGGCCAATCGCTGGATCAGCATTATTTCTCAGAAATTGCAGAAACAACTTCTTCAACGTCAGCTTAAGAACAATTTGCTGTATTTGGAGCTGACTGAACTGAGGTTTCGGAACGCAATGGTATCGGTCCTGGATGTTTATCAGCAAAAACAAATCGTTGAGAGCGTCAGGGCTGAAATCCCCCTGGTGGAGGCCCAAGAGCAGCTGTTGAGACACGAATTGGCGGTTCTGCTGGGAAAGCCGCCGTTGACGTTTCTATCCATCACCCGGGAAGATTTGCCAATGCCCACCGAACTTCCGGCCACCGGACTACCGGCGGACCTTCTGTCAGCCAGACCGGATTTGCGGGCAGCCGGAATGCGTTTAAAGGCAGCGGACTGGCAGGTGTCGGCGGCGCAGGCCAACCGTCTGCCGGCAATCAGCCTGACCGCCCAGGCCCGTTACGGCGACTCGGATATGGATGTCCTTTTCGACAACTGGCTGATCAGCCTGGCAGGCAATTTAACCGCGCCGATATTCGACGGCAGCAGACGGGCGGCAGAGGTGGACCTCACCAGGGCGGTGGCGGATGAAAATCTGGCCGCCTACCGGCAAACGGTGTTAACGGCCGTCAAGGAAGTTGAAGATGCGCTGATCAGCGAATCCAAGCAGCGCGAACACATTAAAGGACTCGAAACAGAAGCGGACACCGCCCAAAAAGCCCTTGTTGAAGCAGGCAATCGATATCGCAACGGGCTCACTGACTATTTGCCGGTGCTGACCCAGTTGCTGACATTTCAGAGACTGGAAAGGGATCTGATCCAGCAGAAAACAAATCTGCTCATTACGCGGATCAATCTTTATCGCGCGCTGGGCGGAACTTGGACGGAATCGCTGACGCCTTAATTTAGAAAACTATCGGGAATAAAATGAGCGAAAAAAACCATCACAATATGTTGTCCGATAAAACGCCGAAGATTTTCAAAAGACGGGGAATCGTCCTGAGGGGCTTTATATCGCTGGCCATCTTAAGCGCCGGCATCGGTGCCGCGTCCTATTTAAAAAATAGTGCGCCGAAAACCAAAAAGCGGCCGCCGGCCAAGCAGGTTCAGGTGGTTCGGATCGAGACGGTTCGACCTTCCAGCTACCAGGTGACCATATCTGCCATGGGAACCGTCGTTCCGGACCGCGAAATCGTTTTAAAGTCCCAGGTGTCCGGTGAAATTATCGAAGTTCATCCCGAATTCACCGAAGGGGGCCTGTTGAAAAAGGACATGAAAATACTCCAGATCGAGCCTGAAGATTACCAATTGAACCTGTCCCAGAAAAAACGCGCCGTGACCGATGCCGAGTATGCTCTGAAACTGGAATTGGGCCATCAAACTGTGGCCAAACGTGAATGGGAGCTGTTAAACGGTTCCCGGCCGGCAAAGGATATGGAGCTGGAGCTGGCCCTTCGCAAACCCCATCTGGATAAAGCCCGGGCAGATCTGAAAGCCGCCGAAGCCGACCTGAAAAAGGCCTTGCTCGAACTGGAGCGAACCCGCATCACGACACCGTTCAATGCCATGGTCCGTTCCACATCCGTGGATTTGGGCTCCCAGGTAACACCGCAGGAGTCGCTGGCCGAACTGGTGGGAACCGATGCCTACCGCATTCAAGTTTCCGTACCGGTGGACCGCTTGAAATGGATTCAAATCCCGGCCAAGGCTGGCGAATCCGGATCGAAAAGCCTTGTTATTTACAGCCAGACCCATGAATGCCAAGGCCGGGTGATACGGCTGATGGGAGATTTGTCCGCCGAAGGACGCATGGCCCGCGTTCTGGTGGAAGTCAAAGATCCTCTCGGCTTAAACCAACCCAAGCAAAATCGCCCACCGCTCCTCATCGGAGAATACGTCCGGGTAAAAATCCAGGGCCGCAAACTGGACAATGTATTCCAAATTCCGCGTCCCGCGCTAAGGGATGATTCAAATGTCTGGATTGTCGATGAGAATGAAAGGTTGCAAATTCGGGAGGTCAGCCCGATCTGGCGCGACGCCGACATCGTTTTGCTGCAAAACGAACTTAAATCCGGTGAGCGCCTGATCATATCCGATCTGGCAGCACCGGTGGCGGGCATGACGATTCGGGTGGCGGGTTCGAAATCCGAGATGCCAGATAAGGAAAACCCGGATACGGCATCCGAAAAGGACAAAACATCTTAACATGAACCAATTGCCGACAAACGGTTCTGAAAGAAAAGGACCCATTGCCTGGATGGCCGGTCACAGTGTGACGGCCAATCTGGTCATGCTGGTATTTTTAGTGGGGGGTCTCATTTCGGGCTACCGCATCAAGAAGGAAGTGTTTCCCGACTTTGAGCTGGATCAGGTTCAAATTACCGTTCCCTATCCTGGTGCCAGCCCCCAGGAAGTGGAACGGGGTATCATTCTGGCCATCGAAGAGGCGGTTCAGGGGCTGGAAGGTGTCAATGAAGTCCGGGCATCGGCCAAAGAAGGGGTCGGAACGGTTACCGTGGAAATGATTGAAGGTGAAAATCTGCAAAGACTGGCCCAGGACATCAAAAGCGAAGTCGACCGGATCACCTCATTTCCTGAAGAAGCCGAAGAACCGCAGGTCACCATTGTTTCCAGAAAGCGCTTTGTCGTATCGCTGGCGCTTTACGGCGATCAGGGGGAGACGGTGCTGCGTGAATACGCGGAACATGTGCGGGACCGCCTGCTCCAGGATCCGGATATCACACAGGTGGAGCTGGTAGGGGTGAGAAACTATGAGATCGGTGTTGAAATCCCCCAGAAGACGCTCCGGACGTATAATCTCACTCTCGGTGAGGTGGCCAAACGGATCGGCAGAACATCTCTCGAGCTTCCAGGCGGTGCCGTCAAAGCGCCCGGCGGCGATATCTTGGTTCGTGTCAAAGAACGCAAGGACTACGGACACGAATTCGGAAAGATCCCGATTATTACGGCCAACGACGGAACCCAGGTTCTGCTCGAAGATATTGCCGATATCAAAGACGGATTCGAGGAAACCGACCATGCCGCCACATATAACGGGAAACCCGCGGTCATCATTGAGGTCTACCGGGTCGGCGATCAAACCCCTGTTTCGGTGTCCAATGCCACCAAACGCGTGGTGGCGGCGGTCAACCGGGAATTGCCCCACGGCCTTTCCATCGTTCTTCGTTATGATCGGTCGGAAATTTATAAGCAGCGTATGCAGTTGTTGATTAAAAACGGATTTATGGGGCTGGGACTGGTTTTTGTTCTGCTGGCATTGTTTCTCGAGGTCCGGCTGGCTTTCTGGGTGGCCCTGGGTATTCCCATTTCTTTTCTGGGTTCCCTTTTATTCTTGCCGGCGGTAGACGTCAGCATCAACATGGTCTCCATGTTCGCATTTATTGTCACCTTGGGTATCGTGGTGGATGATGCCATCGTCGTCGGAGAAAATGTCTATCATCACCACCAGCGCGGGATCCCCTGGCTGAAAGCCTCCATCTTCGGAACCCGTGAAATTGCCATGCCGGTGACGTTCAGCGTATTGACCAATATGGTGACGTTTCTCCCCTTGTTTTTCGTTCCGGGGATTCTGGGTAAGGTCTTCAAACAGATTCCGGTGGTAGTGATCTGTGTGTTTGCCATTTCCCTGATCGAATGCTTTCTGATTCTCCCTGCCCACGTCGGCCATCAAAAACCACAGCGCAATGGATGGTTAGGCTGGCTGCATGTCCGGCAGAAGCGATTCAGCGACAATTTTGTCAGCCTGGTAAACCGGCGCTACGGGCCGCTGCTGGATCTGGTTCTGCGGTGGCGATATGTAACGGTGTCCATTGGGATCGCGATTTTACTGATAATGATCGGCTATGTGAAAAGCGGACGACTAGGGTTTGAACTGTTTCCCAAAGTGGAGTCCGATTATGCAAAAGTAACGGCAACGCTGCCCTTTGGCACGGCGTTTCAGAAAACCGAAAAAATACAACAAATGCTGGTGAGCGCGGCACAACAAGTGGTTGATGAGAACGGCGGGATAACACTGATGGAAGGCATTTTTGCCAGAATCAATGACAACCAGACCGATGTGCGGATTTACCTGACGCCGCCGGATAAGCGCCCGTTGTCCACAGCGAAACTGACGGAACTCTGGCGTAAACGGGTAGGGGTTATTCCGGGATTGGAATCGATTTTGTTTGAATCCGATGCCGGCGGCCCCGGCCGGGGCGCCGCCATTACCGTAGAACTCAGCCACAAAGATATTCACCTCTTGGAACAGGCCGCTAAAGATGTTGCAGACGCTCTGGCGTTTTTCCCCAGTGTCAAAGATATCGACGACGGTTTCGCACCCGGGAAACAGCAGGTGGATTTTCAAATCAAACCCGAAGCCCGCAGTCTCGGATTGAGATCCCAGGAAGTGGCCAGACAGGTCAGGAATTCGTATTACGGTGCCGAAGCCCTGCGGCAGCAGCGAGGACGGAACGAGGTCAAGGTAATGGTCCGGCTGCCCAAAAAAGAACGGGTTTCCGAATACAACCTGGAAGAAATGATATTGCGAACGCCGGCCGGAAAAGAAATTCCCTTGCGCTCGGCCGTCTCCATAAACCGGGGCCGGGCCTATACGGACATCAACCGCCGCGACGGCCGACGGATCGTAACAGTGGCAGCCGACGTGCAACCCAGAAGTAAAGCCGGCCAGGTGCTCGGATCGCTAAAATCAGACACCCTGTCTGCATTGCAGCAGAAGTATCCGGGCCTGACGTTCAGTTTTGAGGGGCGCCAGGCCGATCAGCGCGAAAGCATGCAGAGCCTGATGAAAGGTCTTCTGGTAGCGCTTATTGTGATCTACGCGATGCTCGCCGTTCCACTGAACAGCTATATCCAGCCGCTGATCATTATGGCGGCCATACCCTTCGGCATAGTCGGCGCCGTGATCGGACATATGATCATGGGTTTCAGCCTCAGCGTGCTCAGCATGTTCGGCGTGGTGGCGCTGTCCGGCGTGGTGGTCAACGATTCTCTGGTGCTGATCGATTTTGCCAACCGCAGGGAGCAGGACGGCATGAGCCGTCGGCAGGCTGTTCATCAAGCCGGCATTCAGCGGTTTCGCCCGATTATTCTGACCACGCTGACCACTTTCGGCGGCTTGTCGCCCATGATCTTCGAAACTTCCCGCCAGGCCCGGTTTTTGATTCCCATGGCGCTTTCTTTGGGATATGGGATTTTATTTGCGACGATGATTACGCTGGTATTGGTGCCGTCTCTGTATCTCATTGTTGACGATGTGCATCAGCTCATCCGACCCCGACCGGCTGCCGACAGTCATGTGCACCCGGAGGGGGTCTAAACCGAATTTTCATGAAAATTTTCTAAAGGCTCTTTTAAATCTAAAGATACGTATCCACAGCGAAATTTTTTTCTTAATTTCTCAACAATTTTAACCGAAAAGACGGATAAAAATTTGTTTAAAAAAAAGTGAAAAAGGCAAAAAAAATCCCTTGCTTTTTTTATAAATGGGATTAATGTGAATTGTCAGATCGACGCACTTTTTTAACAGGAGGCATACAAAATGGATGACGGAATCTCACTTATACAATGTCCCAGAAAAGACGTACACCAAGAAGAAATTCAGGAGGAATGCGACGAACCTCCAGGTATACCTTTACCACTAACCCACCTGCACCCCAAACCCCAGGAAGCTGCCATCCCCCGGAAGGCGGCGGTCGTTCTACCCTTTGCCGCCAGGCGGCAGCCCAAAACATCCAGTAAAACCAGGATATTCCGGCGAAAGTTCTTTCCGGCTGCAACGGACAAGGAATGGAACAACTGGCATTGGCAGATCAACAATCGGATTCATTCGATCCTTCAGCTTTGCCGGTTTTTAGATCTATCTTCGCAAGAAACCGATGCTTTGGGCAATTTATCGGTCAAACTGCCGCTTGGGATAACGCCATATTATATGAGCCTTATCTCCGGGGAAGCCCCTGATTCCGCGTTGAGAAAAACAGTGGTTCCGACGGTCCATGAGTTTTTCAAGGCACCCGAAGAAGCCGACGATCCCCTTTGCGAAGATCGCCAGAGCCCGGTTCCGGGTCTTGTCCATCGATACCCGGACAGAGTGCTTTTGCTGGCACACGATTTCTGCTCTACCTACTGCCGGTATTGCACGCGTTCTCGGGTTGTCGGGCACGGGCGATTGTACCCCAACCGGGTTCGCCTGGAAAAGGCCATAGCCTATATCCGGGCCAACACGCAAATCCGGGACGTGCTTATTTCCGGAGGGGACCCGCTGACATTGAGCGATGCGCGTCTGGATTGGATTCTCACAAAACTACGGCAGGTCCCCCATGTGGAAATCATCCGCATCGGGACGAAAGTTCCGGCGGTGTTACCCCAGCGTATCACGGTCCAGTTGGTCAGAATGCTGCGGCGGCACCATCCGATATGGATGAGTCTTCATTTTATCCATCCGGACGAATGCACGCCCGAAGCCCATCGGGCCTGTGCCATGCTGGCCGATGCCGGAATTCCGCTGAATTCCCAGACCGTGCTCTTGGCCGGCGTGAACGACTCCCTCGACACCATGACCCTGCTGGTACACCAGTTGCTGAAAATGAGGGTGAGGCCCTACTATCTCTACCAATGCGATCCCATTTCAGGGTCGTCGCATTTTCGGACGCCCGTCGAGAAAGGATTGGAAATTATCAGGGGATTGAGAGGATTTACCAGCGGCTATGCCGTCCCGACTTATGTAATCGATGCTCCCGGCGGCGGCGGCAAAATTCCGGTAATGCCCGATTATATCATGGGTCGAACCGATACGGAGTGGATTCTGCGCAACTATGAAGGCAAGACCTTCCAGTATCCGGACCCGGATCATCGCCTATCGCCGCTGCTTGCGAACAGTCCTGTGACCCCTGAAAAAGATGAGGGCATTCCAATGGAATAAACACCGCTTTCCGTGACATTAAAACATAAGCGTTCCTCTGTTGCATCCAACGATAACCATAAGGGGGGACATGTTTAGGTGCCCCCCCGGGATGATGCCGGCATCCGAAGACGGCGCTGATACAATATGACGATTTAATCTTAACGATTTAAAGGCTTGCCGCAGGCAGGTTTTCCTATTTAAGGGGCTTATTTTTAAGCTTCGAGAACTTCAGGTGGGAGGGTCAATATGACCGATCATGTAGCGTTATGTTCCCTTTGCGCGCAAAAAGGCAAAACCTGTTGCGTCGAGACGGATATTTTTGTAACAATGGGAGATGTTCGACGGATACTTGATTTTACGAAAAATCCTGATTTTTATGAATTTCGCGGCTGCACCACGGAGGCTTACAAGGATCAATCCGACGATCCCCAATGGGATCGCCTCGTGTTCCGGCCCGATGGAACGCGCCGTGTCGTAAAACGGGATTCCTCGGGAAGATGCCTGTTTTTGAGCACCACGGGGTGTATCCTCCCGTTGGAAGTTCGACCGCTGATTTGCCGGTTGCACCCTCATCTTTATAACGCCCAGGGACTTTATCCTGACCTGGCGCCGGAGTGCCCGGTACACCTGTTGCCGCCCGGCACGCGGCCTGAACAGCTGATTCAGGGTTTTTGCCAGGAAGAGGCCCGGCACTGGCACCACCTGCTTTACCAGGAGATTATGGAGTCAACTACCACCCGCAAAGCGGGTGACTTGAATTTTCGGCCATAGGCCGAAAAGGCAAAAGCACGCCAGTGCTTTCGACGTTGAGCTTGCATCCGGGTGCGAAGCACCCGGTTCGTTTTGCAAGAATCAGGAGATATAGCGCCATGAAAATCGGTATGACCTATGATCTGCGTGCAGACTACCTGGCCGCCGGTTATGATGAATTGGAAACCGCCGAGTTCGACAGGGAAGACACGATCGACGCCCTGGAAGCCGCCATCAGGAGGCTGGGGTATACGACGGATCGCATTGGCGATGCCCGCCGGCTCATTGAACGCCTGACCCGGGGAAACCGCTGGGACCTGGTTTTCAACATCGCCGAAGGCATCAACGGCATCGGCCGTGAGGCCCAGGTTCCGGCGATTCTGGATCTTTACAACATTCCCTACACCTTCTCGGACCCTCTGGTCATGAGTCTGACCCTTCACAAAGGGTTGACCAAACGGGTCATCCGGGATGCAAGGATTCCCACATCCGATTTCTGCGTGGTGGAAAAAGAAAGTGACAAAATACCGGTGAGCTTTCCCCCGCCCTTTTTTATCAAGCCGGTAGCCGAAGGCACGGGAAAAGGGGTCAGCCCGCAATCCATTCTTCATCATGACCGCGATCTGATCCCGGCCTGTGGCGCCATGCTGCGCACCTACCGGCAGCCGGTTCTGGTGGAACGATATCTTTCCGGGAGAGAATTTACCGTCGGAATTCTCGGCACAGGAACGGATGCCGAGGTCCTGGGAACCATCGAAGTGATTTTGCTGTCCGGCGCCGAAAAAGGGGTATATTCTTACGTCAACAAGGAAAAGTGCGAAGAGCTGGTGCAATATCGCCCGGTTCGATCCACGGAAGAATTGCTGGTCCGAAAGGCCGAAGATATCGCCCTGGATGCCTGGCGGGTTTTGGGGTGCCGGGATGCCGGCCGCGTGGATATCCGGTGCGATGAGTTTGGCCGGCCTTTCTTTTTGGAAGTCAATCCTTTGGCCGGGCTGCACCCGGACCATTCGGACCTGCCCATCATCTGTAAAGGGATTCCCCTTGCGTATGAGGTATTGATCGAACGCATCCTTGCATCGGCTTTAATGAGAATCAAAGGGAATAGGGCTTTGTGAAAATCATAACCCACGAGACCAAAATTCGAAAATGCACACATTTCGTTATGGAAGGTTTTGGTCATTAAGTATTTGAATTTATGATTTAATTGTATTTTGGTGCTTGGGATTTGGAATATCGGGCATAAAACTCAAAAACGGGGCTATCTGTGTCGTGGTCTGGATGGCCACGTTTTCTATGTAAAATAAAAAAGAAGCCACGATGCGTATCGCCGTCGTTCACAACGCGACAGCCCCTGAAGACCGGCTGGATGAACTGGATGTTCTGGTCCAGGCTGAGGCTGTCTCTCAATCATTGAAAGAACTGGGTCATGACGTCGTTCAGATGCCGTGCACCCTGAATCTGTTGAGCATCAAAGACCGACTGATCGCCTTTGAACCCGGGCTGGTATTCAATCTGGTGGAATCTTTGGATGGTCACGGCCGCTTGATCCATTTGTTTCCGGGTCTTCTGGATGCCATGGGGATATGTTACACCGGTTCCCGTACGGAAGCCCTTTTCGTGACCTCCCACAAGACGTTGGCAAAGGAACGAATGGCGCTGGCAGGGATTCCAACGCCCGTATGGATCGGCCCCTATCCTCGCGATTTTCCGTTTGTTTGCCGAAATTCGATGCCCGAGGGGAAAAAACGCTGGATGGTAAAATCCACATGGGAGCACGGTTCTCTGGGATTGGACGATGATGATCCCGTGGAAACGACAGACCGTGAAATCCTGCATCATGCTCTCGAAGAAAGGGCCTCGAAACTCGGGGGAAGCTGCTTTGCCGAAATGTTTGTCCAAGGCAGGGAATTTAATCTGTCGATTCTCGAGGGCCCGGCAGGAATTCAAGTGCTCCCGCCGGCGGAAATTATTTTCGAAAACTACGGCACCCAAAAACCGGCCATCGTGGGATACCGGGCAAAATGGGATACATCGTCCTATGAATATCATCACACTCCCAGACGGTTCGACTTTCAGCCAACCGAGGATCCCCTGCTTCAACGACTGAAACGTCTGGCATGCCGCTGCTGGGAAGTCTTCGGGCTCAACGGATATGCCCGCATCGATTTCCGGGTGGATTTACAGGGGAATCCATGGATTCTCGAGGTCAACGCCAACCCCTGCCTTGCCCCGGATGCCGGGTTTGCCGCAGCTATCGACAGATCCGGGATGACTTTTGTTCGCGCCGTAGAAAGCATCGCGATGAACGGTTTCTCGACAAAGGGGAGATAATTTTATGCTTCGCATCCGCCGCATTTACGATGATATTCTTCCTCGAAACAAGGAGGTCCTGCGACAGGTCAAAGACATCTTGAGGACCCGTTTCAAAGAAGCTTCCCAGGAAGAAATCGATGAGATCGGTGAAAAACTCCGCAATCCGTTTAAACATCAATTTCGTTCCATTTTGTTTGTGGCTGAAAATTTCCATAATAGAGTGTTGGGATTTGCGTTTTTATTGTATGAACCCAAAATCAATTTCTGTTATTTAGACTGGATTGCCGCGGCCAGCGGAAAATCCGGAGGCGGACTCGGCAGCGCCATCTACGACACGATCCGGCAGGAAGCATTGGATCTTAAGGCAAAAGGGCTTTTTTTCGAGTGCCTTCCGGACGACAAAGACGCTTGCCCGGACGGTGCCCTGCTCAAAGAAAACCGTGCCAGACTCCGGTTTTATGAACGCTACGGCGCCCGCCCCATTGTCAATACCGCCTATGAAACGCCCGTAAATCCCGGTGATACCTGCATGCCCCATCTGGTCTATGATGGGCTGGGTCAGTCCAAACCTCCGGATTCGGCTTACGTTCGTAAGGTGGTGGGGGCAGTCCTTGAACGAAAATATGCCGGCTATTGTCCCGCCGAATATGTGGAAAAGGTTGTCAAGTCCGTTCGGGACAACCCCGTTCAACTCAGGCCCCACCAGTATGTCAAACCCGAGGCCGCGCAGCCCCAGGTCAAAAGCCGGGCTCTGGAACAGATCGGCCTGGTGGTCACCGACCATCACGCCGTCCATCATGTCCATGAGCGAGGATATGTGGAATCTCCGGTGAGGGTGCGCAGCATCATGAAAGAGCTTGAAAAATCCGGAATTTTCGCCAGGATCAAGCCTAGAAATTTTCCGGACAGGCACCTCTTCACAGTGCACGACGACCGGTTCGTCCGTTATCTCAAACGGGCCTGCGCTGAGGTGCCCGAAGGGAAATCCCTTTATCCGTATGTGTTTCCCATTCGAAACAAGACCCGGCCGCCAAAGGAGCCTTCGGTTCTCTCGGGATATTACTGTATCGACACCTTTACGCCCCTGAATCAAAATGCGTATATTGCCGCGCGCCGGGGCGTTGATTGCGCCTTGACGGCGGCCCATGAAATCCTCGAAGGCCGGCGCATCGCCTATGCCCTGGTCCGACCGCCGGGCCACCATGCCGAACGGCATTCCTTCGGGGGGTTCTGCTATTTCAACAACACCGCCATTGCCGCCCAATACCTTTCCGATTTCGGAAAAGTCGCTGTTTTGGATATCGATCATCACCACGGCAACGGACAGCAGGACATCTTCTACCGGCGACCGGATGTGCTGACGATTTCCATTCACGGGCATCCGAAATTCGCGTATCCGTATTTTTCGGGATTCGATGATGAGCACGGAGACGGTGACGGCAGCGGTTTTAACCTGAATTTTCCCCTGCCTGAAATCGTGGATGGAAAAAAATACCGCGGCGCCCTGGCCAAGGCCATTCACAGGATCAAGCAGTTCGATCCTTATTTCCTGGTGGTGGCCCTCGGCCTGGACACGGGAAAGGGGGATCCCACGGGCTCGTGGTCCCTGACGCCAAAGGATTTTGAAGCCAACGGCCGAATGATCGGAGAATTGGGACTCCCCACGGTGGTGGTACAGGAAGGCGGATATCGGAACCGGACCCTGGGAAAAAACGCATTGCGCTTTTTCAACGGTCTGGCCGAAGCCGTCCATGGATTTCCAAAAGGCGAGCCGCGTTTGGATATTCTCCATGGCGTCAAGTTTCGCTACGACCTGGAACCGGCTGACCCGGAAAAGATTCGCCGACTGGTGGCGGTTACGGGTTTCTTTTACCCGCCGGAAGTGGATCTGGCCGAGGAACTGGTCAAAGAACGGCTCTCCAAGGGGCCTGCCAGCGGTTATTATTTTGTTCTGGCGGAATCTTACGGCCGTCTGGCCGGATATGGCTGTTTCGGCCCGATTCCCTGTACAGACGCCAGCTACGACCTTTATTGGATCGCGGTTCATCCGGACTTTCAGGGAAGAGGTCTGGGAAAACGGCTGTTGAAGGAAATCGAGCGCCTGGTTCAAGAGACAGGCGGAACGCGCATCTATGTGGAAACATCTCAACGCCCCCAGTACGCCGCCACACAGGCTTTTTATGAAAACCGGGGATACCGGCAGGAATCGGTTCTGGAAGATTTTTACGGCCCCGGTGATGCCAAGGTGACCTATTGCAAGGTCTTAAAGTCAATGCCGGAACAGCAAAACGCTCGGTTGAAAAGTTATGAGATCACTCCTGAGCTGTAAATTTAAAAATACAGGAGCAAAAGGGACACCTTCAATCATCAATTTCACCCTGTTAAATGCTGCCTTTGGCAGCCCTCCTTTGGAGGATGTAACAGGGCAAGCAATCATAGCTCAACAATCCAAAACATTTCGATATTCGGGTTTTAATTGGGCATAACTATCCGTTCGGACGTCATAGCAAAAAGTGTTTGACCTCACCGGGCGGGATACCGATGACGCGAACGGTCTCGTGGCCCTTTGGGGTGGTCACCGACACGTCAATGGGCGTAAGTTCCGGGGCTTTGCTGTAGCCGACGCAAATGGAAGCCGCCAGCATTTTTGATTCGTTGCTGCAGCCATTGGGTATCAAAACAAGGGGGCCCGGTATGTTTTTGGTTTTGATCAGCATATCCAGATCCGGATCATACAATGTTTTAATATTTTCATTGTCTTTTTGGGTCCGTCCGACGACGATCTTCGTGGCGGGATTCAATCTCAAATGCCGTCCGTGTCTTAAGAGGTATAGCTCTCTCTCCGGATAGGTATCCTGGTGGTCGAAAAGATCCTTGAGGCGCGATGCAAATCCCTTATCCGTGAGAAGACACCCGCCGGCCGGCGCCGGAAATTTCGAAATCCCGAATTCTTGGGCCAGTTTTAACTGAGGCTTTCGGGATCTTCCCGTAATGTCCAGCAAAAGTTCTCTTTTTACCCAACCCTCTTGTTCGGGGATGGTCTCCGGAAGCCTTTTTGCGCTCAAAGGCCTCAGAATATATCCGTCAAAGCCGGATTGTTTTTCAACATAGCGAAGGGAATTCATGGTTTGGGACATGGGGCGCTGCCCCAGCACCTCGCCGCTGAAAAGAAAATCAAACCCCTTTTCTTTCATGATGCCCCCTGCCAGTTTGAACATCAGTGCATGGCAGTCCAAACACGGGTTCATGTTCTTCCCGTACCCGCAATTCGGATTTTTGAGCATCTCTATATAGGCCGTAGTGATATTTTCAACCATCAGCGGTATCCGAGTGGTTTTTGAGGCCTCTTTTGCTTTGGCGGATGAAAAAAAAGGGGTTTCAAACGTTACCCATTGAACATCGACGCCTTGTTTTCTCAGCAGCAGGGCGGAGAGCATACTGTCCAACCCGCCGGAACAAAGCCCCAAAGCCTTCACTTTTTTTGATGACAAATTCATGATATAGTAAAAAAAAGGATCGATAATGACGCAAAAAACACCTTTAAATAAAAATAAGGCCCGCGCTTTAAAAATTCAACAAATACTTAAAAAAACCTATCCTGATGTCAAAACCCAGCTTCGTCACGGCAATGCGTTTCAACTTCTGGTAGCGACCATGCTGTCCGCCCAGTGTACGGATAAACAAGTGAATCAGGTGGCGAAAGTGTTGTTTCAGCGATTAAAAACACCGCAGGATTTTGCAAGGGCCTCCAATGAGACCATCGAGGCGCTGATTCGGCCCACCGGCTACTTTCGAAACAAGGCCAAAAACATTAAAAACTGTTCAAAACATCTTCTGGAAGAATATCACGGTCGGGTGCCTAAGGCAATGGATCAACTGGTAAAACTCCCCGGAGTGGGACGTAAAACCGCCAATGTGGTCCTCGGCAGCGCATTCAATATTCCAGGTATGGTTGTGGATACCCATGTGGCAAGAATATCAAAAAGACTCGGATTTACCGGGAGCAGCAACCCGGTTAAAATCGAATATGATCTGATGGAAATCATACCCAAAGAAAATTGGAACAACTTTTCTTTGCAGCTGATCTATTTCGGAAGAGCCATCTGCACGGCAAGAAAGCCTAAATGCCCCACCTGTCCCCTTTACGAACTGTGTGAATTTCCGGATAAAACCGTTAAAGCCTAATCCATCTATTTTCGGTCCAGAATATTCCGGATTTTTTCTGCTATTTTCGCAATTCGAACCGGCTTGACGACCAGAGCATCGATCCCCAATTGCGTGGCCTGGTCCTTGGCGATTGTTTCATCGAATCCTGTATTTAAAATCACCGGAATATCGGAACGGGTGAGACGCAATCTCCGGATCAACTCCACTCCTGTCATCTGGGGCATGGTCATGTTGGCGATCACCATGTCGTATGCCTCGGGTTTTTTCCGGAACCGATCCAGGGCATCGATGCTGCTTGTCGTCGAATCGACGCGATAACCGAGTTCTTCCAACATTGAATGCATCATTTCGATGATGTCTTCTTCGTCATCGACCAGTAAAAGCCTTTCATGGCCAAAAGGCATCTGTGCTTTGCCGGACATTTCAGACATATCGGCCGAAGGCGTATCGGTTAACGGCAAATAAATATCGATGGTTATCTCTTGATTTGCAACCGATCCAACCTGCACCTTTCCCCCATACCGACGAACAATGTCATAGATGATGCCGATGCCCGACGCGCTGCCGTCATTTTCATCGCTCTTGGGATGATGCGGATCGAAGATATATTTTGCTTCGGCATGTTCGAGTCCGGCACTTTTAACTATGATCGTCAGCTTAAGATAAGATCCTGGACTCAAACCGACTTCGGATAAGAAATCCCCGGTATCCAAAGGTAGTTCCGAAAGGGTAAATTCCATCACGCCGCCCGTTTTTTCCATTGCTTGATAGGCAATGGCGGAAAGATTCATGATGATCTGCTGAATTTCAGATGGATCGGCGGACACCGGCCCGCAAGTTTTGTCGATTTCCTGTCGGATATCGATGGTTGACGGAATAGAAGCCCGCAACAACTTGAGTGACTCTTTTATAACATACTGTATTTTTAATTTTTTTCTTTGGTTCCCTTCCCTTGTACAGAAATTCTGAATCTGCTGGATCAGTTCTTTGGCCCGATCGGCGGCCTTAAGGACCGCCGACAAATTTTTGTAAGTTTTACTGTTTTCAGGTATGTCAAACATGCACATCTCGGTGTAACCGATGATCGGAAAGAGAATATTGTTAAACTCATGGGCAATACCTCCTGCCAAGGTCCCGATGGCTTCCATCTTTTGAGCCTGTTGAAGCCGCTGTTTAAGTTCGGCTTTTTCGTTTTCCAGCCGATTGATTCTCAGCGCCATGTTCACCAAATTCTTTTTCATATTTTATCCTATTTAAAAAACTCCTTTTTTTTCAAATAACGCAATCTGCTTCTCCGAATATCCGAGTTCACGGAGAATGGAAACCGTGCTCTCTCCAAAATCCATCGGCATGCTCCGAATCGAGCCCGGCGTTTCGCTCAGCCTGATCGGCACCCCTATGCTGGTAATCTTTTCGCTATTTTTCCCGATCATGTCAACAACCATTTCCCTTTCCCGAAAATAGGGATCCGCCAGCACTTCTTTAAGATTTCGTACCGGACCCCAACAAACATCGAGATCTGCAAGTTCAGTCTCCCACCGGGCAAGCGTCTTTTTTCTGAATATTTTTCGCATCGCATCGATGATTTCTTCCCGGCGTTTTTCATCGTACTGGAGCCCGGCATATTCAGGAACTCCCAAATGTTCACACAGATGTTTCCAGAATCGATTCTCCACGGCGCCAATGGAAATGTATCGCCCATCGGCGGTCTCGTAAGTATTATAAAAAGCATACCGGTGGGAAAGCGTGGATTCGCCGCGTTTGGGAACCTCTCCGGTGTGTTGATATAGAAAAAGATCCAGCGACAGAAGGCTTATCATGCCATCGGTCATGGAAATATCGATATATTGGCCCTTACCGGTCTTTTCCCGGGCAAACAACGCCAAAAGTATTCCGATGGCCGCGTTCATCCCTCCGCCTGCGATATCCGCCACCTGGACAACAGGAATGGACGGCGGACGGTCCGGTTCGCCCATAAGATCCAGTACGCCGGAATAGGCCATAAAATTCACATCATGTCCGGCTCGGTTTCGGTAAGTACCGTTTTGCCCGTATCCGGTAATCGAACAGTAAATAATGCCGGGATTGATGTTATTAACCGTGTCATAGTCGATGCCGAGCCGGTGAACAACCCCCGGTCGAAATCCTTCCATCAAAACATCGGCCTTGGCTGCCAGGCGGGAAAAAATTTCTTTGCCTTGGGGGGTTTTCAGGTTAAGGGTCATGTGTTCTTTGTTTCTATTGACCGTTGAAATGAAAAAATCGTCCGATAAAAACCGTCTGTCCTCCACTGAAATCACCCGGGCGCCATGGTCCGCCAAAATCATGGAACAAAACGGGCCCGGCAGCAACCGGGACAGGTCCAAAACCAATATGTTTGACAAGGCGCCTTTTTTCCGCATGTTTTTATTTTCCAAAGGTCTCATTTTAAACCCGTCGCCGACACCAGCTCACCCACGAAGCTCCCGACAACCACTTTGCTTTTTATTTTTACAGGAATTTTTCGTTTATCCGCAGTCACCCACAATTGAATCTTTGCATTTTCGCTTTTTTCAAATACGCCGCCGATGTGTTTTATTTCGGGTTCTATGAGATATGTGTCGTATGTGCCGGATTTCACATGAATGGTCTCTCGTTTTATAATGGAAAGTCTTCCGATGATACAATCCTTACCGTCTGTTATTGGACGCTCGATGGTTGATTTTCCTTTGAAATCGACCAGGCGAATAAAATAGAACGCGGATAGCGGATCGAATGATCCGGGCAATATGTCGATGGGCGCCAGTTTCTCTTTGAAGTTGGTATATTGCGCTTTTTGGTTCTGCCAATCGAATTTTACAACAATATCCCTGTGGGATTTCCCTTCATTCTGTTTTTTTTTGTATAAAACCGAATGCGTTACATCGGTATTTACATAGGCGTCTATTCTGTCGCGCACTTTATAAAATACATCGACAAAGGCATTTGATTCAGCAGTCAGTAAAAAATGATAGGCTTTTATACCGTTAACGGTTTCCATCGGAAGTACTTCGAGTGTACTCTCTCCGGCCGGTATAATCGTCCATCTGAGTTGAAAGGTCAGTTTTTCTCCCGGCTGAAATGGAAGATCTTTCACCTCACCGCAAACACCGGAACGCAAGCCGATTAGCGCCATGACCGAAACCCAAAGAGCGGTCCCCTTAAGCAATTTTAGCAGGATATGGAAAGCATTTGAATGCGCTGTTCTCATACAACCCTTCAGGATAGCGGACTACAGCAGATCCGCAAATTCCTTTTGAATAACATCAAACAATTCTTTTCCGACGGCAAGCCCGATATCGATAAACTGGGGGCCGTATTTTTTTCCGGTGATCGTACGAAATGTGTTTTTTATTTTGGTAAGTTTTTTCATTCCTCCGGGATAAAGATCCATAAACCGGGCAATCGGCATATTGGAAAAAGATACCATCGCCCATACCGTATCTGTAAAGTTGTCCGGTCCCCAACGAAATTTATCTGCGTCATACAGACAGTCGGATACCAGCGCACCTTCCGGCGTGTCCGTATTTTCCGATTTTTTAAAGGCTTCATGATTTCGGATCGCCCGGCAGATATCATCGACTTCATCGGATTTAAACGGAAAGACTCTCAACACCTGCTTTGCATAGGCAGCGCCTTTAACCGCGTGATCTTCATGCTTTCGCTGAATATCATGCAGCAGACCGGCACATTGGACGATGACAACCCTCCGTTTGATAAAATTTTCCGATCGGCCCACGAGGCGACTTTCGATAATCATTAATGTTCCGGCATCAATGGCGACTTTTAATGCGTGTTCAATCCCATGACCTACATTATCTTCAAGATGTTCGGCAACAAAAGATTGGAGGTTCTCGGTGGATGGATTTGTTTCAAGATATTGCCGGGATAATTCATCGGCAAGAGAATAGTCTTTATAAAAATCAGGGGATGGATACCGGTCGACAATCTGACGAGCTCGTTGACGAATACGAGCATAGGTTATATTCATGTTCGTCACCGCGCTAAAAAAGCGATGTTTAATTTCGCGTAAGCATACGCAAAAATTTTTATTTATGGATGGGCTTCATGCTGACGTCAAAGTAAAAAGCCTGCCGCAGACTTTCCATTGCCCGTTTTCCTTAATAACATGAATGACTTGATCCACTTTATGCGTGGCGCCGATATTGAACAGTTGTGCAATTACCGGGTAAACGGAATTTATGGCAACCCTTATTTTGCCGGTAATTCGAATTTGAGCGTCATTTTTGGTTTTCGAAATGGTTTCGGTTTCGATGTGATACAGTTTGTGCTTCAGGAAATCGATGTTAAATCCGCGCTCTTTCGCTGTTTGAGCGACATCGTATAAATACTGATCGACGACATTGCCATCCTTAGAAACAAGCTCTTTTTTACAAATTCTTTTTGCCATTGATTTGTCAAGGTTAAAATAGGCTTTACTGAATTCGACAACAGCCTTGCTCGGGGTATCCCTGGCGTCCGACATAGAAAAGATTAACTGAACGACAATTCCGACGATGATAACCAGAATAATGCCTGCGCTTCTGCTCAAATGGGCCATTTATATTTCCTCCTTTTCACTTTTCGCTCACAATCGATTCATGCTTTTAAATTTGGTGACATTATGATGTAAGTCGCCATTAGATTCGCGGCGCTTGTCATCTGATCAAAAAAAGCGAAAGACCCGGAACCGCCCATAAGTGGTTCGGCTGAAAAAAATAACTCGTCTACTCAAAAAATTTTTGATACCATGGAACAAACGCTGAAACAAGGATAAACTGGACAATTGCCTTCGGGAATAAACACTTTTTCTTTGACACCCGATTTAATTTTTTTTATATTCAAAGCTTGACTCGAAAAAATCTTGACGCAACTTTGTTCGCTTCATATCAATCTGTTTATTTTCATTTGATTGTTGAATTCCCATGGATTATGAAAGTTCAAAGGCGCTGAATCATGGAAGCTCCTCAAACGGCAAGATAACGTCGCTGGGGCTATGTCTCGGTGCCTCTACCGTCTCCCTGGTCCAGTTGGAAAAGGACCTGCACCCCGATACAAACACCGCGACGCCGCAGAACAATAATTTTAAGATCGTAAAGCATTCCGTCTATCCACACGAGGGAGATCCCAAAAAGACCCTGCTTCACGCCATCAATGGTTTCGATCTGAGCACATTCGACAGGATTGTCGCTACCGGCAGACGATTTCGATCATTTGTCAATTTGACCTCCATACCGGAACCCGAAGCCGTGGAATATGCTTACCGGTATATCAAACCACCGGATGTTTTCTGTCCGGCAGTGGTCTCCGCCGGCGGCGAGACATTCATGGTGTATGTTTTGAACCGTTTCGGTCAAATCTCCAATGTTCTTACCGGCAACAAGTGTGCCTCCGGGACCGGGGAATTCTTTCTCCAGCAGTTACGGCGAATGGACGTCTCCCTGGAAGAAGCAACCCATTTCGCCACCAAAACCGAGCCGTATCCTGTCTCCGGACGCTGTTCGGTTTTTTGTAAATCCGACTGTACCCACGCCACCAACAAAGGTATTCCCAAATCAAAAGTAACCGCCGGCCTCTGCCGAATGATGGCTGCGAAAATCTTAGAGCTGTTGAAAAAGGTGGAACGAAAAAACATTATGCTCACTGGAGGAACGGCTCGGAATCAGATGATGATTGAACGGTTGCGCGAGGAAATACCCGGATTGATCGTTCCGGATGAAGCCCCCTATTTTGAGGCGCTGGGCGCCGCACTCTGGGGTCTGGAACACGAAACGGCCACCTTGGCCGGCATTTCCGATCTGTTTGGTCAGGAAGCGGCATCCTTTGACACGCTGCCGCCACTTAAAAATTTCAGCCACATGGTCGAATTCAAAACCATCGAAACAGGAAAGATTCAGGCCGGTGATACCTGCATTCTGGGGCTCGACGTCGGGTCCACCACCACTAAGGCGATTCTTTTGCGACAATCGGATGATGCATTGCTGGCTTCTATCTATTTGCGCACCAGCGGGGATCCGGTGGGCGCCTCAAGGCGATGTTACCGTGCCATCCTCGGCCAAATTGAGAAATGTGTCGATCCGTCGGAAATATCCATCATCGGTTTGGGTGTCTGCGGTTCCGGCCGCCAAATTGCCGGTCTTCATGCCCTTACGGACGGCATTATCAACGAAATTATCGCCCATGCCGCCGCCGCCGTTTATTTTGATCCCAAGGTGGATACCATCTTCGAAATCGGCGGACAGGACGCCAAATACACTTACATTACCAATGGCGTGGCTTCAGATTATGCCATGAATGAAGCCTGTTCGGCCGGTACCGGATCTTTTTTGGAGGAATCCGCCCACGAAACCCTTGGGGTGGCCATGGAAGATATTGCCGAAATCGCCATCAAAGGGAAAAAGCCGCCGAATTTCAACGATCAGTGTGCGGCATTTATCACCTCGGACATAAAAAATGCCATTCACGAAGGGGCCGCCCATGAAAATATCGTTGCCGGACTGGTCTATTCTATCTGCATGAACTATTCAAACCGGGTCAAGGGAAACCGGCCTGTAGGGGAGAAGGTGTTTATGCAAGGCGGTGTCTGCTATAACAAGGCCATACCCCTTGCCATGGCCTCTTTGGTGGGTAAACCCATCATCGTTCCCCCGGAACCCGGACTCATGGGCGCCTTTGGTGTGGCACTGGAAGTTAAAAAACGAATTGATGCCGGAATACTGCGAAAACAACACTTCGATCTTGATGTGTTGGTAACCCGGCAGGTTCGGTATGGGAAGTCGTTTATTTGCAAAGGCGGCAAAGAAAAATGCGATCGTCGATGCGACATCTCCGTGATCGATATCGAAGGCACCCGGTACCCGTTCGGCGGCGCCTGCAACCGGTATTATAATCTGCGCCATAAAATCAAATATAGCGTTCAAGAGCTGGATCTGGTGCGACTGCGGCAGCAACTGGTTTTTGAAATATATGGTGTTCAACCGGCACCCGATGACTTCGGGGATAACCGGAAATATAAAATAAAAAAACCTCGAAAGAAAGTCGCCATCAATAAAAGTTTTTTGGTCAACACATATTATCCGCTGTATTCGACATTTTTTGCAAAACTCGGATTCGATGTTGTTGTTCCGGATACCTATACCCATAAAGGAATCGAACAAAAAAATGCCGCTTATTGCTACCCGGCGGAGTTGACCCATGGATTTTTTCACACGCTTATCGGAATGGAAAATCCGCCGGATTACATCTTTTTGCCTCACTTTAAGGCCGTTCCCACCTCAGACGGCCATTCCAGCTCACAGGTTTGTCCCTTCGTTCAAGGTGAAACATTCTATCTTCAAGCCACATTCCGCAAAAGACTCGATGAATTAAAGGCCATAGGAACAAAACTGCTGAGCCCTCTACTCGATATGACCGATGGTCTGGAGGCCTCCCAACGTGCGTTTCTTCGAACGGCCAGTCAAATGGGAATCAGACGAAAGAACGCACTGTCCGCATTTGAGACCGCCGTCAAACGACAAAAGGCCTGCTTGGCTGAAATGAGACGCACCGGAGAGGATTTCCTGCAACAACTCGAAACCGATCCGGACCGGACTGCGGTGGTGATTTTTGGCCGGCCGTACAACGGGTTTGTTGAAGAAGCGCACATGGGGATTCCCCACAAACTCGCATCACGGGGAATCCCGGTTCTGCCCTTTGATTTCTTTTTAATCAATCATGAGCCGTCAAAGGAGCATATGTACTGGGGGATGGGACAGCGGATTCTTCAGGTGGCCAGGAAAGTCAAAAAACATCCTCAGCTTTTCGGCGTGTACATCACCAATTTTTCCTGTGGGCCGGATTCGTTTATTCTCGGATATTTTAGAGATATCATGGGCCGCAAACCCTCTTTAACGCTCGAACTGGACAGTCATACGGCTGATGCCGGCCTGGAAACCCGGATCGAAGCATTTATCGATATTATCTCTGCATATCGGCAATTGGCAGCCAAAGAAACGAAGGCGTCAAATAGACGACTGTTTACACCGGCCCGCACAGCAATGGACAACGGTATTCCAAACGTTGTGACATCTTCGGGCGAAACCCTGCCCATGACCCACCCGCGCGTGAAGTTGCTGATTCCATCCATGGGTAAACTTGCGACAGAATCTTTGGCCGCCATATTTCGCAGCAACGGTTTCAATGCCGTGGTTCATCCCCCGTCGGACGAAGCGGTTTTAAAACTCGGGCGGGCAAATACATCCTGCAAAGAGTGCCTGCCGTTGATACTCACCACCGGAACCATGCTGAACTATATTTTCAATGAAAAAAAAGCGGATGACGTCCTGGCATATTTTATGTTGACCGGCTCCGGTCCGTGCCGGTTCGGGCAGTATCAAATTTTTATGAAAGATCTGGTGAAAAGGCTTGAGATACCGGATGTGGCCATCTTCTCTTTCACATCAGAAAACTCTTACGCCGGCATGGGCAATGATTTTCATCTCCGGGCATGGTGCGGCGTTGTGGTCTCCGATATCATGGAAGATATTCGTTCAATGCTGCTGACCAATGCTGCCGATGTTGAATCGGCGATAAAGATTTTCAATAATGAATGGGACTTGATCATTAACGCCTATGGAGATAAAGATTTCTCAACCCTTGAGAATCAACTCCTTCGAACCGCCGAAAGAATCCGTGAAATTCCCCTGAAACGCCCGCCGGAAACCGTGCCGGTTATTTCTCTTGTGGGTGAGATATTTGTGCGAAGAGATGGGTTGTCGCGACAGTATCTTACGGAACAGCTGGCCAAAAAAGGATTTGCCGTCATTTGTTCGCCCATTGCCGAATGGGTGCTTTATGCAGATTATCTGGTGGATAAAGGTCTCTCTGATTGCCACATGTCAATTCGAGAGAAG
>JAJDND010000145.1 GCA_022340885.1 Desulfobacterales bacterium | reverse complement strand
TTATACTTTTTTAAAAACCGGTCCGGATCGGAGGGGGGAAGTGTTGTCTTTAAAAAAAAGAGAAAAAAGTGTTGACTTTTTCCTGGTGCTCTTCACCCCCGGTCGCCTTGGACCTGGGGCATCCTCGACTTTCGCTCAATTGGGTCCAACTTTATCTTAATGGGCCAATATACGACCAAGTAGTATTGCAAGCGGTATGCCAAGTAACAGTCATAATTATTGAACCTATTAATATGATAGATTTAAATTAAATGACCTGAGATGATATAACTTGCCTAAGAATTGAGAATCCGGTAAGAAATGGATAGTAAATATCCAGTTGTCGAACAGGATAGATCAAAGGTGGCTAATAATGAAACACAATAGATGGGAGCAATCGATCCATGGAAAAACCATCCAAAACTGTCATTATTCGTAAGCGATATGATCGACTGGCCATATTTTATGATTTTATGGAAGCACCCCTGGAGCGGCACCGGTTTGCCCAATGGAGATCGAGGCTGACAGACCGAATCGCCGGGCACCGCGCTTTGGAGATCGGCGTCGGCACCGGAAAAAATTTGGTGTACTATCCCCGGGATGTGAAAATTACGGCCATCGATGTCAGCTATCGCATGCTCAAGCGGGCACGAAAAAGGGCATCGCTTTTAGGATCGACGGTTTGCCTTCAAGAAATGGACGTTCAGCGACTGGCGTTTCCAAACAATAGCTTTGATACGGTATTTGCAACGTTTGTCTTCTGTTCGGTTCCGGATCCTGTGGCAGGATTAAAAGAACTTAAAAGGGTCTGCAAACCCAATGGAAAACTTTTGCTCCTTGAGCACATGAGGCCGGGCAACGTGCTCCTGGGTCTGTTATTTGATATGATGAACCCCATGGTGGTACGAATGATGGGTGCCAATATCAACCGGCGGACAATGGACAATATCAAAAGATCCGGTTGGCAGATCTTGAAAGAAGAACATCTTTCCGGCGACATCGTCCGGTGGATCGAAGCGAAGCCCACTTCATCCTAATGCTTTCTATCTCTTCGAGTTGAATCGGAAAAATCACCATCGACAAACCAAAAGTAATGAAAGCTCTTAACTGAATACCTTCCAAGAATTGAAGGAAACCTTTACGAGGCTGTGAAAGATGGTGCCATTGAGGTCGTCATCATGACCGGGATTGTCGAAAAAGTATCTATCGACGGTTTGACATCAATGAAATTGAGAATATTTTTTAATAAGTGGTTTGCTTAATTTTTAGACATCTAAACCTTCCAGAAGAAAGATTCCCGATAAGAAATTAATCGGGTGGACTTTCTTATTTTATAGGACAATTACGATATCGCAAGTCATTTGCTCTAAAAAAAAAAGAGGCGCATAGTGAGAAATGGTTTTACAATAAAATTAGCAGAATCGATATTATTGGCAGGATTACTGGCCATGGTGGGATTTATACTGTTGCTGGATCCGGTCACTGCCAGGAGCATGGAAAAAGGGAAGCAGGTTATTCATATGAATGCCAGCAACTTTAAATTTACACCTGACAATTTAAAGTTTTTTAGGCCCGGACCGGTGACGTTGGCGGTGGAAAACATTTCTGATTACGAGCACAATTTCACGATAAAAAATCCCAAGGGGCAGGTGCTAGAAAGCGTTGACCTACCACATAGGAAAAAGACTACGGTTACCTTTGATCTACCTGAACCCGGAAAGTATGACTTCTATTGCGACATAGACAGTCATGCACGTCTCGGTATGAAAGGTCAGATTCAAGTCGGCGAATAGCCATTTTTTTAAATAGTTAACTGCCAGTCACGAAGCTTATGGCTTGAATTTGTCTGCCGCTTTATGGCGGACATCAGTCTTCGCTAAAGCTGCGCCCGACAAGAAGACAAAAGCACGTCAGTGCTTTCAACGTTGAACTTACATCCGGGTGCAAAGCACCCGGACTGTCTTGCATGAATCAAGGTTCTGCCTGCCGGGAATCAGCATATGGATGGTTAAAGGCTCTCGAATGAGTTGGATACTATCCGATCCGTGAAAGCTTTTTTTGAGGGCACATATTAGGATGTGTTGTCCATTAGGTCCTTCTTCTTGGCTTCAAATTCAGTTTTGTCGATTTCGCCCCGGGCATATCGTTCCTTCAATAGATCAATGGCCCGAGAGTCTGAAGGCCTTTGGAAGCTGAATTTTTCTCCTTTGGCATCGTAGATGAGCCATTTGGCCCAAAAAACCAGGCCCACAATAATAAGAATCCAGAATATACTCATAGATATCATACTTTAACCACCTCGTTATTCGATCACCCGCTACACCGGGTCTCATGCTCCTTTTTCTTCCTTTGATCAATATGTGGAATGCATTCTACCCGTGTTTTTATCCACCAGAATTTTATCTACCAGGGATCCGTCCCTGGTTACGATATTGATCCGATAACCATTACGTTCTTCCTCGATTTTTCCGAGTTGTAGGTTGGGATTTCTTCTGGATTTCAGGTAATTTTCAACTTCCTGTTTGGCCTGATTCCGATCCAAAGGTGTCTGCCGGGGCGGCTGATACTGGCGACCGTATTGCGGTCCATTCTGCTGGCCGTATCCATTTCCGGAGCTCATCATTCCCTGTCCCATGCCGGACCCCGACCCTATCATTCCAGGCCCCGCGCTGTACCCGGAATTATGTCCTTGTCCCATCATACCTGAGCCCATCCCGTAGCCGGAACCGTATCCCCGCCCCATCTGTGCATTCCCCTCAGCAGAATAGAGGGTGAATCCGATTAATACCGTTGCAAACAAAAGCAGTATTGTCTTTTTCATAATAAATTTCCTTATCAAAAAATAAATTAACGATTAATATAAAATTGGTTCGGTGTTCTTAGGAGGCCCATGCACTGGCGATCAAACCGATGGCGGTAAATATGATTAAAGCTACTTTTATTATTAACGGGGGTAGCGTTTATTCTACCCCCGTGTTTTAGGAGTTTAGTAGTTCCAGCATGCGCCGGGACCGTACCCCATGCCGTATCCGCCCATACCATAGCCCATGCCCATCATGCCGTATCCGCCCATACCATAGCCCATGCCGTATCTACCCATGCCATAGCCCATACCGTATCCGCCCATCATGGGGCCATAGCCGTATCCGTTGCCGGACCAAGAATCCGGTGCGATTTTGCGGACTTCAATTTGATGATTGACGGCCTTTTCATCAAGTTTGGCACGCAGGTCTGAAATCTCCTTTTGGACTTTGTCAATTTTGCCGGTGTCAGGGTTTGTCTCGGACAAAAGAGCGTTCAGTTCGCTGGATTTTGACCAGAGCTTTTCGCGAAGCGATTGGGTTTCATTGAAAAATTTTTGATTCAAATCAGCCAATTGCTCCTGCTGTTTGCTGGTCAGCGTGGTATAACCATTGTTATACGGGCCGTAATAGCCGGGGCCTGCGCCCCAGTAACCCATCATATGACCGCCGCCCCATCTCCCGCCATGTGCCCAGGCAGCTGCCGGCACAATGAGAACGACACTTAGAATTGCGATGCCAACGATACTGGTTAATCTTTTCATAATAATGTCTCCTTTTTTGATCTGTTTTTTAAATTCGGTGGACCTTGCGGAGCCACTTGTTGTTTTGCTTTCGATAAAAGCAAACAATATGCCACAGTGAATCAAAAATTTGCATCATATAGAAATATAAGGAAATATTTTTGACGCACAAGCTTGAAAGAATGGATTTTTTAAGATGAACAACATAAACTGGGTAAAAAGTATCCAAAGGCAATTCAGAAAATATCTTATGTGTATAAAAAATAAACATGGGCTATTTCATGTCAAGCTGCTGTGCCAATACCCCAATGGAAGCTATCGCTGAACACCATTTACAAACTGTAACGGTGAAAGGATAACGTTGAACCTTTCAAACTAAAATTTATGGGCCTGCTGGTTGGTCGGCGCTGATAGTAATAAAAGATGGAAAATTGGTGTATCCAGGCAATGTGATGAAATAATAGGCGGCATTTGAGTGGTTATTGGGGCAGTTTAACGTCATACCCGGGACCGGTCAATGTCCGTTGCCGCAGTGGGCGACTTTGGGGATCATAAATCGTCTCATCGTTTTCACCTCCTTTTCAAAAAGCCCTATATTTTTAATGTGTTTTATGTGAATGATGGGAACAGCATTCAGGTGGTTTACCGCCGGTAACCTTATTCAGTCTATCCAGATAACGTCCCCACCACCCTTTAGGCTTTGAAACCCTTGACGCCAGATATTTGTCTGGATTTAATTCAAACGCTTTCCGGCATGGCTCTGCACAAAAATAATAGGTACGCATCTTATACGTAAGCGTGAAGTCTCTTTTTTCCGGAGCCACTTTCATAAGACAAACCGGGTCGATAAAGACTTGTTTCGGGGATATTGATTTCTCCATGGTAGCCTCCTTGATTATTTCTTTTACTATAGATTAAAGCAAGAATTATGCCACAATGTGGTGGATATCTTTAACTATTTAAACTCAGGGATTATTATCGCTGTGATTGGAAATCATGGTGAATTTTTCTGAAAGGAAAGTTGAAAGAATGGATAAAAATTATCCATCTGTTTTTTTAGTGTGTTGATTGCTTCGTTCGTGTTAAAATATATTCATCTTGCAAGATACAGAACGAGCGGAGGTGTAACGTGAAACGAATGCCAAACCAGGAAGTTATCTATGGCACATGACCATCACCACGGGCCCGCCAATTACAATCGCGCCTTTGCCGTTGGTTTGGCGCTCAATGTAGGATTTGTCGTCGTTGAAGCTGTTTTCGGCATCATGGCCGGATCGCTGTCACTTTTGGCGGATGCCGGCCATAATTTAAGCGACGTTTTAGGGCTGTTTCTGGCTTGGGGCGCCAATTATCTGGTGCAGCGAAAGCCCACGCAACGCCGCACCTATGGATGGCGAAAGTCCTCGATTCTGGCCGCTCTGATCAACGCCGTTATTCTGCTGTTTGTCCTTGGCGGCATTGCATGGGACGCGATTTTGCGTTTTGGCGCCCCTGTTCCCGTGGCCGGCAAGACCATCATCTATGTCGCCTTGGTCGGCGTGGTCATCAATACCGCTACAGCGCTTTTGTTTCTATCCGGCCGCAAAAGCGATCTGAATATTCGAGGCGCTTTTTTGCATATGGCCGCAGATGCCGGTGTGTCGGCGGGTGTGGTTGTCGCCGGTGTTGCGATTCTTTTGACCGGCAAGCCATGGATCGATCCGGCGGTCAGCCTCGTTATTACCGTTATTATTCTGTTCGGAACCTGGGTATTGCTTCGCGATGCCTTTAACATGGCCATGGACGCCGTTCCGAAAAATATCGATCCTGAGGCTGTAAGAGCCTATCTTTCCAGCCTTCCCGGTGTTTTCGGGGTTCACGATATGCACATTTGGGCCATGAGTACCAAGGAAACCGCCCTGACAGCGCATCTTGTCAAACCGGACCCCGAAGATGACGACGCGCTCATCGGAATCGCCAGCAAAACGCTCCATGACCGTTTCGGTATCGATCATACGACGTTGCAATGGGAGCGTCGCCCCTGGTTGACTCAATGCGGAGATGCGTGTGAGATTGAAACATGAAGTGCTCTGCCGCGACCACCACTGCGTCTCTGGATCATCAAGTGCCGGGGGCATTTACCTGTGTCAGGTGAATGATAATGTTTCTTGCGGTGCCTGCTGCGGTCTTTACAATGTCGCAGACCCATCCGAACAGAATCTGACGCATATATTGGATTATTGAAACGATCGATGGTCAACACGTCATCCCGCATAGAGCTTCAGCAGAATATTGATAACAAACAGCGTAAAAAGAGACGGAAAGATCATTGCTCTTACGCGTTGAACGGGATCGTTCAGGATATGCTTCATTGCATGGAACCCTCGACTTAAGCCCAAATACAGCCCGACCAGCAAAAGGCCGCCTTGGATCATGGGGATCCACTCGGGATGAAAGGGGCTGAACGGGTAGTTTGCGGTGCCGAAGATATTCCATCCCAGCCCTAAAGGATCGGACAGCACCGAAAGAATATAATTATAGTTTACCATGACCGACGGCAGGCTGAAGGCAATCCAGGAAAAGATGCCGATGGGAATCAGTATATATGAAAGCCGAAGGGTCATCAAGCGGTGGCTTGCCGGTTTCCCGATCAGGCGGTTAGAGAATCTCGCGGATAGGGAAAACAGGCCGGGAAAGATCACCAGGGCGGATAGCCAGATCAGCGCGATGTACGTCAAAAACGGGATGATCTGCCGGCTTTCGGTGACGTTGGCCGCCGATTTGATAAATTCCCAGGGACCCAGCATGGTGATGCTGAAGGCAATAGCCACCACCAGCATGATCATGACATTGATCATTTCGTCATAGCCCTTTAGATTGTGGTCCGAACCGAAAGGTCTTAAAAAAATGCCGATATTATCTTTGGGACAGCTTTTCAGACACTCCATGCAAAATCCGCAGTGATTGTTCCGATTCATATTCCCGATATACTGCTTCCAGGGGCAGGCCCAGCCTTCCTCCGCACCGGCATAGCAGCATTTTTCCTTGTGCTTTCTGCAAACATCAGGATCAATCGCGCGGATTTCCGTCATGGACGCCATGGAATAATTTCCCAGAAAGCCGCCTACCGGGCATAAATACAGGCAAAACACTCTCCGCCGATAGATAAAGGCAAGGACGATGGTCGTCACCAGGATCGCCAGAAACAGCATGGATGTGGCAAAAGGGCGGGTGATCAGAATGATCCCGAAAGAAATCATCGAAAGAAAAATAATGTTTTGAAGCCACATATTTTGTATCATTTTGGGCCAGTCTTTTTGAAGGCCGATGAATCGGTGGTGCAACCCTTTAAATGGTTTTTGAATATACCGGACAGCGGTCAGACTTTTGCGGCTGATCCATTCCGCGGGGGCAGGCAGCGGACACATCATGCACCATATCCTGCCGCCCAAGGGAACGAAAACGGCCTTCAGAGCGAACCACCATAAAATCCATACAAAAATAATCGCGATGTTTCGATTTCCCACGGGGCTGCCCCAAAGGCTGCTTAAAATAAACAAATAAAAAAGAATGAAGCCGGGAAACAGAATCAGAAATTGAAAACTGCGGCGGCGAACCAGCCATTTAAGCCCCGGCACACGCTCCAGCAGGTTGATTCGTTTAAAATGGGCGGATCGATTTTCAGGGAAAACATAAAACAATAACAAGGCGCTGAGCACGATCCATATGGATAAGGAAACCATAAGATGATAAATGAAATTGGGTCTTACGATCAGTTCGCCGGTCATGAAGGGATGCAGGTTCCCGCAGGTTTGCGTGCACCGGAAGGTGAACCTGCCGGCCTGATCCGCCTTGAATTTGATCTCTTTAACCTTGTCCCAATCCGTGTGGATGGTGTTGTCATCATCTTTCCATTGGTATTTTAACAGCGTTACACCCTGCTGTTTCAAAATCGCATCGACCGGATATCCATCCAGAAGAAATCCATGGGTAACATCGAGCGACGTCGGTTTTAAAATGACCGTATCGCCTTTATCGACCACAATTCTACCCGGGGTGTAACCATATTTTTTAGCCTTGAGAGAAATGATGCGGATATGGGGTTTATGCGGAATAAATTGCACCAGCCCTGGAATTGCCAGTGCCAATATCAGGCTTGATAAAATTATAAGATATGTCTTTTTTCTGCTCATGTTCACGGGTTTTTGTATTTTTTTCAACACTGTTTATTAGATGCTCAAACAGCGCTATTGATTTTTCACTGTCCCACCGGCGGCTGCCCACTGCTCTGCCGATAATTCCACCGTCCCGGTCGATAATGAAGGTTGTCGGGATGCCGCGTATACCGAACGGGCCGCCTAGCTCATTGATTGAATCCAATAGTGTTATAAAGGTTAATTTGTTCACTCTGAGGTACTTTTTGACAATGCCGGCCGGTTCATTTAAATTGATGGCAACCATGGCAAAATCCCTGTCTTTGAAATGGGCATATAATTTTTGCATCAATGGCATTTCGTAACGACATTCCGGGCACCATGTCGTCCAGAAATTTAAAAACACAATTTTGTCTTTAAAATCGGAAAGACGAACGGTATTGCCGTCTATGTCTTTCAGTTGAAAATCTACGGGCGGCGCAATATGAGGAATGTTTATGACCCCCATGTTTCGAAACAATCTTTGTGTGGTCGGGTCCGGTGCCGGTGCGGCCGTTTTCTCTCCTGCCTGTGCGGAAATGTTCATGGTAACGGAAAATATAAGAAACAGGCAAACCGGTAATACGGACCGGCTCATAACGGATGTTTTATGAAACTTCATTTTTTATCGTAGATAATCTCATAATGCGAATTTATTGAGAAACGGCAAATAGCCGGGAATGACGATCAGCTTGTTGAAGAAAATCAAAAGTCCGATAATTACCATGATGCCGCCGGCGATTTTCTCCAATAGCCCGAGGTGCCGCTTTATCCGGTCAAAAAATTTAAAGAATTGATTTACACCCAGCGCCGTTAAGAGAAACGGGATTCCCAAGCCAAGTGAATACACCGAAAGAAGAAGAACCCCTTGATGAACATGATCCAGGGTACCGGCAAAAACGAGAATGCCGGTCAGAATCGGACCGATGCACGGCGTCCAGCCAAAAGCAAATGATGCGCCGATGATCAGAGCCCATATGAACCCGACCTTTTTTCTTTCAACATTGAACCGGACTTCTTTAAAAAAAACGAGGGGACGAAAGAGCCCTAATTTAAACAGTCCGAATAAAATGATCACCAGTCCTGCGGCTTTTGTCAGAAAAGAAATCCGGGTTGACAGCAACGTCCCGATCCATGTTGCAGAAGCACCCAAAAGGATGAAGATTATCGAAAATCCGACGATAAAAAACATGGAGTTGAGAATAACGGTAAGTTTTTGGTTGTTCAGCAACCCATCGGCGAGAGAACCATTTTGCATTTCCTGCAGCGAAACACCGGATATAAATGAAATATACCCCGGGATTAACGGAAGAACGCAAGGGGATAAAAATGAAATCAATCCTGCGCCGAATGCCATTGTTATGGGAATCTCATGTATCATCGTCACTTGTATAATACACCCGGAGTACCTCTGACAGCGGTTATTTCAACTGAAATATCTCCCTTTTCGGGTATGGTTACGATTTGCTTTTGTGGTTTCAGTTTCTCGTGCCAGATTTTTAAAACATATTTGCCGGGAGAAAGATTTTTTATTCCTTTGATATGGTGTTGTTCAAGGTATTTTGAGTCCGGAATTTCAAACCGCCCCTGATCGTCGGTCACGGAAAAATAAGAATTTTTCAAGACCATGATGTAAGCTGCCATTTCTGCGTGAACGTCGCAGCGAAGCTCGACAATTCCGGGTTTGTCAAAGCGAACGTTCTTGCTTTCTCCGGGCTTATAACTGCCGAGATTGAATTTTTTGGTTCGGGATAAAGAAAAAATATTATGATTAACTTTATCGTTATTGGGAAAATCAACCGTCGCCCCCACCGGGATGGGCAGAATATGGGGGATAAATGTCAGATTCTGCTGATCCATGGTAAATTTTATCTTGGAAAGATCTTCATGAACCGCAGGGGCTTTTACCACATAAACCAGAATATCGACCGGTGAACGCAACCCTTTCACTTTTACGATACCGGTAATTTTTCCGGCCAAAGCCTGGCCCGGAAGATAAATGGTCAGAACAAATACCAATGAAAATACGATATATGAAAACCTTCTCAATCTGTTTCCTCCTTTAATCCTTCGATCTTCAATGTTACCGGGCCTACCAGACGCGGCTGGTAATTAAAATGTCTTCTGCAAGCCAATGCTTGTTTTTTACCCAGGGCCGTATCACCGGACGGTATATCAATCTGGCTTCGGCGGAGGGTTCGTCTTCCGGGTTCTCGAGGAGAAATTCATAGCTCAGCTTCACCGTGCTTTTCGGCCGGATACGGGTGTCCGAGGCAATCGATGTGGCGCGCCAAAACGGCACATTCAGATGGCCCTTGTCGTCTGCCAAAACTCTGGCAAACACCGAGCCTGGCAGGCCTGCATAGTTGCCGGCTTCTACCTTTCCTTTTCCGGTCCATTCCGGGAGACGTTCTCCTTTTAACATTTTCAAGGGGTTGCCGTTTGAGTCCACAACCTTTAACACCATCATGATACTTCTCATGGTTTCTCCGGTAGGAACCCAGTGCCCCCCGTTGGTATTGGTAATGTACACATTGATGTCGACTTTTTTGCCGGTTATCTTACCTTCAATTTCCATCGACAAGGCGGTTTTGAGCTGAATTTTGGTGCCGCCGTCAAACTGGTGGGGATGGATATCCTCAGGCGACCGGTAAGTTCCCCACATACGCCGGGCGCCGCCGTCGACAATATAATTATCATACGGGAGCATATCTTTTCGCCAGCTCATATGGCAGTCCTGACACTTTTTGCCTTTGTTGGGATCGTTCCAGGAGAGCTGATCCTGCCAGTGTTCCCATTCCTGATAGGTGGTTTGGATCGGCAAAGTCGTGTCGCCTTTCAACCCGAATCCCTCCCATTCCGAAGGAGAATATATCTTTGAATGATCCCATGTCTTTCCGCTTCCCAACGGTTTGAAATGGCCGTGGCACGTCGCACAAAATTGACCTTTATTAAATACAGAGGCATAGGATGCCGCCATGGGAGGGACCACCACGTCGTCATAAGGACCAAAAACAAGTATTGAATTTCCGATAGGAGAAGACTGTCTTTCAAAAATCGGTGCCATCCGGCTGGCTTTGGTCTTATCCGGAAAGACTTTTTGAATCTTATGGCAATAATCGCAGCTGACGCCGTCCCATTCCGTCCGAGGCGATTGAAGAACACTTCTCAAATCTTGAGACCATGGACTGGAAACAGCGGCCGACGGGGCGTGGCAAACCGCACAATTGCCGTTGCTGTTTGGGTTGTCGAGGCGGTATCCGGGCTTAACGTTATCGTGTTGAAACGCATCTGTTCCATAAAACATATCCAGAACCTTAGGGTTGGACGTCGTATGTGCCATTTTCGACTGATCCCAGTAACGGGTGAGCTTCGTATGGCATCTGGAACAGACGACAGGTGAAATAAACCGGTAATCCGGATTGTCATTAAGGTAAATCGGGTTCAGATAAATGTCCTGCACCCTGCCCAATGGACCGGCGTATTGGGCATTGTTAAACCAGCCTTCCTTGCCCGCGGTTACTTTAACTCCCTGAAAATGGACATGGGTCGGCTGAAGCAAATATCGTCCCTGTTTATCCGTCAGCGTGTATTTTTCATCTCCCGGGATTCTAACCCTGGCATTTTGCACCGGTCCGTAAACAGACGAGACGCGCCCTTGTATCGTCGTTTTATTTATATCTTTTATCTGCGTTGTGTTGGCGAGACTGTTTTTTTCAAAATGATGTGTAATTAAAAACAGCAGCAGCAATATTCCCGCGAAAGCATATCTCTTCATAGTTATCGGTTTAGGCTTTGACGATCAGCGTTCCTTGCATATTTTGATGATTCTTGCCGCAAATGGCATTGCACGAGAAAGTAAAGGTGCCGGCTTTGTTCGCCGTAAACGATACCAGAATGGTTTTACCCGGATGGATACCGTCTGATACAAAGATGCCCTCGTCTTTAAGGCTGAAGCCGTGAACGACATCACTGCTCCTTAATTTTAACACAACGACATCCCCTTTTTTAACCGTTATGACCGGTTTTTTAATCCCATTATGCCGATGCCACAGGGATATGATATCTTTTGCTTCCACTTCTCCCAAAATCCAACCGTATCGGGCGTTGCCGGTTAGCGTAAATACTTTGGCATTCGGCGGTATTTTATCTTTCCAGACATATCCATTATAGGATCGAATGGCAAAAGGCAACCCGATAATAATCAGAATCAACAGAGAGAAGAATAGCATATCCAATTTATTATGGTTCACTCTCATGAATAACTCCAGACACTATCAAAAATACAATAAGAAGATCAATTTATGAGAATCAGACGGCCGGTTTGTTTATCAACACCCAAACGCTGAACAACATCATTGCTGCTGTTGATAATTTGGATCTCATAAAAGCTGCCGGCATCGTTAATCTGCCCAACCTTCAAATTCGGGTTCAATCTTCTTACGTGGTTATTCGCCAGGTCGGCGGCTTGTTCTTTTGTTAAAAAAGATTTCCGGGCGATCGGACCCGCTGAACCACGTTGCTGAGGAACATAATCTCCGCCGCCTGCCGAGCCGGAGTTCCACCCGCAGGCGCTCGCATTATGAGGTCCGTTAATATACATGTGACCAACCCCTATTAGTGTTACAAGTAGAATTCCGGCGAAAAATATTTTAGGAAACAGCTTCATCTTTACACCTCCAAGTTTTTCATGTTTTCTTTTTGTGTCATGGTTAGAGCAATAGTTGTGCCATTTAAACAAAATCACCGATTTTTTGATCTAAACACGAATCGTCCGGGACTTTACACTCGATTTTCGAGGAAGTTCCTTCCATCGGCAATTTACCGGTGTAACCTTATTACCCACGTGAGGGTGCCGGTTGGGTAAAATATGCTCACATCATCATTGAACAGCGCATAAAAATGCTGCAATGTTTGCTTTTATGCATACACGTGTCCCGAAATCGGAACCTGAGCCGTGCATCACTGGGTTGTGCATCAATATTTATTTGAAGATCAACAAAGGAGGGAAAGGTTTTGAAGATATATAGGAATGGTGTCTGCAGCGATATGGAATCTTGCCGTCTTGTCGTTTCTGCCGGGATTCTGAGACAACAGGGGATCGTAACCGGCAGATCCGGATAAATGGCCGGTCATCTGTGGATACATGTTTGATGGCAATGTGATAACGGCTGCTGCATTTGGGTTCGAAGTGCTTTTCAGGTCACAGGGAGAATTCCCAAATGAGATATCGCACAAATGATTATCTATCCCGACCTCGCTGGCCGCTGCATTGACCGAAAATATCCTTTCGCTGCATTGCAAACACATGGGACCCACACAATGCCCGGCAGCATATGCCCTGGGCATAAGCAAATAAATGCCGAGCAGTGAAGCTAAAACGGTGACACATATATTTCTGGTTGAAAGATTCATATAATAATGTAGCAGCGATATTTATATGGCAGGATAATATACGACATTGTCGTAGTTGTCAATATGAAATATCACTATGGGGGATGCTTTCGCCGGGTGAGATGATAAACTAAGGGATCGCTTAAAAAAACGATCCCTCATCATCCGATCATAAAATGGGAAAAAGTGTATCAGCGGGTTATTCTGGAAATTTAATGGTAATTTCTTCCTTATCCTTTTTTGCCTTGAATTTGATATTGAGCGCTATACTGTCGTTTCGTATGCCCAATGCCAGGGGTATCTTCCCTTTGTCCGATTCGATATGGGTTATTTCTCGAACGGCATCCACGATTTTCTGGCCCACATCGTGTCCCGGAGACGGCAACTCGGTTTTACGGTATTCGGCAACCACGCGAACGTGTCCGTCCGGATTGCGCGTGATGGTAATTTCTTCGGCATTATTGTTGACGCCGTGGAGGGCTGCAAGTGCCAGCCATTTGACCGCGGCTTCGTCTTTATCCGCTTCGTTTTGAACAATGGACATCTCTTTCAAAGGATCGCCGGTTGCATAACAGTCACACATTTCCTGAACCCTGAGATGTAAGCTTCGTTTTTCTTTCATTTGGTCCTCCTTTAACGTATTTTCTAACCCTATTTGTAAAGGACGTTCTGTTCAACGGCGCATCATCCGCCGGCGGTCTGCGGAAAAGCCGTGTTGGAATAGAGGTACTCCATCTTTTCTTTATGTTTCAACTCTTCATTGGCCATTTTCAGCAGCATGTCTTTGATATTGGTCGCCTCGTGCATATTGGCCATTTTCGTGTAAAATTGATGCGATCTGAGTTCCCTGTGGGCAGCGATCAGATAGATATCTTCTCTTTTCGTTTCTTTGGTGATTTCGGGTTCTTCAAGATATTGCGATATTTTGTAGTCCACAATATCGGACATTCTCAACGCATCCGGGCCGTAATCCCCTTTGCGGTAGTTTACCAGAAATGCCTTATGTTTCTTTTCTTCGTTGGCAATGAATTCAATGGTGTCTTTAATGCTCGAATCCTCCAGTTTACTGACGATATCCATGTAAAAGTCGAAGGCTTCCTCCTCTCTTTGAATCGCTAAATCAATAACTTCCGATAGCGGTTTGTCCATACCCTCCCTCCTTTCTTAAACGTTGATTTGATTATGAACCCATTGGAAATATTACTATTAAAATAGATACAAAATGACCGATGTCAACGGCGAGCATTAGAAACCGACTCAAAATTTTGAGACGGCTTCTAATTATGTGAGAATCGAAGCGTGGGAATTCCGAACAGGGGGTAGTGACGATCGACATTCCCGATACCTAGTCCCAGGATATCCTGGCTGCAAAACATTTGCAATGAATCAAAAAAGTCACTGAACCCGTTGGGCGCTACATCATAATCGCCCATTGCCATGAAGGGAATTTTTTTTTCATTCATCAGATACTGGAAATGGGTATGGGTGACGGTCAGGAATTGAATCCCCTCCGGGCCAAAGCAGGTACCCTTATCAAGTCTTGTTAAAACCTGAGATACGGTCAAATTTTGGTATCTTTGGCCGGTCTGAATCTTTGAAAAGTAAAATCCTTTGGGTCTGGAGGGGGCGTCCGGGCGCATCCGGAAATGTTCGGGACTGTCAAAATGAATATGTTCGCACTGCCAGGTTTTACCGCTTCTGTATCTTAAGGCATATTCCCACGCCGTCTTCCCCGAGAGGATCGAATCGGCATTGCCTTTTCCGTCATCCCCGAACCCGTATGAGAGAGCAACATCGATATATCCGTCGAGACGGTCTTTGTCTGTGATCCGGGGCGGTGCTGCAATCCCGTGAAATTCTTCTTCTTGAATGGTCCATTTCATTTTTCGAACGGCTTTTCGCCATAATCTGATTTGCTCGGAGACAGGCAAAATGCATGGACCTGGAATTTTGGGTCTGGTCTTTAACATGTGTTTTACAATTTTCAGCACGTTCATGTTTTTCTTATGTAACAATTTTTAGGTCTTGTTGAAAAAAACAAATCATGGGCCAGCATTAGAAAAATTGTGTTTTGAGATTAAAACATGTATCTGTTTCTCCCATACTTCTTAAACACCAGCGGAGATTAGGCAACCGTATTTGTGGATCGACAGAATATCGACTTTGCTGAAAAAGACTTGATACACTGCGGTATTATGGGTTAAGTATATATACAAATGTAACAAAGTCAACTTGAGCAGCAAATCGATTTAATATTGTTTTATCCGTTTTTAGGTACCAAATTGTAGAAGCGGTGCAGTAATTGATCAATCAGAAAGCAGGAAAATTGGATCACCAGAATTTATGTCGACGAACACTATCGCGGCACTGAAATTCAAGCTGGACAACTTCGGGCGAACCGAAATCCAAAGATCGGCAAAAGTCATGTGGATAAAGGAACATGAGGTCGGCGCAGAGTTCATTGGACCGAAATTATTTGAAAGGGATTTGGTCTTCTATCTGAGGTCGTGATCCGGCAAAAAACGAACCTTTTCGCTGTATGTTCTTGGATGCGCAGCCGGTATTTTAGTCAAAATTTTTGGAGATCGAAATCGATGAAGCTGACGATTTATAAAAAAATGATGCTTGGTTTCGGGGCCATCATCTTGATCATGATCATCGCCAGCACCTATATCCTTTTCGAATTGAGTTCGGTTTCCAATTCAGCCAAAATGACCCTTACGGGCAATGTCGAAGCAGTGGATCTGGCCAAGCAACTGCAGGATATACTTCACGATGAGGCCGAAGATATTCAAAAATACCTGATTTCCCATGATGAGACTTATTTTTCCTTGTTTCATTCCAGCAGCCAGCGATTTAACCATTATTTGGACTTGTTGCTTCGTGCGCAATCGGATAAGACCGGACACGCCCTTATTCGGAATATGCGCCGAACCCATAACAAGTTTCTGGCCGGCATTCAAAATGTGAAAGACTTTCAAGCGTCGGACAGGATCACGGAGCCGATCCACCTGAATGTGGATGCCGTGGCGACGTTGAACAGGTCCCTTGATCATCTTATCAAAATCAATCGGGGATCCATTGAGAACGCCATGTCCAGGATGAAGGCGACCACAACCCGTTCCACCCGGATAGCGCTGCTGCTGATCATCGGGACAGTTCTTGTGGCTGTTTCCGCAGCATTCATTATTACCCGAACCATCACCAAACCCATTGACGGTCTGATAAAAGGAACCCAGCAGATCGCAAGGGGAAAATTTGAACCGGTCCAAGTCTCTTCCAATGATGAAATTGCATTGCTCGTTGATGCGGTTAATGATATGAGCTATAAAATTAAGGACATAAACGAATTGAGAACTCACATGATTCATCAGATTTCCCATGAGCTCCAAACCCCGTTACAAGTGATGCTTTCTGCACACGATATTCTCAAAAATCAATGCGCCGAACAGTTCAGTTCAGAACAGCTCCAGATGCTCGACTCGATTCGCCGGGGAATCATTAAACTGGCGAGTTTCAGCAGGCAATATCTTGATCTGGCGAAAATTGATTCCGGTATGATGAAATACCATATGGAATGGACGGATCTTTCCAGTATCATTGGGCCGCTTTATGAGGATGCCAAGCTTATTGCCGAACCTAAAAACATTAAGGTGGAAATGAATACCCTCCCTGTTCCGAAAATCAGGGCGGATTCAAAAAAAATTGCCATCGTCGTCAGCAACCTGCTCAGCAACGCAATCAAATACACAAAAAGCAATGGGACGGTCAGCGTGAAAATTGGTCCTTGCAGCTTAGGTGCCCAGGTGGAAATACAGGACTCCGGAATAGGTATATCCAAAGAGGAGTTGCCCAAAATATTCACAAAATTTTATCAAGCCGGCAATACGGGTAGAATAAAAAGCGGAGGAACTGGCGTTGGTTTGGCCCTTGTCAAGGCATTTACCGAGGGACACGGCGGCAAGGTGTATGCCGAAAGCACCATTGGCCGCGGTTCCACGTTTCGAGTCGAACTGCCGACCGAACCCGAGGAATTTCAGGGGCCGGCAATCAACCTCCCCACTCAAACATAAGGGCATGCTAATGAAAATTCGTAATATCTTCATTGTCTTGTTGTGTTTCTTCATGTCCGGTTGTGTTTCAGCAATGCAAAGTTCAAAGACTGAATCAGAGGCTCGTGATTTTATGGTCCGCGCTGCGGCTAATGAAAATACCAAAGCATATGGCAAAGCGTTGCAGGAATATGGTGATGTGGCCAAGCGGTATCCCACCACAAGTTACTATAAACAGGCGGTTTGGAAATTGGCGATACTAAATATTTATCCGGAAAACCCGGCAATAAGCGATACGGTTGCCCGTGATTGGTTGCAGGTTTATCTGGGACTCCATTTGTCACCCGTGGAAAAACAAACGGCAACTTCATTGGTTTCAATGTTAAACAGAATTCGTAACCTGAAGGCCGAATTATCCGATGCAAATATGGAAAAAGAGAAGATGGCAGCGGCCGTTCAAAAACAGTCTAAAGAGCTGGAAGCCGGCGCCCAAAAGATAAAAGAACTGGAAACCGAGCTGGCGCATTCTTATGATGAACTTCAAAAAATGAAGGCAGTGGATGTTCAGATGCATCAAAGCCGAGTGGGAGAAGCCGGAAACAAACCATCCCCATTGCTTCAAAAAGTCCCGGAGTCCGAAAAGAATGCAGGTAAAAAAAAACTTCCGGTGAGCCAAAAAACGTCTATAAAAGCCATGGAATTTTATCCCTATGTGGTTCAGGTCGGTTCGTATCGGGATAAAAAAGACGCTTTCCAGGAAGCGATGATATTAAGAGGCAAAGGAGACTCCGTATGCGTTTCCCATGCCCGGATTGCCGGGAAAGGAGACTGGTATCGCGTCCTTGTCGGCTTTTACCGAACGCCTCAAGCGGCACAAAAAGCGGCTGTGGAATTGAAAAAAAGAGAGTACCGCAATGCTTTTGTGATTAGACGGCCCTTTACCATAGAGATCGGCATTTATTTTGGTGATGAAAAACTGAAAAATCTTGAAACTCAACTCATTACAAATGGATATTCGGCGTATACCCTTCCAAGTAGAGACGCTGACAATAAATTCAGGCTCCTTGTAGGTGCTTTCTACACTAAAAGTGAAGCTGAAAACGTCACAAAAAATTTGCAGAAAGAAGGATTAAAACCCAAAGTGGTCCAGCGATAAATCGACACGCGTGCCATTGGGTCGTATCGTCGAGTGAAAAAGCGGTTAAATCATCAAGAGCATTTAAAAATTTAATGATTTAGCAACTCCAATATAATTCTAATAGAAATCGATATTCCGCTATTTGATCATTCCATTGCAGAAACCGGTTAAAAAAACAACAAGCGCAGTGGTAAAGGCGATCGTTTTTGTGGTCTTTATTATCGCCGCGATTCTTATGATCCATTTCACGCCGGTCAAGCATTATCTCACGGCCGAAGCGCTGGGCCGTTTCCTCGAAGGCGCCGGGTTGTGGGCGCCTGTGGTGTACATGCTGATCTATGCCGTGGGCGTTTGTCTTTTTGTGCCCGGGACGTTGCTGACCGGGTTGGGCGCCGCTATTTTCGGGGCCTATAGGGGATTTCTATATGTCTGGATCGGTGCGATGATCGGTGCCGCCGCTGCGTTTTTAATCGGGCGGACCTTGGGGAGAGACTTTGCAGCCTCTCTGATCGGGGATAAATTGAAAAGATACGACGATGCCATAGAACGAAACGGATTTGCGACGGTGTTGTATCTTCGGCTGGTTTATTTCCCGTTTACGCCCATGAATTTCGGCATGGGATTGACCAAAGTTCGGTTTTGGGACTATCTTGCCGGAACTGGACTGGGTATCATCGTAGGAACATTTGTCTTCACCTTTTTCATCGGAACATTGAAAGATGTATGGACTTCCGGGAATTGGGGAGAACTCATATCCTTAAAGGTGTTTTTTTCAATAGGGCTCTTTATCTTCTCATTTTTCATTCCAAAGATCATCAAAAGGATAAAAGGCGAAAAATAGCATTTCGAACAATAGTATGCCCATGACATCCAGCAAGCGCCTGATTGTCTTTACCCGTTATCCGGAAATCGGCACCACGAAAACCCGGATGATCCCGATCATGGGATCCGGAGGCGCTGCAAATCTCCAACGGGAAATGACGGAATATATTCTGTCACGGGTCGTCGGGCAATGGGCGTCAAACGATCCGGCCGTAGAAATCCGTTATGAGGGTGGAAGTGAAGATCTTATGCAGCGATGGCTCGGGCCTGAATTCGAGTATGTTTTACAGAGAGGGGCGGGTCTCGGAGAAAGGATGAAACGGGCCTTTGAAGACGCCTTTGAATCCGGTGCTGCATCTGCGATCATCATCGGTACGGATATTCCGGATCTTAATGAAAAGGTTGTAAAAAATGCTTTCGCCCTTCTGAAACAAAAAGAAATGGTACTGGGCCCGGCCAAAGACGGCGGATATTATTTAATTGGGCTGTCAAAAACCGGATTCTCACCGGATATTAGCGAGCTATTTTCAGGAATCGAATGGGGAGAAAACGATGTTTTGAAAAAAACGCTAGACGCTACAGCAAGACTTGGAATCGGTTATGCTTTGGTGGACGAACTGGCGGATGTGGACCGTCCCGAGGATCTTCCTGTCTGGGAGCACCGCAAAAATAAAAAAGGTCGTCATAAGGAAGCCGCAGGTATTTCAATCATCATTCCCTCCTTGAACGAAGCCGATCACATCGCCGAAACCATTGCAAGCATCGGTCATGGGGATAACACTCAAATTATTGTTACAGACGGCGGAAGTCTCGACGATACGGTTTCCATCGCAAGATCATTGGGCGCAACCGTCATTGAAAGTTCCCCGCCCCGCTCACGGCAATTGAACCAGGGCGCCGACGCCGCGTCCAAAGACATACTGCTTTTTCTTCATGCCGATACCCGGTTGCCGAAAGGTTTTGACACATCCGTCTTTAGCATCCTAAAGCAGCCGGGCGTTGCTGCCGGTGCATTCGAACTTCGCATCGATGCTCCAGGTAAGGCCCTCAGATTCATCGAATATGTTGCAAACCGGCGCTCACGATACTTAAAAATGCCGTATGGCGACCAGGCTATTTTCATGTTATCGGCGGTTTTTCATCAATTGGGCGGATTTCCGGATATACCCATTATGGAGGATTTTGAGTTGATCCGGCGATTGCAAAAAAAAGGAGATGTGGTGACGGTGCCCGAGCCGGTGGTAACGTCTCCGCGCCGATGGATGAACCATGGCATCCTAAAAATCACCCTGATCCATCAACTGATCGTTCTCTCCTATTTTATGGGCGCATCTTCAGGCACCATTGCACGGCTGTTTCGTCGAGGAAGGGGAATATCCGGTAAAGGAAAATAGCAATTCGAAACTTTCCCGATGCCGTTTCTATTCCGAATTCAAAACAGACGATATAAACGATCGGAAAAATTTGCATCGGTCCAACACGTAAAATTGCTGCAACGATTTTCTACTTGCCGAATATACCTTTGACTGATTTACCGACATCCTTCATTTTTTCTTCCACGCTACTGGTGGTGCCTTTCAGATTCTTCATTTCGGCTTCTTTCAAAGAATCCAGATTAACGCCAATTGATGTGAGCTGTTTGTTCAACACATCGGTAACCGCCGGAGACGTGATTTTTCCGTAAAGCGCTGCAACTATCTCTTTAAACGCCTCGGCCGGCGATGTGCCTTTATTCTTTTCTCCGATGTTCGTGAGATGCATATCCGGCAATGGTGAACTGATTTGTTTTTCTCCCAATCCGTAGGCCGATAATGCCAGATTGACTTTTCCGTTCTTTACCACGAAATCTTTAATGATGATTTTCTTCCCGGCCCCTTCTTTTTTTGATTCCTGCTTTGATTGCTTTTCGGTGTTTGAGGTTTTAGTGATATTGTTTAAAATCGTACGGAAATTATCCGCTGCTCCTTTTTCTTCATAGTTTATTTCAGGGCTGATCACCTCGATCCGATCCACGATAATCGGGTTGCCGGTTAAGGATTTCTCGTTGACCTTCACAAGGACAGAGCCGACTTTCATGGCACTCGGTGTCTTGAATCCGGCGGGATTACCGAGGAAAAATTTCTTGATTTTGGCTTCTCCAGAAAAAAGAGAGACGTTTACATCGGCCACGTGCAATTCTGTTTTGGTTATTTGTGGCCCGTAAGAATTTACGGCACGTTTAATAATAGGACCCAGGTTTGAGAGCCCGAAAATAATGACAGCGATGACGACAACTACCGCGCCGATACCAATGTAGATCCATTTTTTCATGATACACCCACCTTTTCTCAGTATTTTTTATTTTGTTGGATTTATTTGCCGCAGCACTTCTTATATTTCTTTCCGCTTCCGCAGGGGCAGGGATCGTTTCGTCCGACTTTCTTTTCGGTGTGTTTGGGTTTCGGCCAATTCAGCAATATTTCCAAATCGGCAATATCTTCAGGCTCGTCGGAAATCACTTCAATTTGATATTTCCAATTGTTTTCCTCAAAGATCTTGGCAACTTCTTTCATTCTTTTTTTGGTTTTGACATGAACCACCGCAGGATTCTTCTCGGTGCCCAACTTCGCTGTTTTTTTGCCGTTGAAAATTTTTTCCATGGTGTCACCTCTAAAATATTATAAAGCGTATTCAAGAGCAATTTTTTGCTATCCCGGCAGATATATTCTGCTGATTTTGCGGAAAGATTCGATTTGATCCCTTGTCCATTTGTGACCGCGTCCCAGTTCCTTGGCCATAATCGAAGCGACTTTGGGCGCAGTTTCACCTGCCGCCCGGGCATTGAGCAAAAGACTCCGGGTCCGCCGGGCCAAAAAATCGTCAACGGTGCGCGCCGCTTCGAATCGTACGGCCCAGATGACCTCTCCGACACGGGCCGGCAGCGCCGGATGCAGCCGGTCCTGGCGGATCGGATCCCCCCGCACGAGATCTTGAACGGCCGGCGCGTCGGACCCGTATAGCGCGAACTCACCGAACTTTTCCGGCGTTCTGTGAAAACCGTGAATATTCAGCTGCTCGGTGATGCAAGGTTTCGATTCCAAACCGGCCAGGGATATCGCATAATTGACACAGACTTTCGCCATCAGACGATAGGTCGTCCATTTACCGCCCGCAATGGTGAGCAGTCCCGAATTGGAGATATGGATGATGTGGTCTCTGGACAAAGCGGCAGTGTTTTTTTCATCGGCGGTTTTGACAAGCGGACGTATGCCCGTAAACACGCTCAGAATATCTTTACTGGAAGGGATCTTTTCGAGATAGTGTCCTGCGGTTTCCAGAATGAAATCAATTTCTTCTGCCATGGGGCGAGGTTCGAGGTCGATTTCGGAGACGGGGGTATCGGTAGTGCCCACCAGCGTCACCCCAAGATAGGGAATGGCAAACATGACACGGCCGTCCTTGGTATGGGGAACCATTATGGCGGATTTGCCGGGCAAAAAGGATCTGTCAAAGACCAGATGTACCCCCTGGCTGGGAGAGATCAACTGCACGGCATCGGGATCATCCATCCGGCGGATGTGATCGGCAAATGGACCGGTCGCGTTGATGACCGCCCTGGACCTTGCCCAGTGTTCCGTACCGGCCTCAAGGTCTTCAAATATCACGCCGTTTATGATGCCGTCGCCGCTCCGGGTCAGCGTGATGACACGGGCATAGTTCAGCAGAACGGCGCCCTGGTGCGATGCAGTGCGAGCGAGGTTGATAAGGAGGCGGGCATCGTCAAACTGACCGTCGTAATAGATGATTCCGCCACGCAGACCGTCGCGTTTAATCGTGGGGATCCGTTCCAGTGTTTCGTCCTTTGTGAGAATTTTTGAAGGCCCGAAACCATAGCGGCCTGCCAGCATGTCATAGATTTTTAGTCCTATGCCGTAAAAAGGTGCCTCCCACCAATCGTAGTTGGGGACAATAAACGCCAAGTCATGTACCAGATGGGGTGCATTATTGCGAAGGATACCGCGTTCTCTCAGTGCTTCCATGACCAGGGAGATGTTCCCTTGCTGCAGATAACGAACACCTCCGTGTATAAGCTTTGTGCTTCGGGAGGAGGTTCCCTTCCCAAAATCGCTTTGTTCCAGGAGCAACACGCTACATCCCCGTGAAGCGGCATCCACCGCAACGCCGACACCGGTTGCGCCGCCCCCGATAATCAGCATGTCCCACGGTTCGGTTCGATCCGATATCCTGCCCAGCATGTTTTCGCGATTCACGTTTTACCTCTTTTGTTAAGAAATTGGTATGTAATGCGCTAAACGGAGACCTTTGAAAGATGTTCATTTTTGTTTGAGTTCAAGAAAGGCGAAAATTTTAACCTCAGGAATACATTGAGTATTTCGAGGATTAAAATTTGAGCCTGACGCAGAAATCGGGCAAAAAGGAGCGTTTTTCAAAGGTCTCATACGCTGATCAGGGCCACCCCGCTGCAAATGTGACCGTGTTGTTTTTAAGCACTCTC
>JAJDND010000133.1 GCA_022340885.1 Desulfobacterales bacterium | reverse complement strand
ATTCTGACATTTCGAATTTCAATAATTTGAAACCCTGCGGGATTTCCAATTTCACCGCATCTACTGCGTCAGATGCCGTTCCGCATAGTCGACTATAGCGAAACGACATCTTCCTTGTATATGCAGCAAACTTAAAAATCGCTCAATTTAGGGTAATTAAGCCAAAGATGTCCGAGAGGGTCGGGATTTGTTCCGGAGATTTGAAAGGGCAGATCTCAGCTTCCACAGATAAATACACAGGTAGAGCATCAAATCACTGACGCAGTGAACAGGGGGTATTAAATCAATGATCATTTTAATAAGATGATTAATGCGACCCAGAAAAGAAGACATAAAAAGAAACTAATGGTAGCACCTTTAAAGAAAGCGCTCGGATCATCATTATCATCCAAGTACCTTTCCAGTATATCTTTCTCGTCAAATGCTAAAAGAACTGTTTCCGAATCTTTATCGTTTTTTTCGGAATTCTCTGTGATAGCGCTTGGGCCTTTTGGCCAATCTTTTCTTTTGTTCTCATTCATTGGAATTTCCTGTTTATGAGTATTTTTGATGTGCTGTCGATTCTTGCAAAACAAACCGGAGGCTTTACAGCTGGATGCAAGATCAACGTCCAAAGCACTGACGTGCTTTTTTCTTTTCGGCCTACGGGCGAAAATTCAAGCCCCCGCTTCAAGGGCGGTGCTCAACTCCTTTAATGTAAAGACAAAATAGTACATTTATTTTATTTGTCCTGGCATATCGTGCCAACATTTTGGCATATCGTGCCAATAACTTGACATGTCCACGAATATAATGATACATATCTCGAAACCGATAATTTGAGCAAAAATATTAAAATGATTGTTAAATATGACGGGTACTTATCTTTTAAGTTCAGGAAATATCCTTTGGGAAATACTAAGCAAGTATGGCCATGATCCTGAGCCTTTTTTCTTTGAGGAAGGCGTGAACAAAGATATGCTCTTTGAACAAGGAAAGCGCATATCTTTTAGGCAGGTCAACAACTTGTGGATCAAAGCCGAAAGTTTAATAGAAGATCCATGTTTCGGTTTGGAAGCAGCAGGCTTTTGGCATCCTTCTTATTTTGGAGCCTTAGGTTATGCCTGGCTGGCAAGCACATCGTTGCGGAAGGCTTTGGAACGCTTAGCGCGTTACATCCACGTTCTTTCTGAAAAAACCGACATAAAGATAGAGCCACGTAATGATGATTTGAACCTCATTCTATCGGGTTCAATACAGCCTCCCGCGTACATGGATTCAAGTATGGCATCAATCATAGCAGGATGCAGGTTAAACTGTGGTGAGGACTTTTCCCCCCTTTCCGTAAACATTATTCACGACAAACCAAATTGTTCGGCCAGGTATTTTCAACTTTTCAGGGCACCGGTATACTTTGGTGCTGAGACCGACAGCATACTGTTTTCCCATAGAGATCTGGACCTAAGACTGCCAAGCGGTAATCCGCATCTGGCAAGTTTAAGCGACCAACTGATGATAGAGTATATCGCCAACTTAGATCGTAAGAATATTATACATCGTGTTAAGCGCGCAATCATTGAGCATATCCATGATGGGAATGTCACCGATGACAAGATCGCTAAGGCAATTTTTATGAGTGTAAGGAGCCTACAGCGAAATCTTAAAAACTTAGGAACCACCTTTGGGGAAGTACTGGACGAAACACGCAGTGAGTTGGCTGAACATTATGTCGGTGATCTAAAAGAAGACTTGACAGAAGTCGCGTTTAAGTTGGGATATTCTGAGCAAAGCTCATTTTCCAGGGCCTTTAAACGGTGGACAGGAATTTCACCAAGTGCATACCGGATTGGAATTAAAAACAAACAATAAGGAACTAGAATAAGAAAATTCGGCCCCAAATGAGTGATCGAGACATTATCCCCTTGACTTCCGAGGCGAGCGCCATTGCCGGCACTACTGTCTAATGATCCGTTGCCGGATCCCCTGTCCAAATTCTTATACGCTCGAATCATAAAGTAGGCCAAGATCCTGTAAAACTTTCCACCGGAATTTTGTTGTCGAAAACGCTATTATCTGATAAACAACTAACTTCCTCACAAAATATCGCTGCATAGATTCCTTTAGGGATCTTGTTTAAAGGTTAGGGTAAACGTTTACCCTAAGCTAGGGTGACAACTTAAACGAATTCAGCTAGAAGAATATTAATTAATTGAAATCGTGGCAATAAAATCAACCTTTTTTAGCACTATCCATTCGTAATCCGTATCATTTTCTTACTAAAATCAAGTTGCGTCTAGTCTATAATTAGGAGCTATTCATGAAGGTCATCCGAGCAGGCTTATTCTTGCAAGACAAACCAGGTGCTCTGCACCCGGATGCAAGCTGACCGTCGAAACCAATGATTCTCTATCTTTAAAAGGTCCCCTGAAACAAGGAAAATTCCAAAACAGATTTTAGAGAGGGCGAGAAATTTCAGATAATATTTAACTTTTGTTTAGATAAAGAGAAAAAAATGAAAACAATAAAGCTGATTTTGCCATGCATTTTATGTCTGCTGTTTTTTTCGTGCAGTCAAAAAGAAAAACAACAAGCACCAGCGCCTCCGCCCCAGGTTACCGTTGTGGTGACACAAACAAAAGACGTACCCATCTATCAAGAGTTTGTCGGTCAGATTTATGGTTTCAATGACATTGCCATACGGGCAAGGGTGGAGGGGTTTCTGACAGGGATTCATTTTGAGGAAGGGACGCGAGTCAAAAAAGGCGATCTTCTTTATACGTTGGACAGTCAGCCGTTCGAGGCCGATGTCGCGGAAAAAATGAGCAGGGTTGCGGAAGCAAATACGATGCTGGCAAAAGCCAAAAGCGATCTTGACAGAATCGAACCCCTTGCAAAGGAAAAGGCGGTCAGTCAGAGCGATTTGGATGCGGCGGTTGCCCAGTATGAGGCATCCGTCGAATCGGTGAAAGCGGCCGAGGCGATTCTAAGGGCCAGTAATATCCAACTCGGTTATACCAAGATTTATTCGCCGATTACCGGAATTATCGGAAAGACAAAAGCCAAAGTCGGGGATTTTGTCGGTCGAAGTCCCAATCCGGTAATTTTGAACACGGTTTCCCGTATCGACACCGTTCTCGTAGAATTCTTTATTACGGAAAGGCAATATCTTCAGTTGGCCCGGCGATTTCAATCGGAGATCGAAACGGCTGATCAGAAAACCCGAAAAGAAGACCTGGAACTGATTCTGGCGGATGGATCCGTGTATGGTTACAAAGGCGAACCCGAGTTTATCGATCGAAACGTGGATCCAACCACCGGCGCCATGCTGGTTCAAGCATCGTTTCCCAACCCCCGGGAATTGTTGCGTCCCGGTCAGTATGCCAAGGTAAAGGCGCTGGTTACCGTTGTTAAAGACGGCATTCTGATTCCGCAAAGATGTGTTGTGGAACTTCAAGGAACATACAGTGTTTTTGTGGTTGGCGATAGTGATAAAGTTCAGAGAAGAAGCATAAAAGTAGGCCCCAGGATCAAACAATTCTGGCTGATTACCCAAGGGTTGAAGCCCGGTGAACACATTGTGTACGAAGGATTGCAGAGAGTAAAGGACGGGATGCTTGTGAAGCCCACCGTAAAAGAAATCGGATCAACAGACCAGAAGCAGGAGAGCAAGTAATCAGACATGGGTAATTTTTTTGTAAGGCGGCCCATTGTGGCCATGGTCATCGCTATTTTTATGGTTATCGTGGGTGTCGTTTTTCTAAAGGGTCTTCCCACGGAGCAATACCCCAACATCACACCGCCGGTGGTGGAAGTTCGAGCCACCTATACCGGGGCAAATGCCGTCAGTGTGGAGCAATCGGTGGCCACACCGCTGGAACAGCAGATCAATGGCGTGGACAATATGATCTACATGAAATCCATCAATGCCAATGACGGCACCATGACCATCCAGGTGTCCTTCGAGATCGGCACCGACCCGGACACGAACACGGTGTTCACCCAAAACCGGGTTGCCGCTGCAACAGCCAAGCTCCCCGAGGAAGTGAAAAGATTAGGGGTAACCACAGAAAAATCCCTTCCGAACATATTGATGCTGGTAGCCCTCACGTCGGAAGACGGCAGATATGATCAAAATTTTTTGGGCAATTATGCGCTGATCAATATAAAAGATATTTTGGCGCGAATCAAAGGGATCGGACGCGTGAACGTACTCGGCGCCAGCGATTATTCCATGCGCATATGGATCGAGCCCGACCGATTGGCCCACCTGGGGATCACGGTACCAGAGATCGTGAATGCCATCCGAGAGCAAAGTGTGGTCGTGCCGGGAGGTAAATTCGGTGCTGAACCTGCTCCTCCCGGCACGGAATTTACCTACACCGTCAGATTGCCGGAGCGCCTGCAATCTGAAAAAGAATTCGGTGAAATCGTCGTCAGAACAACCGAGGAGGGATCTCAGGTAAAGATCAAAGACATTGCCCGTGTCGAGTTGGGCGTTGAAACTTACAATGCATTTACCCGGTTAAATGGCAAAGCATGCGCTGTCATCGCCCTGTATCAGGCGCCCGGCTCCAATGCCGTGGAACTGGCCGAAAAAATCCGAAAGGCCATGGGGGAACTTTCGAAGTCTTTCCCGGAGAGTATCCGATACGACGTATCGATGGATACTACGCTGGCCATTACCGCAGGCATCAAGGAAATCATCGATACACTTTTTATCGCCCTGGGACTGGTTATTCTTGTCGTCTTCATCTTTATCCAAGATTGGAGGGCCGCCTTAATTCCCACCATCGCCATCCCCGTTTCTTTGGTTGGTGCATTTATTGTCTTCCCGTTGATCGGTTTCACCGTAAATGTTCTCTCGCTTCTGGGTCTGGTTCTTGCCATCGGTGTTGTTGTGGACGATGCCATTGTGGTGGTGGAAGCGGTCCAGGTCAAAATTGAGGAAGGTATGAATCCCAAAGAGGCTACCGTCCATGCCATGAATGAAGTCACCGCGCCGGTTATTGCGACGACACTGGTTTTGGTGGCAGTGTTTGTCCCGGTGGCCGTCATGGGAGGTATAACAGGAAGATTATACCAACAGTTTGCCATCACGGTGGCTGTTTCGGTGGTTTTTTCATCCATTAATGCGTTAACCCTGAGTCCTGCGCTGTGCGGATTGCTGCTCAGAAAGCGGAAACCCTATCGAGGTCCTCTGGGAGCATTCTTTAAACTTTTCAACAAAGTCTTTGACAAATCCACCAAAGCCTATATGGGATTTACCCGATTTGTGACCGGCAAGATCGTTCGAGGATTAATTTTTATCCTCATAGTTATCGTGGCCATGGGGTTTTTGGGAAAAAATGTTCCGGGCGGCTTTATGCCGGAAGAGGATATGGGTTATCTGTTCGTCAATATTCAACTACCGGATGCCGCATCCTTGCAACGGTCCGATGTGGTTGCCAAAAAAGTAGAGAAAATTTTAAGAAAACACGATGAAGTAGAATATATCACCACAGCTACCGGATTTAGTTTGCTTTCAAACAGCATGTCTTCAAATGCCGGCTTTATTTTTGTTTCCCTTAAGGATTGGGGTGAACGGGAAAAGACCGCCAAGGACATTGTCAGGCGGTTGAACGTTGCTTTTCATCTGACCATTAATGAAGCGCAGGTATTTGCATTTGGACCACCGGCCATTCCAGGATTGGGAAGTGGTTCCGGCTTTACCCTGATGATTCAGGACAAAGGGGGGAACACGCCCGATTATCTGGCAAAACAGACGGCAAACTTTGTTCAGACCGCCGTGAAACGGCCTGAAATCGGTTCCATATTTACAACATTTCGAGCGAGCGTTCCCCAGCGATACATGGAGATCGACAAGGATAAAGTCCTCAAGGCGGGCATTTCCTTAAACGACATTTATACCACCGTGGGCGCCTTTTTGGGAGGTTCCTACGTGAATGATTTCAACAGATTCGGAAGACTTTACAAAGCCTATATTCAGGCGGAACCCAAGTACCGTCAAAATGAAAATAAGATAAACCTTTTTTTTGTTAAAAACAAAGAAGGCAAAAGCGTTCCCCTGGCAACGTTTGTCGATATCAAAGCAATCGTCGGTCCGGATTATACCAATCGATTTAATCTATACAGGGCCATAGAGCTTAGCGGAGGGCCTGCTCCAGGATACACATCGACGCAGGCCCTTGATGCCCTGGAACAAGTGGCTAAAGATGTACTTCCGGGCGATATGGGCTATGAGTGGAGCAACATGTCGTACCAGGAAAAAAAGGCTTCCGGTACAGGTGGCATAGTATTCGCGTTTTCATTGTTGTTCGTCTTTCTTATCCTCGCCGCCCAGTATGAAAGCTGGTCTTTGCCGTTCAGCATTTTGCTGGGAACACCCTTTGCGGTATTCGGTGCATTCATTGCTTTGTTTATTGCCCGGTACTTCAGCCAAAGTTTTGAACTCAATGTTTTTGCCCAGATTGCCCTGGTAATGCTCATCGCCATGGCGGCCAAAAATGCCATTCTGATCGTTGAGTTCGCCAAGCTGGAATTTGACAAAGGCCTTTCTTTGTATGATGCAGCCATAAAAGCGGCGGAACTGCGATTCAGGCCCATATTGATGACGGCGTTTTCTTTTATATTGGGTGTCTTGCCGTTGGTTGTGGCTTCCGGTGCCGGTGCCGAGGCAAGAGTCGTGATGGGGATGGCATTGCTGGGTGGAATGGCTGTCGCCACGCTGTTAGGGGTTTTCTTTTATCCCATGCTGTTTGTTTTTATCGGCAAAGTCGCCAAGTACGAACAAAAAAGAGAACTTCAACTGGAATCTGATGCAAAAAAATCCTGATGGTTGTTGATATGAGAAAACTGGCTCAAATCGTTACACTGATGATGATTGTATCGTTTATAGGTTGTGCAATGGGTCCTGATTTTAAAAAGCCTGTTGTGGAAACGCCGGACAATTTTAGATTTTCCGAATCAAAATCCAAAGAAGTGGTCAACTTGAAATGGTGGGAATTGTTTAACGATCCTGTTTTATATTCACTGGTTGTTGAGGCCTTGAAGGACAATAAAGACTTGATGATTGCCGCCAGCCGTATCGAGGAAGCCCGCGCATCGCTTGGATTCACCAGGGCGAATCAATATCCCAGATTGGATTTAGAAGCCGGCGCGGCGGCGGGGACTTATTTAGGTATATCACGGTCGTCAACAACCGACAAAACGGCTTTTATCGCGCCGGTATTGAGCTGGGAAATTGATTTCTGGGGCAAATACCGCAGGGCCACCGAAGCCGCGCGAGCGGAATTGATGGCTTCCGAGTATTCCCTGAGAACCGTTCAAATCGGTCTGATTTCCGAAGTGGTCAGCACGTATTTTTTGTTGTTGGATTATCATCAGAGATTGAAAATATCCGAAAAGACCCTTGATTCACGGTCGAATAGCCTGGAAATTATTCAAAAGCGTTTTGACAGAGGCACGATTCCCGAACTCGACTTGAACCAGGCACAAATTCAAAAAGAAATTGCTGCAGGGGCCATTCCGTTATACCAGCGATTAATTGCCAATACCGAAAATGTTCTGAGCATTTTGATGGGAAAATTTCCCGGAGAAATTAAAACTGGGTATGATCTGAACCAACAAGCTCTTCCCCCGGAAATACCCGTCGGATTACCTTCGATCGTTCTCGAACGCAGGCCTGATATTGCCCAAGCCATGTACTTGCTGGAGGCACAAACAGCAAGTATTGGTGTTGCCAAGGCGATGATGTTTCCATCGATTAGCTTGACAGGTCTTTTTGGAGTGGCCAGCAGTGAAATATCATCTATTTCTACCGATGGAACTGTCTGGTCGGTGGGTGGCAGCCTGCTGGGGCCTATTTTTGACTTTAACAAGAGTCGCCAGAGGGTTGAAATTGCGAAAGAAAGGACCCGGCAGGCATTATATTTTTACGAAAACAGGGTGCTGTTTGCTTTTCGTGAAGTGGCGGATGCTTTGAATGAAATCCAAACATACAAAAAGCAAATCTCGGCGGTTGAGAGAAAATTTAAAGCAGCAGAGAATGCCGCTGTCCTGGCTAAAATGAGATACGATAAAGGCGTTACCAGCTACCTTGAAGTTTTAGAAACAGAACGTTCATTGTTTGATGTCGGATTGGAGTTTTCCCAATTGAAGCAACAATACTTAAATGCCTATGTGAGATTATATAAAGCCCTTGGCGGGGGATGGCTTACAAAAGCGGAAATGGAGCAGACACAACATCAGCCGGAAGCGCAAAAGAAACAACCATCGCATTGAAGTGGTTTCAAAACCCCCTCTCGGGCTCAGTCTTCCATCTTCGCGAAAGCTACGACGGGACAAGCTGTGTTGAACCGAAACGTCCAATCCTCGAAATATGCCCGATATTCCTGCGGTTGGCCATTTCAGTCCGCCTTGACCTTATGCCCGATTGAAGGTTTTGAAACCACTTCTTATGACTCGTTTCCGGTTTTTCCGGGGTAACATTCTTATGACACAAAAACAACTGGCCAGAAACAATATCATTCTTCTAATTTGTTTGCTCCTCATTATTTTTTTCTATCCCGCTTTATCGAAGCAACGATTACTCATGAGAGACGTCATTTTTACAGCCATCATTCTCTCCGGCACATATTCACTCGAATTTGCAAAAAAGACCCGCAATATCCTAATCATATCCGGAATCGTTACCATCGTCTTAACCTGGTTTTATTATTTCTTCGCCAAGGATATCTTGGGATTGGTTTCCTTTTTGTCATTTTTCAGTTTCAATATGTTTATTACCGTATTTATGATCCGGCATATTGCCAAAAGTCAGAAAGTAACGTTGACCATTATTGTCAATTCCATTAACGGTTATCTGCTGATCGGCATTTTGGGAGCGGTGCTCTTGGCCATAGCAGAGACAACACAAAGATTCTTTTTTCACATCAATACCGGAGCCATTAATTTTGCAGGCGATGCTGCCGCAGGGTTTCACGATTACCTGTATTTTAGTTTTGTAACGCTGACCACTTTGGGATATGGTGATATTACACCGGTTTCCGCTTTGGCCAAGTCCCTAACAGTTGTTATTGCAATATCCGGGCAGCTTTATTTGACGATCCTCATTGCGCTGCTGGTGGGTAAGTATTTAAGCAACCCTGAAAAGAAAAGCTAAGTCGTTTTTCCGGGGTTTGCCTTTTTTTAAAATGCTGACAAAAAAGAGTATGGTAACAGATGGTTTGACGGCGCCTATCCATTCCGGTGCATTAAAGTATTACCTAAGCTGAGCGTTTCAAATTTTTGAAATGGTTATTTTAACAAAATTATTAAGGTATTCTGACATTTCGAATTTCAATAATTTGAAACCCTGCGGGATTTCCAATTTCACCGCATCTGCTGCGTCAGATGCCGTTCCGCATAGTCGACTATAGCGGAACGACATCTTCCTTGTAT
>JAJDND010000113.1 GCA_022340885.1 Desulfobacterales bacterium | reverse complement strand
AAAATTTGTCACTTTTTGACAGGATTGACCTAAAATTTTTCCCCGTAGCCGGGAAATAAATTGCATGGGGCATTGTGTTCGACTATAAGAAACTCATGAATGAAGAGACAATATCCCGGGCACTGATTGTTTTCGACATGGATGGCGTTATCATCGATGTGTCAAGATCGTATCGAGAGGCTGTTAGAATGGCTGCCCGGCTTTTTTTCAAAGACGCTGCTTCATGGGAAAATTTGCCGGACCCTTTGTTTTCCCTTGAGGAACTTGCCCGAGTAAAACAAAGCGGCGGTTTGAATAATGACTGGGATTTAACCTTTTTAATTCTCAATCTTTTGTTCACACGCGTCCAAATATCGCTAAAAGATCACGATTCAAACCCCTGGAGCCACTATAAAAAGACCATTAGACGCGCCGACGTTTCCGGTCTTGCCCGTTTTTTGCAAGAAAAACGCCATCCATTATCCGCGCTCTTCGATAGAAACGGCACAATATCAAATGATTTTCTAACCAGCCTTTATTCCGGAGATGTGGGCAGTGGAAATATCATAAAACAGATCTTTCAGGAGATTTATCTTGGAAAGGCGCTGTTCGAATCCACCTATCAGGTTCAATCAAAAGTATTTCACAGAAAAGGACTCATCGAACAGGAAACCTTGCTGATCGACGAATCCACTCTGGAAAATCTATCCAGCCGGAATATCTTGGCCATCGCCACCGGCCGGCCTCGAATCGAGGCAGACTACCCGCTTGGATTATTTAATCTTAAAAAGTATTTTACTTCCATCCTAACGCTGGATGATTGCATAAATGAAGAGCAAAAACGATTTAAAAAATGCGGGAAAAAAGTTTCTCTCAGCAAACCGCATCCGTTTATGCTGGACGCCATTGCCGGGGCCCTGGAAAACAGGGTGTCCGCACATTACTATGTCGGGGACATGCCCGATGACATGATGGCTGCTTCAAATTCCAGCGCAGGGTTTACCGGTATCGGAATTCTTAAATCGTCATCGGACAAAGAAAGTCTGAGAATAGATCTTAAACGTTCAGGCGCTGATCATATCATCGAAGATTTCGATGAACTGTATAAAATTCTGGAATCCTGATCACGCCAATCGACAATCATCATTCATCAATTGATAACAGTGTTTCCACCGGATGGTATTCCAAACCAAAGACATCGGCCACCGCTTTATAGGTTACCTTCCCTTTCAGAATATTGATGCCCTTGAGAATCTCCGGATTTTCTTTTGCCGCTTTCTCGAATCCTTTATCCGCAATCTCGATGGCATAGGGCAATGTTACATTGGTAAGGGCTTTTGTGGAGGTATATGAAACAGCACCGGGCATATTGGCCACACAGTAGTGGATAACCCCATCGACCTCATAGATGGGATCATCGTGCGTGGTGGGTTTTGCGGTCTCAGCGCACCCGCCCTGATCGATGGCCACATCAACAAGGACCGATCCCTTCTTCATGATCTTCAACATATCGCGGGTAATCAATTTGGGAGCCGCAGCGCCATGAATCAAAACAGCGCCTACGACAAGGTCCGCTTCTTTTAAAAGTCTTCTGATGGTCGCCGGGCTGGACATGATCGGAAAACAGTTCCGGGGCATGATATCCGACAGGTATCTAAGCCGGTCGGGACGAGTGTCGAGGATATACACCTTTGCACCCAGGCCGCAGGCGATTCCGGCGGCGTTGGTCCCCACAACCCCGCCGCCGATTATCAGAACAACCCCGGGATCGACTCCCGGAACGCCGCTGAGAAGTACCCCGCGGCCGCCATATGTCTTTTCAAGGTATTTAGCGCCTTCCTGGACAGCCAGTCTGCCGGCGACTTCACTCATAGGGGTCAGCAGCGGCAGGGATCCGTTGTGCTGTTCAACCGTCTCATAGGCAATGGCGACAGCGCCGGAGTCCATAAAGGCTTTTGTGAGTTCCAATGATGCGGCAAAATGAAAATAGGTAAACAAAACCTGCCCCTTTTGGATCAACGGATATTCTACGGGAAGGGGTTCTTTCACTTTCATAATCATCTCGCATTTCCGGTAAATCTCTTTCGAAGTACTGCAGATGATTGCCCCGGCGCTTTCATATTCTTTGTTGGAAAACTCAGACCCGGCACCGGCATTGGTTTCGACCCGCACCTCATGTCCGTGTTCCAGCATCTGCTCAACACCTTCCGGTGTAACCGAAACCCTGTTTTCTTTAGTTTTTATCTCTTTTAAAACACCGATTTGCATAACGTCCCCCTCTTACCGTGAGTGAGTAATCCAACTACTTTTTCCACAAAAATAAGTTTGACATCCATCTTAACTGTTTAGTAATGTTACGCGTCCTTTAAAGCTTTGGGCATGAACGGTTTATGTGCATTTCTCTTGCGCATCAACGTATGAAAACGACAACTCAATGATCTGTAGAAAGTGAAATCAAAAACATCCATAAAAAACTACCGATGGGGCTATCTTTATGTCGTTTTGGCCGCCTTGATGTGGGGGCTGTCCGGCGCATCGGCAAAATTTCTGTTTAAAAGCGGCGTTACGCCCTACCAGTTGGTACAACTTCGTCTGACCATATCCACGGTCCTCTTATTTTTATGGCTGCTGATACGCAGCGCATCTCTTCTTAAAATAGAACGGAAGGATATTTTATATTTTTTGCTGTTCGGCACCGTCGGGATGGCCGGGGTTCAATTCACCTATCTCTTTACCATCAGTAAAATCAAGGTCGCCGCAGCTATCCTGCTTCAATACCTTGCACCGGGCTTTATAGCGATCCACTCGGTGGTGTTTATGCGAGAAAAGCCTGCACCGGCAACCATTGCGGCGCTGCTTGGGGCCACATTCGGCTGCTATCTTGTCGTCGGTGCTTACAATCTCGATATTTTAACCATGAATATTGTCGGCATTATCAGCGGCATTCTGTCGGCCGTCACCTTTGCGTGGTATTCCATTCATGGTGAATACGGCATGCGCCGTTACAATCCATGGACGGTACTTTTTTTTGCACTCTTTTTCGGAGCTCT
>JAJDND010000110.1 GCA_022340885.1 Desulfobacterales bacterium | reverse complement strand
CCTCTTTGTTTTTCAAAGGCTTCCAGTTCTAAGGTGATCTCTTCAATATGGATTTCTTCTTCCTGGGTAAGTCCTTGAAACATTGGTAATCCTTTCGCTTTTTTAATCATTGGCCACCGCGGATTTCATGAACCAAAAATTTAAAAAGCAAAAAGCATGCCATTCAAGATACACCCAAAAAACCTCCTGTTATTTTAGTTTGTCGTTCAACCGTTATTGCCAAAAACATTCAGGCATTCTGTTTTTAAACCACTTTCAGAAAAACATCGAATTTTGTTGCCAACAGCTTGAAGGTTTCATTGAAAAAGGATAGGGATGTTTTGGTCAAAAGAAAATGATGTGAAAAGTAGCATGGTTTTTATTTGAAGTTCGTTCATGTATGACACATACGGACATCGCTCATTTTGAATCATTTAAGATTTAGGCATGCAAGATTTAAGAGTTATAATCATCAGGTCCTTTTAACACGATATCACCTCTACAAACGCCGATATCATCGGCAACGACAGTGCATTTTGTCCTTAATAGGAAAAAAATCGCGCGTTTTTCTTTAGAAAGCGCTTCATAGTTTCCTTGCCCTTTACTGATAATGAATTCTGAATCTTTATAAACGTTCTTAAATTCCGGATTGCATGTTTCAAGAACCGTTCCAGGAGCGTCAGTTCCGGAAGACAATATGGTCGCAACCCTATCAATGCCCGCCTGAACAGCATCTTCATACGTGGCATCATTGATAATCGGCATACCTCTGACAACATAAGTCACCGGCTTTTGTATTTCATTTATTAAGATTCTGTCAAAAACACATTCACCGGCATTATCTGCAATATACAGGACGTTAGGCGCCTTATCCAAATTTCTTTTAAATCTATTGTAGTCACAAACCGCAAAGTTCATTTCAAGAACTTTATAGGTCTCACTTTCTATATCGAAATCCCAATCGGCGCCAAAATCGATGACATTTCCGGCAATTGCTATTTGAATTGCCGTCAATAGCCTGTCTTTCGATTTTTCAAGTCGATTTTCTAAAAAAGGATACAATGACAGGGCCTTTTGCGTGCTTTCTTTTTTTATTTTTTTGTATGGATCTAAATTTCCTGTAATTTTCTTAACCTTATGATAGATCAATCTTGCGCTTTCCGGAGGAGGGCAACCGAGCGGTATGTTTTTCAGCATCATCCCGACTTCATCTAATATCGTTTTTATCTTTTTTTCATCATTTGTTGCTATCCTTGCGGCACGAAGCGCTTGACTTATGAAACAAGGAAAGCAGTCGAGGTATGTTTTCATTATTTTTTTGTATTTATACGAAAGTGTCCATTAAGCTGCTTTTGCGGTTTGATCATACTCAAAATACATAATGTATTTGATCTAATGATCACAGACATTGGCACCCGTTACCAGGGTGCCGGATAGATACCGTTTTGCCAGGGACGCCGGGGAATCCATCGGCGCACCAATAATCACCTCGATGCCACTTTTCTCCAGAAGCTGTTGAGCCCGTTCTCCCATTCCTGCCGCGATCGCAATGTCAACCCCTTGCTTGCTAAGCCATTGGGGGAGCAATCCCGGTTCATGGGCCGGTGGGATAAGCATTTCTGTTTTTACTATTTTTCCGTTTTGAATCTCTATAAATGCGAATTGTTTGCAATGACCAAAATGGGATGAAAGTTTTCCTGCGGATACGGGGATAACAAGTAATTTTGAATCTTTAAAATACTTTGTTATGATCGGAATTGGCTCTTTCGGTTCAGGAATCGTCTTTGTCTCAATTTTTGTAAATTTAATAATTTCATCTACTATTTTGTTGAACTCCTGTATAATTAAAAGCTTCCCGTCGTCCAGAAGCCCCACATTTCCCATATCACCCATTGATACAACCACCGGGTCAAAAGGCAGTGTACCCAATAGTCTCAGGCCCTCTTTTTTCGCGGTGAACATCCCGCCCCGGGTCTTGAATATTTCAACCATTTTTCCGCAATGAGGACACTCGAGTCCGCTCATATTTTCTACAAGACCTAAGATTTCCATATTGACCTGGCGACAAAAATTGATTGATTTTCTGACATCGGCAAGTGAGATTTCCTGGGGGGTCGTCACAATGACGGCTTTTGCATCGGGTATGGTCTGAGCCACGGTCAATGGCTCGTCACCGGTGCCGGGAGGAGAGTCGATGATCATGTAGTCGAGATCCGGCCATTCGACATCTGCGATGAACTGTCTGATAACGCCGATTTTAAGGGGTCCTCTCCAGATCGTTGCCGCATCTTTATTTTCCCCCAAAAGCGATTCAATGGAAATCACGTCCATATTTTGAAGGTATTTGACGGGCCGGGCTTTTCCATCCATGCTGCCCGGATCGATATTTCCTTTGAGGCCCAGAATGTGGGGAATACTGGGCCCGTGAAGATCCACGTCCATAAGACCCACTCTGTACCCTTTTTTCGCCAATGCCACCGATAAGTATGCAGCAATACTGCTTTTCCCAACGCCGCCTTTGCCGCTCATCACCAGAATTTTGTTCTTGATGTGGTCCAGTCTTTCTTTAATTTCCAGATCCTGCTGCCGTTGATCCTGTCGATTGATATGTCCTTTTGCCATGGATCATTACCCTCCGGTATTACGTCAGAATGTTTTTGAGAACGCCTTTAGAAGTGGTTTCAAAACCTCCCCTCGGCCTCAATCTCTGTGTTGGACTGAGCCAGCCAATCCTCGAAATATTCCCTATATTCCTGCGGTTGGCTTTCTCAGCCCGCCTTGACCTTAAACCCGATTGAAGGTTTTGAAACCACTTCAAGGTCTTTTATGTGTCGACAGCGTTGCTATTTCTCTTCCAAGGCCTTCATACTTGATTCTAAATCTTCAATCTGCTGACGTAATTCATCGGCCTGATTTTTAAGTCGCCTCAGCTTTTCTTCTTTTGATAACATGGTAGCACCGGACTGATGCGAAATGTTCCAAGTTGAAGGGTTCGTTCCACGGCCCATCCCCATTCCACGGCCCATTCCCATTCCACGGCCCATTCCCATGCCGCCACCGCAGCCTTTTCTCATCCACTGGTCCATATTTGAACCGTTTCCCATGCCGTAGTGATCAGAGACATTGGGTGTGTCTGTAGACTTGATATCCCCCCTTTTGTATCTTTCGACGACCTCTCTGACGGTGCCGGTCTGTCCTGCAAAAATCTGGATATTGGCGGCAGAAAGTGTTTGAAGCGCTTTGGGGCCGCAGTTTCCCGTTATTACGGCATCTATCCCTTTGGATGCCACAAACTGGGCCGATTGAATACCGGCGCCTCCACCCAAGGCGATACTCTCGTTATCAAAGGCCTCGAAACTCATGTCATTGGTCTCCACAATAACAAAATAGGCGCACCGGCCAAAACGTGGATCGATCTGATCATCGAGCGCGGGCCCCGTAGATGTGACGGCTATTTTCATTTCTATTTTCTCCTATGTCGGAATTTGTTTTATAAAATAACGAACTAACGAATTAAGCTTCCATACCAAGAGAATATGTTAATAGTTCTCGATATGTTTAACATAACCTTCAAAGTCGTTTTCTTGAAGAAATCTGGAAATCAGTTCACTCACTTTATCGGCGGTATCCACGCGGTATAAGCCTTTCTCATCTCGGCCTGCAATATGTTTCACGTTTTCAACAATTGTTTGCAGCGATACAGCCGCAATTTCAACATTCACATGGACCGTAATCATACCTTTGGCTTTTGTCATCTTCTTACACCTTATCCAAATTCTTCCCACAGCAGCTACCGGGCCCTGCGCAGCCTGCGTCCCCGGGAGATGATCCGCAGCAGGTGGTATCTCCAAAACCGGGTATATTATTTTTAAAGAGGCCGGACATGGATGAATGGGCTGAAAGAAGTTTTTTCAAGTGATGACTATTACAGGAATTGCATCTTGGTGAATCATTCGAACCGACCATAAGAATTTCGCAGGTTTTTCCGCAGTCCAGACAAAGATATTCAAAAATAGGCATGGACATACTCCTTATTTGATAAAGATTAAAAACAATATTTTTGTATAACAGGATAAAGGGGCCTGCTCCCAATGACTACAAGCCCCTTTATCAATTTGAAACAATTATTCCGAAGATTTTTCCAGATCGGCAATTCTTCGATTGATCATTTCAAGGTTGTCCTTTAGGGCTTTCGCCTCGGCCTTCAGCATATTCAGTTCATCTTCAGGGCCTTGTTCATATGCCGGATAATATGGCGGTTGATTCCAGAAGTTCCTCCCAAATGCACGCCCCATGCCTCTGCCGAAACCGCCCCTAAAACCGCGGCCAAGTCCCATGCCTCTACCGAAACCGAAAGCTCCGGCAAATCCACGGCCATATCCCATGCTTACGGGATTGCAAATACCTCTTCGTCCGCCGGTCATCGGGCCGAAGCCCATTGGACCGGTTCGATCAAATCCTGGCATTACGATCACCTCCTTTATTCAAAAGAGATTGTTAAATAGTTAAAATAGAAAATTATCTTTTAGTAATGTATAATTACGTGTTTTGTTTTTCCGGAAATCCTTCCGGATTTCGACCTATTCCGGCACCTTTGCCTCGGCCCTGTCCTCTACCTTTGCCACCTGCTGGTCTCTGGCCGATATTTATTCCTGATTTTCTACTTCCCTTGCCGGGTTTACATCCGCCTTGGCCCCTTCCGGTTCCTGGTCCTCGGCCTTGGGGTCCTGTTCCATCGCCTTTCGGCATGTGTATCACCTCCTTTCCAAGCGCAAAATGAGCGCCATGCCTTTTCCCTTTTCCTGCATATCTGTGACGTTTACGACGGCATCCCGGCATTGAGAATGCCGTCATAAACGGAACATCTTTTACATAAGCATCGATGATCTCACCGGCGTCACCGGTAATAAACGGAACAAGTTTTATGCCGTTTGCTTCAAGTATGTTTGCAGGCATTTCCGAGATGGCGCCACAAATAAGAACGGCAACATTCATTTCCGCCAGCCTTCCAGCCAGACGTGCGGGTAATTCAGGGTAAAGCGGTTCGTAATGCCTGCTGATGATCTTGTTGTTTTCAATTTCCACCACAAGCAGCATTTGCGCGGCATCAAACACCGGAGAAATCCGATTTTCCCATACAGTTAGCGCCATTTTCATATTGTGGTCTGCCCCTTTCTGTTCAAAGGAAGTGCAATCACCATGCCATGCCGCAGTAGTAATTGCTGTCAAATAGAAAAGATATAAAATACAATAGGATATGATTATCCATATCTGTTTGTGCAAAACAGAAAATCATGGAAATCATAGCGGAAATGCGACGGTATGCAGATGTAAAGTTGCAATATTGCAACTTTAATGAGATGCTGAACGGCCGTCGATTTTAGGAAGTGTAATTTCGAGTTTTTTTATTTTTCGAAAAAGCGTACTTTTGTGCAGTCCGAGATCATGAGCTGCCGCCAACCGGCTATAATTGTTTCGTTTAAGGGCATCAATAATCACCCGTGCTTCGGCTGATTTAAGCTCGTTTCCCAGGTTGTTATGATCGGCTGAGGTCAGCGTTTGAGATATAAACTCGTCCGGCAAATGTTGCGGCAGGATATTACCGTTGGCACAGAGTACAAAGGCGTGTTCGATGATATTTTCCAATTCCCTGATATTACCCGGGTAATTATGAGACATCAGAAGCTCCAGCGCTTTTTTATCTATTCCGGTTACGGCTCTTGCGCGTATATTGTTCATCTTTGCGATAAACCGATGAATAAGAAGCGGGATATCTTCCTTACGGTCTCGAAGGGGCGGAAGTGTGAGTCGTATAACATTGATGCGATAATAAAGATCTTCCCGGAACTGACCATTTTCGACCAGAGTGGGAAGATCTTTATTGGCTGCCGCTATGACACGGATATTTGCTTTGACTGTTTTAACACTCCCTAATGGTTGAAATTCTCCCTCCTCGAGAACGCGCAGCAAACGTACCTGAAATGCAGCACTTACATCACCGATCTCATCCAGAAAAACGGTGCCCCCTTCGGCAAGGGCAAAGCTGCCGGGCTTGTCTTTTACGGCATGGGTAAAGGCCCCGGCCTTGTATCCGAAAAGTTCGGATTCCAGCAACGTATCCGGTAAGGCGCCGCAGTTGATAGCGACAAACGGCTTGTCGTGCCGGGAGCTCAAATTATGGATAGCACGTGCAAGAAGTTCCTTACCGGTGCCCGTTTCTCCTTGGACCAATACCGTACTGTCGCTTTCCGATATCTGGGGTAGAATTGTAAATATTTTATGCATGGATTGGCTGCGGCTGACCATAGTACCAATTTGAAAACGGCCTTGGAGTTCTTTGCGCAGCGCTTCCACGAGGCTCATATCGCGAAACGTTTCGACTCCGCCCAGCACGGTACCGTCTTTGTCTTTAAGCAGTGAAGTTGAGACCACCACGGGAATCCGACGTTTATCGCTGTTAATAAAATAGGTTGAAGTATCAACAAAGGGCTTTCCCTGCTTCATCGTTCGACGAAGCGCACAGTCGGTTTCGCACATGTTGGAACGAAACACTTCCCAGCAATATTTCCCCAATGCTTCGTCGCGACGGATACCGGTGATCTTTTCCGCAGCGCGATTGAACGAAGTAATGCGCCATTTATGATCCACGGTGAATACGCCGTCTGAAATACTCTGCAAAATGATATCGGTCACGCGCGGGGATATCTGAAGGGATTGATTTTCTTTCATGTTATAAGTATTTACATTTAAAAAATATTATGAGCTTATGCTCATAATATACAGCTTATCGTCTTTTTGTCAAGTGATTAAAGGAATATAAACAACTGTTCGCTCTCTAAACTTATCGGGCAAAAACGATTTTGTGATCTACCAGGTTCATCCCTTTAAGTGTTCCTTTGATAATTTTTTGCTCGCCCAAAATGCTCACCAGCCGGAAACTTCCATCGGCCTGGGGTTCAACGATATCTATGGATTCCAAGATAAGTTCTTCGACGCCGTCTTTAAATTTTGGCGTTCAGGAGATTTTTAAGATCTTTCAGATGCTTTAGCAAATTTTCTGCATCCGGTTTACCGGGGGCAACAGGCAACTGTGCCAGTACGCCAAGTCCCTCGCTGGCCTCATGAAACGCTTCATGGGACAGCGGACTAACCGCAGCACAATTGATCATCGGGTTTATTGAAAGCAGTTTTTTCATAAATTCGATACCGGTCATATCACCAACGCTGTCATCAACGATGACAAGATCAACAGGGGTTTCTGATAATATTGTCAGACCCTCCTGCCCGGTGGCAGCCCAGGACATTTCAACATCGTCATTTTTGATTAAAGCGACCGTAAAATCGCGGAAGGATTCTTGGTCGGGTGTGACCAACAATAATTTTATCATCGGTTTCTCCGTATGCTTAAGTCTTAGAAGTGGTTTCAAAACTTCCCCTCGGGCTCAATCTTCCATCTTCGCGATAGCTACGACGGGACAAGCTGTGTTGGACTGAGGTGGCCAATCCTCAAAATATTCCCGATATTCCTGCGGTTGGCCGCCTCAGTCCGCCTTGACCTTAAACCCGATTGAAAGTTTTGAAACCACTTCTACAAATTAGGTTGCGATTTTTAGATGTCATAATATTTTTTTATTGCTGTGGCAAGCGCTTTGAAGGTTGTTTATCACAGATTTTGTCTTCATGAAATAATTTGCTTTATTATTATATTATCAATTGATTAAAGAAATCACAGTGCAGACTTGACACAGATGATGAATCGACATATTGTAACACGGTAAATTTGAAATAATGAATATTAAGCCCTAAGGAGCCATACCATGTACCCATCCAAAAATGCCGAGCAAGATCAAACCAAAATTATTTTTCAATCGGATTCCAAAGATCAACGAGAAATGCTTTTAGATTGCGGGTACTCGGAGAAAGCCGTTCAATATTATTTGGAACAGCCGTACATGGGAAGTTTGTCCGATGCCGATCAAGAGTCGGAAATGCTGGGGTCCTGCGGGGACACCATGAAAATCTTTCTCAAAATCGACCATCATCAGATTACGGATATCAGATACCAGGTGCTGGGCTGTCCGGGCGCCATTTCAGCGGCTATGGCTGCTGTGGACCTTACTAAAGGCAAAAGTCTCGAAGAGGCAAGAAATCTGAATGACGGCGATGTTTTTAATCAACTTGTCGACATCCCGGCCAAAAAGCACCACTGCATTCAGCTCGCCGTCAAAACCCTTCACAAAGCCATCGATGAATATAATAACGGTTACAGCGATCTCAAGACCGTGGGATGTGAATCGGCATGCGCTGCACCGGAGAGTTGCTGCAAGAGCGATATCAGCAAATAATACATCCTTTTAATCACCATCGATAAGCAAGCGCCTTATTTATCGCGGGCAGACGGCCGGCAAGATTGCTTGACAGTTAAAGTTGCCTGAAATAGATTAGGTAATGTATTACCTTAATGATGCCGGACTGAAATATCTTCCGGATATATCACGGTTTTTATAATGATAGAAAAAATCCATAATCAGACGAGAATCATATTGGATTCCATAGCCGACGGTGTCTTTACCGTTGATACCGAGTGGAAGATTACTTCCTTTAACCGGGCCGCCGAAAAGATTACGGGTATCAAAAAAGAGGAAGCCATCGGTCGATATTGCTGGGAGGTTTTTAAGGCCAGTATATGTGAAAAAGAATGTTCTTTAAAAAGTACCATCAAAACCAAAAAGCCTATTATCAACCAGCATATATTTATCGTGAATTCAAAAGGAGATCGTATTCCAGTCAGCATTTCTACGGCCATTTTGAAAGATGAAAAAGGAAACGTGGTCGGCGGCGTAGAAACCTTCCGTGATTTAAGCGTGATAGAAGAATTGCGAAAGGAATTGGCCAACCATCATACCTTTTTGGACATCATCACCAAAAATCAGGAAATGCGGCGTTTATTCGGCATGCTGGAACTGGTCGCCGGGTCCGATACAACGGTCCTCTTAGAGGGTGAAAGCGGTACGGGAAAAGAGCTTTTTGCCAGAGCTATCCATTCACTCAGCCACCGAAAAAACGGTCCGATGGTTACTGTCAACTGCGGTGCTTTGCCCGATACACTCCTCGAATCGGAACTTTTTGGATACAAAGCCGGTGCTTTTACAGATGCCAAACGGGATAAACCCGGCCGGTTGGCCATGGCTGAAAAAGGAACCCTGTTTTTGGATGAAATCGGGGATATTTCCCCAATGCTCCAGATGCGACTTTTACGGGTCCTCCAGGACAAAGTATACGAGCCTCTCGGAAGCACCAAATCGGAAAAGGCCGATGTCCGCGTCTTGGCGGCCACCAATAAAAACCTGCTGAAAATGGTGAATGAGGGCTCTTTTAGAGACGATCTTTATTACCGAATCAATATCGTCAAGCTTGTTCTCCCACCTTTAAGAAAGCGAAGGGAAGATATTCCGCTGCTTGCTGCGCATTTTTTGAAAAAATACGGCAGCTTTCAGGACAAAGAAATTCAAGGCCTGTCCCATGAGGCGATGAAGGTGCTGATGTCCTATGATTTTCCAGGCAATGTTCGAGAATTGGAAAATATCATCGAATATGCCACCGTCGTGTGTAAAAATCATTTCGTTGAAGTAACGCACCTACCCGAAACCCTCCATCAGCCCCGAGCCGGTCCGGTTCCGACACCACCTCTAGAGTCTAATTTAAATGGGCTTTCGATGGATGAATTGGAAAAAAACTTTATTTATGAGTCGTTGAGGAAAAATAACTGGAGCCGAAAGCGAGCCGCCGCCCAAATGGGCATTCATCCCTCGACCCTGTGGCGCAAGATGAAGCGCTTAAATATCACAATACCCAAATAAACCGATCAGTCCAACATGCCTGCCGCTTAACCTCAATTGAAGTGTAATATTGCATCATTGCATTTGTGCAACGACATGAATTGCGCAAATGCAATATCTGATCACTCGTCTCCCCGTTCAAAAGTCATTCGTTGTCTAATTTACATTAATAAATCAGCACATTATTATTTGTAGAATATTTTTGTTTCGCATGGCATTCAAATTGCTTTTGAAGTTCGCAATGTCATTGTTGTCGAAATATTTTTTCCTGCATATCGGTTGTAACAATGTAAATGGGCAATTCAACTTATTAGAACCTAAGCGGAGCGTTTCAAATTTTTGAAATGGTTATTTTAACAACATTATTAAAGTATTCTGACATTTCGAATTTCAATAATTTGAAACCCTGCGGGATTTCCGATTCCACCGCATCTACTGCGTCAGATGCCGTTCCGCATAGTCGACTATAGCGAAACGACATCTTCCTTGTATATGCGGCAAACTTGAAAATCGCTCAATTTGGGTAGAAGTCATCTCAAAATTAGGATTTTCGTTCGAGATCAAGGCGAGGCCGAGGATCAGCCCGCAGGCATACTCAAGTATGTCGAGGACTTGATACGAGGGCTCAACGCCGATATCGGACGAAAAGACTTTTTTGAGATGGCTTCTAAACAAACTCAACGCCAATCAAAAGGAAGATGTAATGCGAATCGCTATTTCGATTTGGGAAGACAAGATCTCGCCGCTTCTTGATACGGCATCTAAATTGCTGATTATTGAAAACGAGGGCCAGGAAGACTCGTCTCGTTATGAAGTCCATTTGTTGAAACAGGACATCTCTAAAAAATGCCGTTTTATACAGAGTTTTAATATCGACGTTCTGATTTGCGGTGCGGTATCGAGGCAATTTTCAGAGATGCTCAAGGCGTCAGGCATCGAAGTGATATCGGGAATATCCGGTCCGGCACGAGATGTTTTGGAAGCTTACCAACAAGGGAAGCCGCTTCATTTGGAATTTTTCATGCCGGGAAGTCAAACCGATCGCTTGGATCAAGGCAAACAACTTTAAATTTTCAGAAGCCTTGAGAAAAAGGCCAAAATAAAAGGAGGAAAAAATGGCGGAGGAAAAAAAAACAAGCTCGGATAAGACAAAAAAAATGGCTGATCCAATGGCTTGTTCCATTGATGAAGCCACGCAGGAAATGATCGCCCGGGCTCAGGAACTGGGTGTTGAAACGGTATTTGACAGGGCCGCTGCAATGAAACCCTGCAATATCGGCGCACAGGGCACCTGTTGTAAAAACTGCGCCATGGGGCCTTGTCGTCTCCCTCTTCCAAAATCGGGCATCGAAGGCGAGGATACCAGAAAAGGCTTATGCGGTGCCACGGCCAATACCATTGCAGCCCGTAACTTTATCCGCATGATTGCCGGCGGTGCGGCAGCCCATTCGGATCACGGGCGCTGCGTGGCCGAAGTATTCATGTCCGCAGCCAGAAAGGAGTCCGATGCCTACAAAATCAAAGATGAATTTAAATTGTTGTCCATCGCATCTCATCTGGGGGTTGAGACCACGGTTGAAGTTGACGGAAAAAAGGTTGACCGGGACATGAATGAGATCGCTCTCGAGGTGGCTGAAAAAGCATTGAATGAGTGGGGGAAACCCATGGGTGAACTGCTTTACATGAAGCGCGCACCGCAACCTCTCTATGAAAAATGGAAGAAAAGCGGGGTTCTTCCCAGAAATATCGATAGAGAAATTGTCGAAATCATGCATCGCACCCATATCGGTGTGGATCAGGATTTTAAGAATTTGATCAAGCAGGGCACCCGGGCAGCCCTGGCAGATGGCTGGGGCGGTTCCATGTTGGCCACCGATCTCCAGGACGTACTTTTTGGAACCCCGTATCCCATCCAGTCTGAAGCCAATCTCGGTGTCATGAAGGAAGATCATGTCAATCTTATTGTTCACGGCCATGAGCCGGTTTTGTCGGAAATCATCGTGGCGGTCGCCCAGACCCAGGAAATGATCGACTATGCCAAGTCCAAAGGGGCCAAAGGGATTCAGTTGGGCGGTATCTGCTGTACGGCCAATGAAATATTGCAGCGCCATGGCGTACCACCTGTAGGAACGTTTTTGCAGCAGGAACTTGCCATCATTACCGGTGCCTGTGATGCCATGGTGGTGGATATCCAGTGTATCTTTCAGAATCTGGCCAATGTTGCCAAATGTTTCCACACCAAGCTGATCACCACTCACCCCATTGCCAGAATGGAGCAAGACAATGTCATTCACATCGAATTCGATGAGCATCATGCGTTTGAAGATGCCAGGCGGATCGTGAAGATGGCTATCGACAACTTCGAGAACCGAAGTGCGGAAGTGATGATCCCGAAACACAAAGGCGTTCAGATTGCCGGGTTCGGTGTGGAATCCATCGAATACCATCTGGGCGGTACCTTTCGCGGATCTTACTATACCTTGAATGACAATATTATTAACGGCCGTATCCGCGGTGTCGCCGGCGTGGTGGGATGTAACAATGCCAGAACAAAACATAATGAAGGCCATATTACCGTTGTCAAAGAGCTGATTAAAAATGACGTCATTGTATTGACCACGGGCTGCAACGGTATTGCATGCGCAATGGAAGGATTGTTGACACCCGAAACCGCGCAGGTTTTCTGTGGGCCGGGATTGGCTGAAGTGTGCGAAACCGTGGGTATTCCTCCGGTGCTTCACCTGGGGTCCTGCGTCGACAACAGCCGGATCCTGCTGGCGGCAACCGAGGTTGTCAAGGCCGGCGGACTCGGAAACGACATCAGTGAACTGCCGGCCGCCGGCAGCGCTCCCGAGTGGATGAGCGAAAAGGCCATCAGCATCGGGCATTATTTTGTTGCATCCGGCGTATACACGGTTTTCGGCGTTACCCTGCCCACATCCGGCGCACCTGTATTTCATGATTATATTTGCAAGGAATTGGAAAAGATTTATGGCGGTATGTGGGACATCGAGCCTGATCCGGTGGAGCACGCCCGGAAGATGATTGCCCATATCGACAAAAAGCGAAAGGAACTCGGCATTGATAGAGCCAGGGAAAGGGTCCTGATGGATATGGCCGATCGCCGGGACATGGAGGCATCCTATCAAAAAGCCTAATGCTTTGCTTAAAATTAGAAAATAGAAAAGATGAGAATTGATGTTAGGGGGGAGAAGCATATTTATTGACTTAAATAAGAATGAAAGGGGGTGATTGATGTGTTGAATTATGACATATATCCAAAAGTAGATCTTGATAATTATAAGAAAGAAGCGCGACTCAAAGACGGATCAAAGGTCCTCTTGAGGCCGATGGTGAAGGAAGACGGGGAAGCATTGTATGAGTTTTTTAAGGCGGTTCCCGATGAAGAGGCCCGGTATCTGCGCGATGATGTGAAAAGCAGACTGGTTATTGAAAAATGGGCAAAAAATCTGGATTACGAGAAAACCCTGCCCATCTTGGCGTTAAAGAACGGCGATATTATCGCCGATGCCACGATCAATCGTCGTCGCTCCGGCTGGAAGTGGCATTTGGGCACTGTCCGGATTTTCGTTCATAATGACTATCGAAATATAGGTCTCGGGGAACTTATGGTTGAAGAGCTTGCGCGTATTGCATACATGCTCGAAATCGAGAAGCTCATTGTAGAAGTTCCGGATACCAGCACAGCCGCAATCAATACGTTTATCAAAGCCGGGTTTCATCGTGCCGCAGTGCTGCCGAATATGGTCAAGGACAGATTTAACCAGCCTGTTGATCTGGTCGTTCTGATGAAAGATATTAAACCGCCGCTTGACGAGAGTTATGACTATGAATTTTAGTGCCGCTTTGGAACTGCGTCTGAAGTCGAGAACAGACAACCTTCTACTCCCCTAACAATGTTTTAGTTTTTTTCCTGTAATACGTTAAAAGGAGATATCTCCGCCCTTTCTTCCCCTCAATGGTTATCGTAAAAAAAATGCCAAAACACCTCCATTCGTCATTGAGGGGAAAGAAGGGGTGATATGTGAATCAATAAGGGGGAAAGTGCATTTTTGCTAAAATTATCTTTCTTGACAAATAGTTACATTGTATGCCATAGAGTTTAAAATCCAAACTGTATATCATTCTATTTCAGTTCCTATCTGTTGAACTGCAAAAGCGGTCCTCGTCGAATATCTCTGATGGCGTCCGGTTTAATATCGTGAGCGCATTCTCCGCCAATATTACAACCCGGCGGAAAAAGCGGCAAGGTTTTGAAATCTATTTCAAAAATCGGATAATCATGATTTCTTACGATGAACAATTCCTTGCAAGGGTTTTTGACAGCGTAACCGACCCTATGGCCATTTATGACAGAGAGTTTAAAATTCTCAGGGTAAATCAGGCGCTTTTGACCCGTTTTGGACTGCCCCTGGAAAAAGTTATCAATAGATACTGCTACGAACTTTTTTATAACCGTACAAGAATCTGCGAGGACTGCCATGTAGAAGATGTCTTTGAAAAAGGTGAACCTCGGATGCTCCAAAAACGAATCCCGGCACCCGACGGCGGCGAACACATTTTCGAAGTACACTCTTATCCCGTAAAAAATGCAGCGGGTTTTACCATACAAGCCATCGAGCACGCTCGGGACATCACCGAACGCAAACACCTCGAAGACCGGCTCTTGTCATCCAAGAAATTCAATGAAAAAATCATTAACAGCATTACGGACAATCTTGTCGTGATCGACCCCAAGACCTTTCACATTATTCAGGCCAACGAATCGTTCTGCAGCCGCGTGCGCTTGGCGCATTCCGCCGTCATTACAAAAAAATGCCATGAGCTGATGCGAAACAGTATCGAGCCCTGTGAGACTAACGGGTTAGAGTGCCCGGTTCAGGATGCCATCCGTTTAAGGTGCTCGTGCATATCGGATAAAGTATACCCGGATGCCGACGGGAAGGACCGGATATTGCAGATTGCCTCCTATCCGATTTTTGACAAAAAAGGTGATATCGATTCCATTGTCCGGCTGGAACGTGATGTTACCGAAACGCGTAAAATGGAGAAAGCCCTGGCTTTGCGTTCAAAAGAACTTCAGCGCGCGCAACATCAACTCGAAGAGCTGTTCAAAATTTCACGCCAAGTCAGCGCCAAGAATTCCTTATCGGAAATTATCGATTATGTTCATGATATTGTCCAGGATATTTTCCCTGGCTCCGATCCTCTGATTTTTCTGTTGGATGCCGGAAATCAGAGTTTTTTGAGTTTAGAAGGGTGCAACCCCGCTGTGCTGGAACCCTTTTCGAAAGCGCTGCAGCAGATCGAGCAGTCCAAACTCCTCCCGGATTTCTTCCAATACCTGCAAAGAATTAAGGAGTTTCATATTATCGATTCGAAAAATGCCAGTGATATCCCATCATTTTTGGACATAATTTCAGATGATTATACCAACTGGTTCGGACTGCCTATTTCCTTGCCGCAACAATGCATCGGCTATTTTGTGTTGGGGTTTCCTTCTAATCTCGAATGCTCCCGTGAGGATATGCACTTTTTTTTAACCTTGTTCAACCAAGTCGCCGGCCATATTCGCCATCTTATTATCCATGAATCTGAAATCAATAACCTCCGGCAAGGGGGCGACGAACGCGCTTCCCACGACAAGATTATCGGTCAGAGCGATGAGATGCAAAAAATATATGAACTGATCGATTTGGTCTCAGCTTCCGATGCTATCGTATTGATAACCGGGGAGAACGGGACCGGAAAAGAATTGGTGGCGCACGCCATACACCGGCAGAGCTACCGGAAAGACGGGCCTTTTGTAGTTGCCAATTGTTCGGCCTATTCGCCGACCCTTTTGGAGAGCGAGCTTTTTGGTCATGAAAAAGGCGCTTTTACCGGCGCCATCAAAATGAAGAAAGGTCGCATCGAACGGGCCAAAGGCGGAATTTTATTTTTGGATGAAATCGGCGATATTGCGCCGGCTACCCAGGTTTTGTTGCTCAGGTTCCTTCAGGATCACTGTTTTGAGCGGGTCGGCGGAGAAGAAACCATGGAAGCCGATGTGCGGGTATTGGCGGCGACCAACCGGGATCTTTACCGGGAGGCAGAAGCCGGCCGATTTCGAAACGATCTTTACTATCGATTGAACGTCGTTACCATCCATTTGCCGCCGTTGCGCGACCGCAAAGAAGATATTCCTTTGCTCTGCAAACATTTCCTTAAAAGTTACAGTCTGAAAGAAGGTAAAGACATCCAATCATTTTCATCCGGAGCCATGCAGGCCCTGATGGATTACGATTGGCCCGGAAATGTGCGCCAGCTTGAAAATGCCGTCAGTCATGCTGTTATTCTGGCTCAGGGACCGGTTATTGAAAGAGGAAATCTGCCCCAATTCCTCAGACGGACCACCGCCGAACCTTCCGCGAGTTCTCTTGCTGAAAATGAACGTCGATTAATCCTGGGGGTGCTTCACGAAGTCAACTGGAACAAGCATAAGGCCGCCCGCCGCCTCAAGATTAGCCGCAGCACCCTTTACAGCAAGGTCCGACGCCACCGTTTGGAAAAAGAGATGCCATAATGTATCATATATGCACAAATAGGGGTCGATTTCCATACGGTCCTTAAATCCACGTCGTCAAGTCTTATAGAAATTTTTCTGAAACCAGAGGGTCTGATACCGTACACTCATTTGGGTTTTTCATGGAAAAATGACGGGTGCACGCTATAATGTTTCATTTTTTTAAAGCATATAACTATTTAAAAAAATTTTAGAAAAAGGCAAAGCCTCTCAAATTTTCCTCAAATTTTTCATTTCTGGCAGGATTCTTGAAATACCCATTGTTAAAACACCAAAAATGCGTTGCTGTTTTTACATCTGCTTTTGACCGGTGAACACATCAGCGACCACGCGCTTAATCCTAAAACCAAATACCATTGAGCCATTCGTCTCGTTAGGCGATCGTCCGACAAATTTCTCAGTTGATCTACCATTGAAATAAAAAGGTGAAGCATTACCAAGCGGTTGAATAAGTATCGATTTTGTAATTGGCCGCATACATTACTGAAAGGAGGTGAGAATAACCCTAAAAGACGTCTCCTCCCAACGAACGCTATCTTAAAATTAGTTTAATTCTGAACAGGTCATTGTGTTCGTTGCCATGTTTAAGAGGGGTTTAGATCGAGTCTAAAGTAAAATTAATTGATGGGAGGTTAAAATATGGCAGAAATAAGAGATGTGGAAATAAACAGCAGAGCGGACGCCCTTCCGCTGATGACCCCTGAGATCAGGCCCTGGCCTGTAACACCACCGCCGCCGCGGGAAGAAGTATCCAAGGTTTATGCCAAGCGGAATGCAGCCAAGTTCGGTGAGTGGTGCGAGGACAACCTCAGGTTTGAGTACGGCTTCGGTAAGCCCGAGGCGCTTCAGGGTCTCAAGGTGCTTTGTATGGGGTTGTACAGAATGGGCAACAAGTTTTGCTCGTCGTTATTGGCCGAAGCCGGGGCCGAGGTGATTAACATCGAGCCACCCGAAGGAGACCCTTTAAGAAAACTGACACCCTTCGGCAGAGAGGAGTTGATGCTCGAGGACAGGGAGACCGGTGAAAAGTGCGGCATGGATTTCATCCATGAGATGAGGAACAAGTTTTCCATTACCTTGAACATTGAAACTGAAGAAGGAAAAGAGATTTATAAAAAACTTGCCGCCCATGCCGATGTGCTCATTGAAGAATATCCGCCGGGCTATATGGATGAACGGGGACTGGGCTACCGGCAACTGTCTGAGATCAACCCCAGGCTGGTGTATTGCTGGATCGGTGTGCGCGGCTCATGGGGGCCTTACAAGGACAAACTCTCCAAGTTCGGCCAATGGACCCTGGAGCCTTTTGGTGGCTGTGCCAATGCATTCGTGCACAACACCGGTTTTCCCCAGGACCAGTTGCCCAGAGGCAAAGGCGGCGATCCCACCCGATCCGGTGTTTGGTTCGCCGACTATGTTGCCGGCGAACAAGGGGCATGCAGCATTCTGGCGGCCCTTTTCTGGAGAAACAAATTCAGCGGCGAGGGACAGTTTATCGAAGTCACCGGTGCTGAAACGCAAATGGACATTCTGGATTTTGATATCAGTTGGTATGGCTTCAACAAGAGCATCAAAGCCAGGACCGGCGGCTGGGATCCCAATTTGAACCAGTACGAGTGGAACCCCTGCAAGGACGGCTACATGATGATCGGCGGTCAGACCGACCGGCTCTGGTATCGCATCGGCCAGTGCATCGAGCGGGATGATATTCAGTTCGGCCGGTTGATTCACGAAGATCCTTTCCTTAAAGAAATGGGTGCCCGCAACGCGCTTCAGGCCTTGATCAAGACTTACACCGTGACCACCCGTTGGCTACGGGACATGAACCGGATTGAAGCCGAGCAAAAGCTGCTGGAGTATGAGATTGCAGCCGGTCCGGTTCTGTTCATCGACGAAGTCTCTGAATTCCCCCACTTCAAGTACCGTCCCTGGGTGTATACCATAGACAGTGACCAGTACGGGACCGTGCTCTATTCGACGTCGCCGAACTCATTCCAGTACAGAACACCGCACCGGGTCAAGTGGATCGGAAGGCCCTTGGGAAAAGACAATTTTCTCAAGTACTTGAATTGGCTCGGCATGGGTCAAAATGAAGTCAGAGAACTCAAGAGCAAGGGGGTGATATAATGGCAAAAGATATGAGAGAGACAAGGATAGAGGATCTGCCAGGCCCCAAGAGCAAGGGAGAGCTCGAGGAAATGAAAATGCCTTACGAGGAATATTGCCGGGCGACCTTTGATCCGGGCAACGAACATGCAAAACCCGAGCCTTTGAGGGGGGTCCGATGGATGAGCACCACCATGTATATCTTTACGCCCCATTCCGTGTCCAACCTGGCGGAGTTGGGGGCTGAGGTGGTCAAAGTGGAGATGCCGAGGATGGGTGATCCCATGCGGCATACATCCCCGTTCAACGAATGTTACCTGTATCCGTTGCACGACACCCGGCCCATGACCGGCACCGGCCTGGGATTTCTGAATGCAAATCCCAACGAATACTACATTACCATGGATTATCACTTGGATGAAATGAAAGAAGCCTTTTACCGGTTGGTAAAGATGTTTGACGGACTGACCGAGTGCTACCGGCCCGGAACCTTTGACAAGTGGAAACAAAGTTATATTTACCTTCAGGAGCTCAACCCCAGATTCATTTATGTATGGGGCGGCGGTTTTGGCTACGGCCCCAAGGTTTTCGGCGGATCTTACGATATTCTGGGGCAGGCCCATGCCGGTCTTGCGTCCGTCACCGGCATGCACGAATTCATGGGCGGTCACGCCGCCAAACACTCCAACTGGTGCATTGACTGGTACTCCGGAACCCAGATTACCTTCGGGATTCTGGCGGCCATTCACTGGCGCGAAACCACCGGTCTTGGGACCATGATTGAATTTTCCCAGGTGCAGGCGGCCACCCGATGCCTGGGTTATGCCGCACCCATGTACGGCCGGTTCGGCATTGTACGCCAGCGTTGGGGGAACTGGGATACGCAGCTCTGTGCACACGGCATCATTCTGTGCGGCAAGTCCGACTTTCCGGATGTTCCCAATCCGCAAGACAAGCATGATGCCCGCTATGTCATGGTTTCCGCCTTCCAGGATGAAGATTTTAAAGAGCTGTGCGCCATTACCGGAATGAAAGATCTTTACGACAAATACAAGGTCCATAAGGACCGGGCTGAAGGCGAAGCTCAGGTGGAAATTTATGCAGCCCTTGAGAGGTGGGCTGAGGACAAGTCCCGGTCGGAAGTGGTAAAAATATTGCAGGATGCCGGCCTGTTAGCCGAACCGGTAATGAACGACCGGGAGGTTTATGAATCCGAGCACTTTCGGCAGAGGGGCTCCATTCGGTATCTTGATGATCCCATCTTCGGTGACGTATTGACCCATAGCGGGTACGCCTCGGGAATGATGAGCAAGTCGCCCAGGAGACAGAACTGGATCTGGCGGCCGGTGGGTGCCGATAATGTAAAAATCTACCATGAGTTGCTCGGTTATCCGACTTCCACAGTTGAAGAATGGTATAACAAGAGCTGGATATAAAAGGAGGAGTGCGCCGTGTGTGATATTATCTGGTGTAAGAAAGAAATTAATGGGAAAAAGTGTAACACCGTTAACTACCTTGATCCTTACTGTTTCTGGAACTGGGAAGGAAAGGTAAACTGCGCAGAATGCAAAACGGTGTATTACATCCACATGATTCAGGGCTTCATGTACAGAGGTCCTGAGGAGGTTAACGAAAAACCGGATACCAGCCCGTTGTATGCGGATAAACCCCTGGAAGGTTACAGGAACTATCTGCCGGGCATTGAAGGCAGAACCCGGCCGTATCAATGTCTGCCTAGGGATATCTATCTGGGCGTGGCCGACATGGTCAAGTTCAGCGCCAGGGGCAGACCGGTCAGGGGTTGGCGTCCGCAGCCGCCGTCAGCCGGCATTGCCGGAAGCTTTGGCTTTGAATGGGATATTCAGAAACTGACTCCTGAAGTATGGGAGGAGTATCAGCAGAAACTGGCGAAAGGCGAAGTCAGCGAATGGTAAAAAAAGAAAGGAGTGTTCCATGGCACAGTTAACACCTGAAGAGTTTCTGGACACTGTTCTGGTTCCGGAAAAACAAACTGATCATATATGCTGGCAGTGCAGGAACTTGAAGCCGGTTCTCAAAGGCTCCAGCTTCCCGCCGGCAGATATTATCGGCTGGTGCAAAAAGATTTTTTGGCCCGATTACTGGTGTGTAGCAGACTTCAATGTCGTTAAAAAATGCTATGGATTTGACCAGAAAAAACGATAAGGTAAATAACTTTCGCACCGGCTGAAGGAAACAATTACGTATAAAGGAATAATTTATCCGAAGCATAAGCTTGGCGTATGTTTGATCTTCAATTCTTGCAGATTATTATGAGATCATCGTTTCAACAAGTGTATGTTTCGGTTTGAAAAAAGGAGGAAGAGCATGCCTGAGAAATGTCGTGTGGGTGTGTGCGGATACGACCCCATGCTCGTGAAAGGATACTTGAAAGCAAACATAAGAGCCTTGTGGTGGCATATATCCGACGAGCTGTACGAGGAGTTCGATATGAAACCGGGGATGAAGGTTTCCGGCACCTTGTTAAAGGTCTATTACGGGAAAGATGGAAAACCATCCGCAGCCCCAAATGAACCTTTTGAATGGGAAACATCCAAGGAGTCGGGCCTTGTGGTGGTGCTGCCGTCTGATGTCATTGCCAAATACAAGCTCACCGAGACTCACTTCATTGAGATGCTTATTGATAAGATTGACGGCAAAGACGTCTACCCCGGCGAAGAGAGAATGAGCGAAAAATATTGGCCCGAAGACATGATGAAGCTGGATTTCGTACTTGAATATATCGAATAACTCGTAATCGTTGGGACCTTCAGTATGGGAGGGGCGACGTAAGAATATTTTTTCACCCTCTTAAATGAGTGCGTGTTCATTGTCTCGCAGACAAACTCCAAAAGAGTGCATTTAAATATTTTTTGCGCCCCTCACCAACATAATGGAATCGTATCCTATAAATCTGCCGGGAGGAAGCAAGCAGCCGCTCCTACTTGTCTTCGAAGTGGAAAAGGCGGAGGCTATTTTCGCCGATTCGTTATGATTGACGGATATCTTTACTATCACCTTTCGGGCCTGGAATGTTTATCCAATAGATCCCGTAACGAATGGAGAGGCGCCATCAGGTCCTTGAAACAGCCCGGCAGAAATTTAAAAAGATGAAAGACATTGAATGGTTACACGCAAAAAATTCCGATCTTCCTACTCATATCAAACGAAAAACTCAAGAGTTATATCATTGATTTATGTAAAAGAAATAACTTCCGTCCGTTTATGGGAGCTGATCTCGAAGAACTCGTAAAAAAAATTAAGAAACGGTCCGGAGCCGTCATTGTGATGGACTATGAAGTCGTTAACGCTTATGGCGCGAGGATCTATTCAAGAATTAATGTCGCCTGCCCCGGCTGTAATCTTCTTCTGCTTTGCGATCAAGATCAACGCGATCTTATCAAGGAGGCCGTAGAGCATGATGTGTATGCATGCATTCTGCCCCCTTATGAGGAATGGGAAGTATTGACCATGATTCGGAATATCGTCGCCAAAGAGAAACTTCAGGACCAAAAGAAGCTTTATAAGAAAAAAGAATTATAAATAGGGTTTAGTCCTCGGATATTTCCGAGTAAAAATTGAAAGGCGCAAGCTCCTTGAACGAGTCGGAAGTTGTGGTTACGAGAAATTTTCGAATTTGGGTACAAAGATCGCATTTGTTCAGAAAAAGATTTCTTTTTGGTTGATAACCGTATTCATTGATCGCCATATCATACAAGCCTCTAATTCCGAATGCCGCCAATGTCGTTAAAACCGGATATTTTTCTTTAGGAAACGGTTTCCCCAGGTCTTCTATTTCAACACCGATTCCCGAACAGAGTCCGGGAATGTAACTGCCGAAAAGATCCACATGGAAATGGGTGGTATCGGAAAGCTGATTTTTGCAGCTGCCGGGATTATCTTCCAGGATTTTTCGGATGGAACTGCCGGGAAGTATTTTCCTGAAGGTTTCGATGGCTCTGCCGCCCATGTGAACCCAATACCGGCCGAGGGTGCTGACCAGATAATCTTTTCCGAATTTTTTGGAAAATTCTTCGAATGTATGGGTCGTGTTCGGATCAAATATGGAGAGGTCTTTGTAAAAATCGTTGATCCATGGAAACAAACCCATCCCTGTTTTTCTTCCGGCATCGATGACGCCTTTGACTTTTGAAAACGGAATGAATTCGTTGTGAAAGGGGCTGATGGATATCAGCAAGGTTTCGAGTCCCTTGACTTGGAGCCTTTCAAGAATATGTATTGCGGATTCGGGATCTTTGAACCATGAAGAATTGGTTTCCACATAATCGATTCCTATTCCGACCTGATTGGCAACTTCCAACACGTTTTCGAGATGTTCGGGCCGAAGCATGGGCTCACCGCCGCCGATATGCACTGAGCGGCATCCCAGCTCCAACACCCGGATAAAACATTTTTCAGCGGTCTCGGGATCAATATACGCTTTTTCCCGGTTCGGACTGCAATGATACAGGCAGTGCCTGCAACGGGATGTACAAGAATAATTGGTGATCAGGCCGCCGGATATGAGCCCGCGGATCGTAAAATCCATCACTATTAATTAAATTGCCCCTTGGGGTATGCGCTTTACAACTGGATTCCGTATTGTTAAACATCATCTTTATCATGTGATGGTTAATTTGTAAATATTTTAAATTTTTATATAATTTTAGGCATAATGCCGCCCACCAGCGGTTCATATATTCTGTATTCGGTTTTTTCTGAAGTTATGGCATCTATTTTTTCCTGTATGATTGATCTTTCCTTGCTGTAAAGCCATTTTTTCCAGTGCTCAACAGATTGCCATGTGCTGATGACCAGATAGTCAGTCTCACCGGGCGGTTCGATACATTTTAATGTTTCACCGGAAATATAGCCGGGCTGCATGGTAGCCATGGATCGTAATTTTACGATGAGCGGTGCCAATTCATCCGCTTTTTCTTTTATAAATTTTCTTCTGATAAAAACCTCAATCGCCATATTTTTCTCCTTTCCGCTATAATCTACAAGCCTGCTCCCATCGTGTTTAAGTGCCGTGGAGTTTTTGCACTTGTTCCAAGAGCAAGGATTTAAACCGGTCCAGCGAAACCGGATATGGTTGTATGGGAATTCCCATCCAGTCCGAATTTTCAAGGAATTCTTCCGGATGTTCAGCCATATATTCATCTACATAGCCGATACCGTCCAAAACGATCGCACCGCCGGTGTGGCGGGGGAAATTTTCATTCGCCAAGCCTTTGTCCCAACCCTTAAAAACCATATGGCGAAATTTGATCCAACCCGGTACCATCCACCAAACCTTTTCGCCACCGGCAATTTCTTGTGCAATAGCCTCTCTTTGTGCTTCACTTGCAATCATATCCATGCAATGCGTGGTCTGTAAATGACATATCACTCATATTTTTTCCTCCGTGCTGTTATGGCGGTATTTTCAAGCTTTGGGACCGATTCTTTATTTTTATAGCTCAACAATCGTGCCATTTTGTGCATTCATCTGCTCAAAGGAGATAAAAAATATATAACCTATAGAAAACATTAATAAAATTTATGAAAGTCAACGTTGGTGAGAGGTCGTTTAACAAAAAATAATGCGCTGTCGATAATAAATAGAACGTTATTTATTAAGATTGCAACGTTCTGTAACGTTCGGAGGTGGAAGTGGTGGTTGAGTTCATAATCTCAAGGTGGCGATCAGTCTCAGGGGATTGCTTAAGAGCGACAGTGCGGAGCGAATTTCTGTACACACGACATCCGCTGAGGCCAGAGTTTCAAAGGCAGCACCTTCTCCTGAAACGATTGCAACGCCTAATGCAGATGCTTTAAGCATCAATCGATCGTTTTCACCATTACCCATACTTACGGTTTTTTCACACCCAATTTGTTTTACAAATTCCATCTTCGCCCGATCTTGATGATGCAATGGTATGACAACCAGCTTGCAGGCGATGTCTTTTAGCGCTTTTTCGACACTGCCGAATGTGTCGGCGGTGATGACATGGATGGTCAGTTTTTGAGACAGTTCGACCAGACATTCCTTAACCCCGTCGATTAAGGCACCGTCGAATGCGATGGTGCCGTTGTAATCCAAAACCAGATGTTCAAGCATCAATTTCTTATTTCCCGGAATGTCGATTTCGATCATCGTGTCTCCGTTGTTGAATGTGTCCCCTATATATGATTGAGTTAGTAGAAGTTATCTCAAAATTAGGATTTTTGTTCGAGATCAAGGCGGGGCCAAGAATCAGCCCGCAGGCATACTCAAGTATGTCGAGGACTTGATACGAGGGCTCAACGCCGATATCGGGCGAAAAGACTTTTTTGAGGTGATTTTTATATGCTTTTCAGGATGCAGTAAAGGGAAAAATTATTCCACCCATAAAATCGACACACGATTTTATTTTGGAGGATTTTATGAATTTTAAAAACAGGAATCAAACACGTCTTCAATCAAATTTGATCGACGGCCATGCTCACTTGAGTGATATGGCGCATCCGGAAAGGGCGGTTGAAAACGCGCTGACAGCAGGTGTAAACCGGATAATTGCCGTTTCAATGAATCTGGATTCGTGCCGCAAAACCCTTTCGCTTGCCGAAAAATATCCGAATCATGTGTTCCCTGCCATCGGCTATCACCCCTGGTCCGTCACGGCGGAAGACACGGAGGATACGCTTCTTTTTATCGCACAAAATCTTTATCGATGTGTTGCACTGGGCGAAGTGGGGCTCGACTATAAAGTGAAAGTGAAGAAAAAACTTCAAAAAGAAGTTTTTGTAAAACTGATGGGCCTTGCCGTTCACGTCCACAAACCGGTGATTATCCATTCCCGGTTTTCATATCAAAGAACCTATGAAATGGCTGCGGAAGCCGGCGTTGAAAAGGCTGTTTTCCACTGGTACAGCGGCCCTGCGGAAATTCTCGACAAAATTATCGCCAGCGGATTTTATGTGTCGGCCACGCCGGCCCTGGCGTATAGTTCCCATCATCAGGCGGCAATGGCGCGGGCCCCTGTGGAAAGGATATTAATAGAAACCGACGCGCCGGTTCAGTATGGCAATCTTTCTTCGGAACCGGCCGACCTCCGTGAGACCCTTTTTCACCTTTCAAGAATAAAAAACATGCCCGAAGATCAGCTTGCCGCTATTGTAACCAAAAATACGGAAATGTTTTTCGAGTTATAAAAAATTATTCTAACGGGTCTTTTCGGTCAGGGTATATATCGAACCGCTTCATCCTGTTCCAGATGGTCACCCGTGTCACGCCCAAAATTCTGGCGGCTTCCGATTGATTCCCATTTGTCCTTTTGAGTGCTTCTATCAATTCTATTTTCTTTATATCTTCCCTGCTAAAAGGCGGATTACGGTCTGCTTTTAGTTGTTTTTCCTTTTGAATGATATTGAGCGGCAGATGGTGGGGTTTGATGAGTCCTTCCTGACAGGTGACAAACGCATATTCAAAAGCGCCTTTTAATTCTCTAACATTGCCGGGCCACCAGTAATTCACCAGCGCGTTCATGGTATTATTGCTTATACCCTGTATGTTTTTACCGCTTTTGAGTTGATTTTTGCGAAAGAAGAATTCGGCCAAAAGGGGAATGTCCTCTGATCTTTCTCTCAAGGGCGGCAGATTGATGGGAATGACATTAATCCTGAAATAAAAATCTTTCCGGATAACACC
>JAJDND010000095.1 GCA_022340885.1 Desulfobacterales bacterium | reverse complement strand
CGTGCCCAGAAGTTTGTTGCCGGCGAGCTCTTTGAAATCAAGCCCGATAAACCCTAAGAGCAAGGTGAGAAATATCCAGGCCAGTGTAGAGTGATGCTTCATGGACGCGATGAATAAAATAAAGGTAAAAAATGTCCACATAAGCAGGAAAATGCCTAAACCATGGCCTGTCAATTTCAGGGTAGGATACATTTTTATAAGCTCTGCATTTGTTCCGAAAATAACGTAAAAACATAGCGAGATCCAGAATGCGCCGTACCCGCTAAACGCGCAAAAACCGAAGTTGTTCCCTGTTTTGAACTCCAGTAAACCCGCAATCAATTGAGCGCTGCCTCCGAAAATAAGCCCCAGCCATAAAACAGGGCCAATTCCGACCCAGCCAAGATTGTGGAACTGCAAACATAACGTGGTCATACCGAATCCGCCTAGACCTACAACAGCGGGATTGCCTAATTTTGCTTCATTCATTTGAGCCTCCTTTTTGATATGGATTATAATAACTTGAACTGACTGACTTTTCCTTTTGAGCGAAATGGATTATCTGTTTGAGATCGGGGTAAAATGAAGTGACTTTGAAGTGATAATAATTACCTTTCAGAATTCGGACTAAAGAAAAAGTGACACCTGGTGTTGTGGCATGGCCATTCCGATATGTGGTGGGCCTGAATATCAAGCAGCCATACTTCAGCACCGATTATTTATATAAGAATATGTCGCACAATGGGTATTGTCAAGGCGACATTTTTCTCCAAAGTGGGAATCTATTGATCCAGCCTGGCCGCAGCCTCGCGGTCGGTCAGCCAGACCAGTTCACCGGGCTCCGGCCGGATCAGCTGGGCCGGCAACCGAAAAGGGTCTGCCGGTCCGGCGATCACCTCTTTTAAAACAGATGCCTTGGAATCCCCGGAAACCAGAAATACCACCAACCTGGCCCGGTTGATGACAGCAGGCATCAGGGACACCCGGTACAGGTCCTGTTCTTGAACATAAACCGAAGACGTCCAAGAGTCTTGATCCCTCAAGACGTCATCGTACGGGAAAAGAGACGCAGTATGCCCGTCTTCTCCCAGCCCAAGCAAAACAAAGTCGAAAACCGGCGAACCGGCGGCATAGAAATGATACAGCAAGTCACGGAACTGCTCAGCGGATTTTGCCGGTGCTTCATGGCACAGGATCGGGTGAATCTGATCCGGCGGCACGGGAACATGGTCAAGAAGCCTCTGTCGAGCCATCAGTGCATTGTTTTTTGGGTCATCTGCCGGGACGCAGCGTTCGTCCCCCCAGAAAATATGGGTTCGATCCCAGGGAACTTTATTATGAAAAATCGGGCCGGCCAGTATTTCATACAGACGCGCAGGTGTCCGGCCACCGGAAAGCGCCACGCAGAAACGGCCCCGCCGGTCTACCGAAGACTCTGCCTGCCGAACAAAAAGCCCGGCCGCCTCCAAGCTTAAAGATTCCAAATCGGAAAGGACGCGAATCATGGCATCGGCTCCGTAATAATCCGGCATACCGACGCTTTTTCCTGGCACTTGAGCGTGGTGGGTGTGATCCAGGAGAAACCGTCTTGGGCAATGAGTATGTCGGATTCCTCAGGTCCCCAGGTACCGGCCTGATAGTTTGGAAAATCGGTGGATTTCACATTGCTCCAGACATCTAAAACAGGGGTGATGACCGACCAGGCCGCTTCCGTCTGATCCCCCCTCAGAAATAAGGTGGCGTCGTTTTTCATGATATCCAGCAGCAATGTCTCATATGCCTCCGGCGGCACGGTTTTAAATGCCTCCCGATAGTAAAACTGCATCATTACCGGAGAAAGCTGCAACATGGGACCGGGTTTTTTAACCTCGAACCGCAACAGGATCCCCTCTTCCGGCTGGATGGCGATCAACAGCCGGTTGGGGCGCCAGTCCAATGTAGCCGAGGTCGGAAACGTCTGGTGGGGCACTGGCTTGAATTGAATGGAAACTTCGGAAATTTTTGCTGGCAGCCGCTTGCCGCTCCGTAAAAAAAAGGGTACGCCCTGCCATCGCCAATTATCGACATAAAGTTTAATGGCGGCAAATGTTTCTGTGAAAGAACTTTCGGGGATGTTTTCTTCACCATGATATCCTTTGACATATTCCCCATTGATTTTGCCCGCACCGTACTGGCCGCGTGCGGCATGGCGATGCACCTGCTCATGGGAAATGGGCCGTATGGCATGAAGCACATCCACTTTCTTATTGCGCACTTCATTGTCGTCGAAGGAAACCGGGGCTTCCATGGCGACCAGGCAAAGTATCTGCAGCAGATGGTTCTGAATCATATCCCGTAATGCGCCGGCCTTATCGTAGTATCGTCCCCGGTGACCGATGCCATCTTCTTCGGCCACGGTGATCTGAATATGATCGATAAACTGACGGTTCCATATGGGCTCGAAAAGGGTGTTGCCGAAGCGGAAGGCCAGGATATTCTGTACGGTTTCCTTTCCCAGGTAGTGGTCGATTCGAAAAATCTGCCGTTCTTCGAAAATCCCGGTCAAAAGGCGGTTTAGCTTTCCGGCCGACTCGAAATCATGTCCAAAGGGTTTTTCAACGACAATCCGGGTCCTTTTTCGCTTTAGGTTCAGTTTTGAAGCCGCAAGTTGCCGAACCACCGGCTCAATCATGCTCGGCGGCAGGGCCAGGTAGAAAATGCGGTTCGCTTCCGTGCCCCATTTCTTTTCCCGGTCGGCGAGTATCTTGGACAGATTCTTGTATGCTTTTGCTTCGGTCAGGTCCATTTTGATGATATGGAGACATTGGGCAAAATTTTTCCAATCTTCGTCTTTCACCTCTCCCCGCCGGGAGTACTGATTCACACCGTCGCGAAGACGGTCCCGGAATTTCACATCATTCATCTCCCTGGAACTCGTACCGATGACCTCAAATTTTTCGGGCATCCAGCCGTCCAAGTAAAGGTTGTAAAGCGCAGGGACCAGTTTCCGCTGCGTCAAATCCCCCGAGGCCCCGAAAATACCAAAAAGTGTGGCTCCCGGCTGTTTTTTATTTTCCATATGAACTCCTTATTGCTTTCCCCATCTGGTGTGAAAGGTTCCGGCGGCATCCACCCGGGCATACGTGTGGGCACCGAAATAATCGCGCTGGGCCATGATCAAGTTCGCCGGCAGCCGGCGGCTGCGCAGGGCGTCAAAATATGACAAGGCCACCATTAACCCGGGGATAGGCAGTCCCGCGGCCGAACCCGTGCAAACGATATATCGCAAATCTTTTTCCCGTTCGACCACGGCCCGGCCCAGCTGATCATCGAGAAGCATATTTTCCAGATCCGGGTTTGATTGATAGGCGGACCGGATTTTCTCCAGCAAGGCGGCACGGATGATGCATCCGCCGCGCCAGATACGCGCCACGGTTTCCATATCCAGACCGTATTCGTATCTTTTGGAAGCTTGCCCGAGCAACGCCATGCCTTGCGTATAGGCGATGATCACGGCCGCATAGAGGGCACTTTCAATCCTTTGAAGGATGGCGTCCTTTTCGCCCTCGAAAAGCGGCTTGGGCCCGGCGAGCGCATGCCCGGCTTTTTCGCGCAGCGTTTTGTACGCGGACATGTCCCTCATCATCACCGCAATGTCGATATTGAAGGTCGGCACTTGGAGATCCAGGGCATCCCATGCCGTCCATTCGCCGGTTCCTTTTTGTCTGGCTTCATCCAAGATAACATCAATGAGGGGGGTTTCGGTTTTCTCATCTTTTTGCAAAAATATATCCGACGTGATCTCCATCAAATAGCTGTTTAATTCCCCTTGATTCATCCGGTCAAACACCCCATGCAACTCCTCGGGTTCCATTTGAAGCCCCTGCTTCATCAGATCGTAGGCTTCGGAAATGAGCTGCATCACAGCATATTCAATGCCATTATGCACCATTTTGACATAATGGCCGGACGATCCGGGTCCAAGATAGGCCACACACGGATCATTATCCACGTTCGCGGCGGCCGCTTCAAGAATTTTGGCGATACGCTCATACCCCTTACGGGTTCCGCCCGGCATCAGGCTCGGACCCCGGCGGGCCCCGCTTTCACCGCCGGACATTCCCATTCCCAGATATTGGAACCCTTTGCTCTCTATCGATCCAATACGCCGGTTCGTATCCGTAAACCGCGAATTGCCGCTGTCGATAATGAGATCACCGGGTTCAAGATACAAAAGGAGTTCATCGATCACGGCGTCCACGGGGTCTCCTGCGGGCACCAGCATCATCACGCTCCTGGGCCGGGAAAGGAGCCCGATAAATTCTTTGAAGTCGTCAGCGACCCGCAGATCCTGTTGCTCTGTCCTTTCAGTCATCAGCGCCTGATTTTTTTCTTTGTCCCGGTCATATCCTGCAACAGAAAATCCATGATCGGCCATGTTCTGCGCAAAATTGCGCCCCATGACTCCCAGCCCGATCAATCCGATATCGCATTTTTTATGGTTATCATGATTTGCCATGTCTATTTCTCCTGGTCTGGATTAAGGTTCCTGAAATTGTACATTGTAAATATCCGACCTCAGAGAGGTCGGCTTTGATTTCACCCCTGAATGGGGCTGGTCTACCTAAAGCCGAACAAGTTAAAAGTGCCTGTGGATTAGCGCTGACGGTCATGCATGAATCTCCAGCCCCATTTCTTTCAGCTTTTGCCGGGTGGATTCGAATCCACGATGAACAATACCTCGAATTCCCAACCCCTGCGCGATTTCCACGAACATGGCGCGGTCATCGATATAGACGACCTCTTCCGCCGGCACCTGGGCGCAATCCAAAGCGATGCGGTAGATATCTTCATCGGGTTTTCGAAAATGCACGAAACACGATGCGATGAAAAAATCGATAAAACTTTTTAAATTGAATTTGTTGACCCGGTAGATGGTGAGCTCCCGCCCTTCGTTGCTGACCGCGGCAATTTTGAGCCGATACCTTTGTTTGAGCCGACAGACAAACTCGATCATTTCCGGCAAGGGTTCGGACTGGGCAAACATGAATGCCTTGAAATCTTCCCGGGTAAAGGGACGGTCCTTGAAAAAAACAACCCGGTTCAGATACTGATCCAAGCTGAGTTTTCCCTCTTCATATGTGCCGAACGTCAAATTGTGCCGTTCACCCATATTTTTATAATCGAGTCCGAACGTGTCGGCCGCGCGCTTTCTAAGATCGTGACTCCAGCCGTTGGTGAGTAAAACGCCTCCGATATCCAGAAAAAATGTGGTGATGGGTTTTTGATTCATATCGATAACGCTGTCCCGGCCAGCGCGGTATCCATCGATTCTTGTAATTGCAGCAGCGCCCGGCCCTGGTCTTCCAACAGGTGGATCCGCAATACCCGGCGGCCGTGCTTTTGCAATGCTTCCAGATCGCCTTTGGCCTGGGCCTGCCTGAAAACGCCGAAAGTATAAGGCTTTCCGGGTATATTCATGTCATCCGCCGGGTCTGTCGTCAGCAACAAAAAGATCCCCGTATTGGGACCGCCTTTATGAAGCTGTCCCGTTGAATGAAGATACCTTGGCCCGTACCCCATGGTGGTTGCGATGTGCATTTTGGCTTGCAGCGCCAACCGAATGTTTTCAAGGATGACGTCCGTCGCGGTTTCTTCGGTGAGATACGCCAGGATGGCAACATAATCACCGGGGGATATTTGTCCGTGAAAAAAACGGGTCAGACCTTCGGTAATGCTGGTCAGCTTTACATCCTCTTTTCCGTACAAGCCGAGCAGCCCGTCGGTAAAGGTCGGTTTTTCCTCCGGCAGTCGGCCTTTTTCTTCGACAAGCTTCAACAGCCGATTGGTATTGTCTTTGCTCTCCTGGACATTGGGCTGATCAAATGCATTGATCCCTAAAACCGCGCCGGCCGTTGCCGTAGCAATTTCCCAGCGAAAGAATTCCTGTGAAAGATCCGTCCGGTCGGCCATTTCAATGGTCACCACGGGCTGTCCAGCCTTGCGCAGCCGTTCGACGCTGCGATCAAGCCGCTCATCGATTTCATTTTTGATTCGGATATGGACAAACACCCGGTCATTCCCGTATACCGCCGGATAGCCGATGGGTTCACCGGCCACCGGAAGCAGGCCGGTGCCGTTCTTGCCGGTGCTTTCGGCCAAAAGCTGTTCCAGCCATATCCCTAAAGTGGAAATCGCCGGTGGGACCAGAAAAGTGACCTTGTTTCGCCCCTGAGCGGCGAGTTGACCCAGCAGCGCCCCCAGTTGGACACCGGGATTTTCGCGGATAGATGTTTTCGATTCGCAGGCGTGCTTCATTTTCAACGATCTGACCAGATGTTCCGCCACATCGATGCCCATCAGGGCCGCCGGGACAAGGCCGAAATACGACAATGCGGAAAATCGGCCGCCGATGTCTTCGAAATTGAAAAATACGCGTCTGAAATTCCGTTTTCGGGCCAGATCCGCAAGGGGGGTATTCGGGTCTGTAATCACTGCAAAATTATCTCCGGCATTGTTATTTTTTACTGCTTTGACTTTTTCAAAAAAATATTCCATAAACGCCAGCGGTTCGGCAGTGGTTCCGGATTTGCTGGCAACGATGAAAAGGGTGTTTTTCAACGGTACGCGTTTTTCAATATCGGCAATGGTAACCGGGTCCGTGGTGTCCAATACGATCAACTCGAGCCCGTGTTGTGTTTCGGCAAATGTCCGTTGAAAGGCAAGGGGCGCCAGGCTGCTGCCGCCCATTCCCATGTGAACGACATGTGAAAAGCCGGCATTTTTGACCTCTTGGGCAAAATCGGTCAGCTCTTTTACGTTTTCCGCCATTTTTTCAGCCACATGAAGCCATCCCATCGCATTGCGGATCACCGCCTGCGCCTTTGGATCTGCGCGCCATAACGCGGCATCCTTTTGCCACAGGCGAGGGACAAAATCATCTTTTTCCAAGCTGTCGATCTGTTTTTGAACTTCAGGGCCATAATCGCCGAGGTTGATCCGCTGAACATCAATGGGTTCTTCGAGCACCGACATCCTTTTTTTCTCGAGCGTTTCCATGAGGCTGTCGTAGGGCTTGTTGAACTTCTCGATGCCCTGATCCTCAAGTTCCTGGGTAATCTTATCGATATTGATGTCCAGCGTGATGAGATTTTCAAGTACGTCCGCGGCCGCAACCAGGTCCTGCTCCAGCCGGGGTGCGGGATCGCCGTGATCCCGGTACGCCTTGATGGTCTCCTGGGGCAAGGTATTGACCGTGTCCGGTCCGATAAGGGCTTCGACATATTTGACATCGTCGTAATCCGGATTCTTGGTACTGGTACTGGCCCACAAAAGGCGCTGGGGCCTGGCCCCCTGGCCGGCAAGCTTTTGAAAACGCTTGTCTTGAAAAATTTGTTTGTATTGCTGATAGGCCTGCCTGGCGCTGGAAATGGCCACCTGGCCGCGGCACTTCTCTGCCGGGCCGGATTTTTCCGTGTCATTTTTAATGATCTTTTCCAGCAACGAATCGACCAGAACGTCGATCCGGCTCAAGAAAAAACTGGCCACAGAAGCGACCCGGCCGATGGGTTTGCCCTGGGCAATCCTGTCTTCCAGTCCGCTGATATAGGCATCGGCCACCTCACGGTATCGCGGCAGGCCGAACAGCAGTGTGACATTGACATTGATGCCTTCACTGATGAGCCGGCGGATGCAGCTTAAGCCTTCTATGGTGGCGGGTACTTTGATAAATACATTCGGGCGGTCCAGCGCTTTCCACAGCTCCCGCGCCTCACGGAGGGTGCCGTTTTCATCATGGGCCAGATGCGGGTTGACTTCCAGACTGACAAACCCGTGCTTTCCTTCAGACCGGTCATACAGCGATCTGAAACAGTCGGCGGCTTCCCGGACGTCCCGGACGGTGAGAAACCGGTAGATCTGCTCGATGCTCTTGCCTTCCAGCGCCATGGCGCGAATGTCACCGTCATAGTCGCGGCTGCCGCCAATGGCCTTGTCAAAGATGCTCGGGTTGGAGGTCACTCCCCGGATGCCGTCTTCCTCGATGAGCTGTTTGAGCTCGCCGGACAGGATGATGCTTCTTTGGATATAGTCCTGCCAGATGCTCTGTCCGAATTCCTGTACTTTAAGCAGCGGGTTTTGCTTCATCGCCCTTTCTCCTTTCAGTTTTCTTTCGTCATGGCCAGCGGCGACGCCTGGAGCCATAGGATTTGTTTATCCATCAATTCAGATTTTCTTTAACGCTTCGGATGATGGCATCCTTTGAGATCTCTTCAAAATCGAGAAGTTCTGCGGGTTTGCCGCTTTTGGGCTTCTTTCGCACCGCCAGGGAAAACAGCGGCACCGAGACCGTACCCAGTCCGCTCCTGACCGCCTCGCCGAGGCCGCCTTCCGGATAGTGGTCTTCAACGGTAATGATACACGAGGTTTCTTTGGCGGCCTGTTGTAGGGTTTCTTCATCGATGGGCTTGATGCTGTAAAGATCGATAACACGGATGAAGATCCCTTCTTTTTGGAGCTCATCATACGCCTTGAGGGCTTCATGGAGTGTAACGCCGGCGCCGACGACGGTGACGGCGTCTTTTTTGTTTTTCTTTAATATTTTGCTTCCGCCGATCACAAAAGTCTCATTGGCATCATATATGACCGGCGTCTTCATCCGTGTGGTGCGGATATATGCAATACCATTGTATTCGGCCGCCAGTTCGACCATCTTTTCCGCAGATACGGCATCCGATGGATATAATACCACGCCGTTGCCAATCGTTCTGAACATGGCGATGTCTTCAAGTCCCATTTGCGACGGCCCGTCAAGGCCGATGGATGTTCCGGCGTGGGAGCCTACGAATTTTATGTTCGCGTCCGAATACTGGCTCATCCGTATCTGATCGAAGGCGCGCGTCAAAAAAGCCGCAAAACTGGAGGCAAAGGGAATTTTCCCCCGGCGCCCGAGCCCGAGGGCGACACCGGCCATATTTTGTTCGGCAATATACATTTCAAAAAACCGGTCCGGATAGGCGTCTTTAAATCTTTCCGCACGGGTCGAGTTGCTCACTTCGCCATCGACGGCCACGATCTTCGGAAATTGCCGGTAAATCCGTTTCAGCGCGTTGCCGTAAGCATCACGGGTGGCAACGGGCTTATCGTTCGGGTAGTGCATGGCCTCGGCCGGGTTCGCTGTGACATCTTCGGGCCGGCGGTCTTCCGGCATCGAAATTCGTCCACGGACCGATTTGTCAATAGCGCCCAGTTCTTTTACGGCGCGTTCACAGTCCGTTTTTGAAAGCGCGATGCCGTGCCAGCCATTTTTGTCTTCGATAAATGAAACGCCTTTTCCCTTAATGGTTTTGGCAATGATCATCACCGGCCGGTCCTGGACGCTGATTGCTTTTTGATAGGCTTCAAGAACCTCGGAATAAGAATGGCCGTCGATGAGGATGGTTTTCCATCCGAAGGCGGAAATTCGCTGTTCATAGGCCGACAGATCATGACCGTACATGGTTTCGCCCCGCTGACCTAGCCGGTTGACATCGAGGATACCGATGAGATTATTCAACTTGTAATATGCGCCGATTTCCATGGCCTCCCACTGCGACCCTTCCGCCATTTCGCTATCGCCGAGAAGGACATATGTCCGGTATGGCAGTTTGTCGAGATATTTTGCGTTTAACGCCATCCCCACGCCGATGGAAAGGCCTTGGCCCAAAGAGCCGGTGGCCGCTTCCGTAAAGGGAAATGAGACCGTGGGATGACCCTCCAGGGGGCTTCCGAATTGACGATACGTCATGAGGTCATCTTCTGAAAGCTTTCCGGCGGCCGCCCACAGCGCATAATAAAGCGGAGAAGCATGGCCTTTGGAAAAAATCAACCGGTCGTTGTTGGGGTGATCCGGCCGGTCGAGATCATACCTGAAACCGCCTCCGAAAAAGAGGCCGCACATCAGCTCGGTTGCCGACAGTGAAGACGTCGGATGTCCGGAACCGGCATGGGTCGTGGCGCTCAGAATGAAATATCGTATCAATTTAGACAGTTCTCTGAGTTCGTGAAGTTTTTTTTCATCTGTCATGGCGATATATACCTTTCTATATTCAATGTTTTTTTACAGCCCTGCCCGAATCTATGTGACGTCAAAAAATGCATTATTTTTAAAATTGTTATAAACGGTGTTGACCGTATATTCACACTTTACAGTATTTCAACCGGGTATTTGTTGTATTTGAATTGAGATAAAAGGGTATTTCCCATCGGCGGGGTCTATTTTGACCCTTTCTAATTCTGTCTGCAAAAAAAAGAGGCTGTTTTGAACCAGTATTTTTACCGGAATTAGGAAAAGCTTAAATTTGTTTACCGCAGACTTGTGTCCGGCAGTGTCATGCCTAAGAACATATCGCAAAACCAAAGATCAAGCCGCCGCCATATTACGGCGACCATACTTATTTAAAATTATGGCACGTCGTCCCCATTGTCAATGACGGATTTTTGAAAACAGAATAAAAATCCCCAAATATCAAATACATGCCAACAACCTGTACGATGCCGTATTTATTTAGTAATACGGCGGATACTGCAAAAGATACAGATACGCCGCGGCGGATTCTTCGGCGGTGATATAGGGATATGCCGGCATTCGCTGCCCGCCCATCATCATCATCCGCGATCCGAGTTCCACCTGCCAGACGATGCTTTGCATCGACTGTTCCCAGGGGAAACTGGCCAACGACGGAATAATCCCTCGCATCATCCCCATGCGCCCGACTCCCGGACCCGTTGCATCGTGACAGATCTGGCAGGTTCCCTTCACCAGATGCTCTCCCACCCGGGAAACGGACTGCATCACCAGCACGGGTTTCCCCTGAGATTCGGGAGCCCCGACATGCGCCTTCAGATAGCTCAATAAGGCATTGACTTCTTTTCCATCGAGATGCCGGAACGGCGGCATTTTTTTGCCGCCATTTTGGAGCCGCTGACGGATATTTTGCTCTGCCTGGCCGGCAAGCCCCCTTGCCAGCTTCGCACCGATGGGCCTGCCCAGTTTCTTCATGCGTTTTTCAAGAAGAGCGGGGGATGTTCCCTGAAAAGGACCGATGAGCGAGTTGCTTGAATTTTCGGCCATTGAACGAAATTTAAAAAACATGTCAGTACTTTCGACGTTGAACTTGCATCCGGGTGCAAAACACCCGGTTCGTTTCACAAGAATCAATGCATCGGCGCTGGTTGTTAATCACGTTTAATCGGGATAATTAACAACACGACCCATTAATCCGAGATGTTCGCGGTTTTTCTTTAAGTTGCAATGGAAATTTAGCTGAACAGTGTCCTTCAAAAAGGACATGGTGTATGATAAGAATTTCCTGATTGAATACGAATCAGTGAAAATTTTTTGGTTGCGGGCCCCGACATGACATAGCAATATGAAGTAGTTTCGGGTTCGAGCAGCCGATAATTACAATTCTTATCTAGATAATCGAATGCCGATCGCACTGTCAAGAAGTCATTCTTCTTAAAACCGGATAAGTATCGGATTGGCTGGCTGCCCGAGCGTCGTAAAAATCATCGAGGAACTGACGGGACGACGGATTTGGACCCGACAAGTGCTTTTTCGATCCACTCACGGGTAACGGGCAGAAAGTGTGCCAGGCCCTCCAGCACCCCGGCGGTGTAGTTGCCGTTCATACCTAAAAATCCGCCCTTTGCCTCATATAGGGTTTCCTCGAGCCCGCTTTTTTCAACCGATTCGCGCGCTTCGCGCCGGACCGTTTCGGCGGCGTTTCGAACCAGTATCGACTGAATGTCACTGACCATCACCGCCAAATCGTTTCCGCTGTCTCCGGCGTAGACCACCCGATTTTTTGAAATACCCTGACTTTTGGCCAGAAATCTGACCGCGTGGACCTTGTTGGCCCGCTCCGGCAACACGTCGATCAGCCCGACATCACGCTGTTCGTCTACGCTCCAGATGACGCTGGGCCGGACACCGCGACTTTTGAGCCGCTGGCGGATCTCCTGAACGAGCACCTGCTGGTCGGCGTCAGCGTCGGTGTAATAGCTCAGCTTGAAACGGTTTTGTTTCTCGGATTCCTGCGGGCGAAGTTGGGCCATGTCCGACAGCATGCCGGCCAGTTCGTCATGGCCCCCTTCGGGCCAGTCTTTGGAAATCTCATCGTTCCAGGCCGACCACTTGTTCCAGCTCCCTTTATCCAGGTCGTAAATCGTCGTACCCACATCGCCAATGGCGAAATCAGGCAAGGGCAGGCGATAGTTCTCGATGGCGTCTTGGATCAATTTTCGGTTTCGACCGCTGACATATACCAGGCGAATCTGCGCACGCCGGGCGATCCGGCGCAGGACCTCCCGGGCGCCCGGTGATTCGGGTGCCTCGCCGTTGGGAAGAATGGTGCGGTCCAGGTCGCTGCATAACAGAATCTCAGTTGGATCATCCATGGATACGAAACATCTCCTTTCCTTTTAGGACATTATGACCGATGACAGCGGCGGCCGCGCTCCAGCCCTGATGACGGGTGCCGCCCGGGGTGTGTTCCTTGCCGTGGACATACTCGGGAAACCCCCAGGCCTCTCCTTCCATGTCCATGCGGTTGGCCCGATGGATCCCGATCAGGTATTCCCGGGCCGCATCCATCAAACCGCGCCGGCTCAGGTCGGCCACATAAAAGCCGGTGATCATGGGCCAGAGGCCGCCGTTGTGATATTCATAGGGCCGGTTTTTGAAATGGTAGGAGAAAATGATATGAAGCTCTTCCCAATCCTTGTCCACGGGGGTGATCACCGGATGGAAGGCCGGCACCAGCTTGAGCTTTTCGTCCGCCAGTTCCTGTTCGATATAGCGGTCCACGAGCCGTCGGCGCCCTTCGTCCGCCACGTCGAAAAGAGAGGCAAAAATGTTGGCCAGGGCATCAAACCGGTACCCATATCCATGGGGAGAGAAAAAAGACATCCAGTAGCGATTCTTAATGCCGGCGGCAATCTTTTTCCCCTTTTGGTAGATGACGTCGTGGTAGACATCGTCCGGCACATCGGCATCGTCGGTGAACCAGTAGTTGTCCCGGATCAGGTGCTTTAGCCGGCTTTTTTGTTCGTCGAGCCGATGGTCATGGCTGTCGTGCCAGTGGGTCCGGATTTCTCCTATGGTGCGAAGCACCTGGAGATAGAGGAGTTGATCGTAAAGAACATAGCCGTTGTGCAGATACTCGTCGGCCCAGTCTCCGGTGGCCGGGATATAAAGCAGTCCCCGGTTGTTGAACTGCCAGGCGCCAAGCAGAAACCGTACTTTTTCGATGACCGGCAGCATTTTTCCAATAAAATCCCGGTCACCGGTCGCTTTCCAGTATTCCCCGCAGCCGATGACGAACCATAGGTCCGCATCCACCCGACCGGCCATGCCGCCGAAGCTCACCCGTTGGCTTTTTGGGTCTACGTTGCTGGGTATCTCACCGTGGGGTCCCTGGTGGCGGGCCAGTGTTTCGAGGCTGCGTTTGAAGGTGTCATGAAGTTCTTTATCCTCGGTCAACAGGGCGGCCAGGCCGATGATAACGCTGTCCCGCCCCCAAATGCGCCGGTAATTCTCATCGTCTGTCGGGCTGGCCAGAAACCCCTCGGGACGGCTGCATTCTCCCAGCAGGTCCATGGCTTTCCGATATCCCTCAGCCATCAATTTTTCGTCGTTTTGTGTTCGGGTCATGAATTTTATAACCTTTCTTCGTATTGCCGACACTGCAATCGATTCCGATTATTTATGCGGTCGGTTATCTTTTCCCCGGATCTGAATATCCACCTGTTTTCCCTGACCAGATGCTGCAACCACCATTTCGAGATTTAAACCGTAATGTCCCCGTTGCTGAAACTCCAATTTTTCAGAGCACCCGATTTGTCGGATTCATCACAGATCATACTCCATCACCACCGGATTTCTCATGATAAGGTCTATTGCCTCACTTGCGGCCAAGGCTGCCTCGGGGAAGACGTCTTTAAGGGCTCTTACATGCCTCAGGTTGTCCGCCGTCCTGAGAATCAGCATACACAGGTCTCCCTCTTCCATTTTTCCGATGTCCAGCACCTTTTCCCAGGGCAACCCGGACGCCCAGGCATAGATCATCGCCGCCGGCGACAACATCAGCGGTCGGGTTTCAAAACCTTTTTTGGTCATCCGGGCTGAAAATGATGCCAGTCCTTTTTTCACCTTGAAAAAGCTGCCGATCAAGGCTTTAGACATAAATGCCTTGTCGACTTTTTCGTCGGATTCCCGTTCGCTGACAAATATCGTCATGATCGCGGCAAAGAGCATGGGATCATTTTTCGGCAAAACCCCTCTCCGGAAGCCTTCGGCAATCATCAATGGATGATCCACTCGAAGTTGAGAGGCCCATACGCCGTCGGCGGTGAGCCGGCCGCTCTTTTCCGCATAACCGGTTTCCTTTAAGAAATCGAGATGACGCATAAAAGCCTGCCAGAGCTGTTTGGGATCATTTTCCGCGGATTGTTGGCGCCGCTGTTTTTTTTTCGCATGAAACATCTGATGGGCTGCGAAGGATTTTCGCAACAGGTCTTCGATCTGATCCGGCGAATGGGACAAAAGAAGATTGAGTACCATGGAAAAGTTTATTTTGATCTGGCTGGACACATCCGACGGCGGCGAAGACATCAACTTTGCCGTCAGTCGAATGTCCATGAATTTGCCGGGAATCGCCACCGCAAAGCCGATATGATCCATTCCCCTTCGTCCTGCTCTGCCGGTCATTTGATGAAACTCCGTCGGAGAAAGCGGCAGAAACTCCCTGCCGTTGAACCGGTCGGAGTTCAACAAGACGATGGTCCTTGCCGGAAAATTGACACCGGCCGCAACGGTTGACGTGGCAAAGACGGCATCCAAAAGTCCTTCGGTCATCAGGGTTTCCAGCACCAGTTTCCATGCCGGAAGCTGTCCGCTGTGGTGGGCGCCCACTGCCAATTGTTCGAGGTGCCACATTTGCCGGTGGCGGGTAATGTGGGCATTATTCGCCACAAGTTCTTCGATTCTTTGGCTTCGCCTATCTTTTCTCGTCAAATTGTTTCCCAAGTTCTGATCGCACAGATCGAGGGCATTGTCACAATCGGCTCTGGATTTGAGGAAAAATATCGCCGGGAGGAGCCGGTATTTATTGAGTACGTGTAAAATATCCCCGAAAGGCGGCAACTTATGGGGCGGCGAAAGAAGCAGCGGTCGGTTTGAGCTCACATAAGAGGCCACTTTTTTGGACAATCTGCCTTTTTTCGGACTTCCCCGGGAAAGCAGCGGAAACAGGGTTCCGGAAGGGTGAAAAAAAAGGGGGTGCAGCGGCACGGATCTTTTGATTTCTTCGACAACAATGCACTCCTTTAAACGGATACCGGAAAGCCAATGGGCAATGTCCTTTGCATTCCCGATGGTGGCCGAGAGCAACAGTAGCGGTATCCGTGATGGAAGGTAAATCATGATTTCTTCCCATACAACCCCCCTGTCTTCATCTCCCAAAAAATGCGCTTCGTCCAGAACAACAAAATCGGTCATGAGCGTCACGCCCTGATACATGGCGTCGTACAGTTGATTCCGAAGGATTTCGGTGGTTCCCACAATAACGGGTGCATCCGGATGTTCTTTTCGGTCGCCGGTTAAAATGCCGACATTTTCCGGACCGAACAGCCGCGAAAATTCACCGTATTTCGTATTGCTCAACGCTTTTAGAGGGGAGGCATACCACGATCGTCCCCCCTTTTTCAGAATCCTGGCGATGGCTTGCTCGGCAATCCATGTTTTCCCGGATCCGGTTGGTGCCGTCACCAGACAATCTGAGCGTTTAATCGCCGCCAATGCCCGGATCTGAAAAGGATCGGGTTTAAATGGCATCTCATCAGGGACGCCGATACCCGCAAAAATCCGCTTGAGCCCGGCATCCGCCCCAGGTCTGATCTTGGGGGGTCTGCGCCGCCGGCTGTATCCGCCTTTTCTTCTTTTTGCTTTATAATGGTGTCGTGTTGAACCGCTCATTAAATTCCGGCAATCATCGCCGTAACATTTTCCTTTGCAGCCGAATTGACATCAAACGGCGAAATACCATTTAGATCCGCTTCTATTAAGGCTTCGTCATAAGGAATAAATCCGAGAAACTCGAAATCGCTCAAATGCTCCTTCAAAAACAGCTCGTCTTTCGGGTTCCGGATTTTATTGCCCACGAGGACGATGTTTTTAAGTCCGATTTCCAAAGCAAGCTTTCGAATATGACCGGCGGTATCCATGCTTCTCCGGCCGGGTTCTACCACAACGATCAAGCGATCCACCGCCGAAGCGGTGGCTCTTCCCAAATGTTCGATGCCGGCTTCCATGTCCATCACCACCACTTCATCCCGTGCCAGGACAATATGGGTGATCAGCGCCCGCAACAGGGTGCTTTCCGGACAGATGCAGCCGCCGCCCCCTTTTTGAACGCCCCCAAGACGCATCAGCTTGATGCCGTCCAGTCTTGCCGACAGTGCTTCCGGAAGGTCATCCACTTTGGGGTTGAGTTTGAAAAAACCGCCGATGCTGCCCGGTCTTGCTTCGGTTCTCTCGAATATGAGTTCTTTCATCTCCGAAATGGGGGTAATGCTGTCGGCATCCGGTATGCCCAGCGCCGCTGCAAGGTTGGCGTCCGGATCCGCATCAATGGCCAGCACATGTTTTCCCTGTGCGTTCAAGGTCCGTATCAAAAGCGCTGAAAAGGTCGTTTTCCCGACGCCCCCTTTGCCGCTGACTGCAAGTTTCATAACGATATCCTTTCGAGTTTGTTGAATTTTGAGTTTCTTTTAATCTTGAATATAACACAAGATATCGCCAGGGCAAGGGTATTTGTTCGCCGTCTAACTTGATAATACCTTCCGAAATGGTTATTGTTGCTGTCAAACCCTAAACCCGGAAGCTTTGTATTCTGAACTCTGAACACTGAACACCGAACACTGTATGAATAATCACGAACCAGCCATCCCGTCCCGGCCTTTGATCCTGGCACCGGCCGGCGACAGGACCGCTTTTCTGGCAGCCCTTGCCGCGGGTGCCGATGAAATCTACTGCGGACTTCGCCATTTTTCGGCACGGATGGCCGCTGAAAATTTCACCATAGAGGAGCTTGTCCCCTTAACGCTGCTGGCCCATGACAAAGGGGTCGGGGTCCATGTGGCGTTGAACACCCTGTTGAAGCCCGATGAGCTGCATACGGCCGCCAGACTGCTCCAACAACTGAACAGCCATGTGAAACCGGACGGCATTATCATTCAGGACCTGGCTTTTGTCGACCTCGCCTGCCAAATCGGCTTTAAAGGCGAAATTCATCTTTCGACCTTGTCCAATGTCAGTTTTCCAGCGGCCCTTGAACAGATTCAAAACAGCTTCGGCGTTCGCCGGGTCGTGCTTCCCAGGGAACTGAATATCGACGAAGTCAAAGCCATGGCCATGGCCTGTCCCAAAGGGCTGGACCTGGAAATATTCATACACGGCGCGCTTTGCTATGGTGTTTCCGGAAGATGCTACTGGAGCAGTTATCTTGGCGGAAAAAGCGGTCTCCGTGGACGGTGCGTCCAGCCCTGTCGCCGGGTGTACCGTCAAAAAGATCGAAATAACAGATTCTTTTCCTGTTGGGATCTCAGCCTGGATGTGCTCGTAAAAGTCCTCATGAAGATTCCGCAAATCCGCACGTGGAAAATCGAAGGCCGTAAAAAAGGTCCGCACACGGTTTTTTATACGATCAAAGCCTATCGAATGCTAAGAGACCACGGCGCCGATCCCAAAGTAAAAAAAGAGGCGCTCGAACTGTTGTCATATACATTGGGAAGATCCGGTACCCATTATCATTTTTTGCCGCAAAGACCTCAAAATCCGATCCATCTTGATAGTCGAACCGGATCCGGACTTTTCGTTGGAACCGTTAAAGGAACTGCCCAACAACCGTTTTTAAACCCAAAAGAAATGCTGTTGCCGGGCGATCTTATTCGCATCGGATATGAGGACGAAAAGTGGCACAGAACTGTCAGAATGGCCCGGTATATTCCAAAAGGGGGCCGTCTTGTATTAAAGCCCCTATGGAAAAAGAACGGCGCCAAAAATATCCCGGTATTTTTGATCGACCGCCGGGAAAAAGACCTTATGGACAAGATAACGAGACTCGAAAAAAACCTGATCCAAACACCGGTATTGCCGCCCTCCCGGTCGGTTTTCACCGAGCAACATTCCAAAAGATTTGAAAAGAAAAAGAAAATTACCAACCTTATCGTTTTTCGTCAACCGGGTAACATTAAACCTTACGATACGACAGGACTTTGGCTTTCCAAGCAATCGGCAGCAAAGCTTCCCAAAAAACTCCGGTCCCGGATATGGTGGTGGCTGCCCCCGGTGATCTGGCCGGAAAACGAAAAAGAATTTACAGAAATCATCGATCTGCTGCAAAATACAGGCGCCAGACACTTCGTGCTGAATGCGCCATGGCAGCATGCACTTTTTAAGGATGTTAAAAAAATTATCCTGTGGGCCGGCCCCTTTTGCAATATCGCCAATGCTTCGGCCATCAGGATTCTGGTATCTATGGGTTTCAAAGGGGCTATCGTCACTCCCGAGCTCGGGCAAAAAGATTATTTAATGCTCCCCGGGCAGAGCCCTTTGCCTCTGGGAGTTATTCTTTACGGCAGTTGGCCCTTGTGTGTTTCCCGCGTATTGTCCGACCGACTGGAAACCGGAATGCTTTTTACCAGCCCCAAAGGCGAAGCAGCCTGGGCCACAAAAATCGAATCCGATTATTGGGTGTACCCCAACTGGCGGCTTGATTTAAACGCCCATAGAAAAACCCTCGAAAAACAAGGTTACCGTCTGTTTGTAAATCTTATGGAACCGATCCCAAAAAATGTGTCACTGAAAAAAAGACCCGGGCTATGGAACTGGGAGGTAGGACTTCTCTAATATTTAAGTTTGGAGCCCGTGTGGTGTGATATGTTAGGATATTTTGCTTCGATATCAGCAGATAATTAACTTTAGGCACTTTAAACTTCCAATCGGAGGATGACAATGAAACCCGTATCCATATTCTGTGCATCCGTTGAGGCCGAATTAAACGTCGGGCCGGATATGTGCGATATTAGCCCGGCCCTTGAAAACCTGATCCATGAATCGGAGATCCAGACCGGCACTCTCTCTGCGACGGTCGTGGGATCCACCGGATCGATCACCACCATAGAATACGAACCCGGTGTTATCGAGGACCTGAAAAGGGCCATCAGAACCCTGACACCGCCGGGTCTGGAATATGCCCATGAAAAAGCCTGGCACGACGGCAACGGACACAGCCATGTCCAGGCAGCGCTGCTCGGTCCGTCCATTGCCCTGCCGGTTCGAAACGGAAGGCTCGGACTGGGAACCTGGCAGCAGGTGGTTGCCGTCAATCACGACAACCGCCCGAGAAAACGAACCATAGAGGTCACCATCATAGGCATTCTTTGAGGGCTTTAGTAAATGAATGAGGCCTTTGAAAAATGTTTAATTTTTTCGATATCAAGGAAGAGGAAAATTTTAACCACAGGAATACAGTTGGTATTTCGAGGATTAAAATTTGAGTCTGACCCCAGAGAAATAGTCTTCGCATTTCACGGGGCAGGCGCTGAGACTTGTCCGCCTCCGGCGGATCGGGCAAAAGGAAGTGTTTTTCAAAGGCCTCAGTGATTCTCCTTGACAAACGCCTTAATCCCTACTAATAATTCGCCTTTGTGAAAATTGATATGGTATTGAAAAAGCCATTTATTATCATAAAAAAAAGAGAAAGGAGACGGTAACCAATGTCAAAACTAATTCCACCCCATGGCGGCAAAGGTTTGACCTGCTGCCTGCTCGAAGGCGCCGAGCTTGAGGCAGAAAAGAAAAGGGCCCAGGGCTTGAAAAAGATCACCATGTCCCATCGAGAAGTTGGCGATTTGATTATGATGGGTATCGGCGGATTTAGCCCCCTGACGGGCTTCATGACCAAAGCGGACTGGAAAGGTGTTTGTGAAAATTTCTTGCTGGCCGACGGAACCTTCTGGCCTATCCCGGTAACCCTTTCCGTGGACAAAGCCGATGCTGACGGCCTCAACAACGGTGATGAAATCGCCCTCTGCGATCCGGACAGCGGCGAAATCATGGGCACCATGAAGATCGCGGAAAAATATGAACTGACCGACGCCGACAAAAAATTCGAATGTGAAAAAGTTTATATGGGTGAAGGGACCCCGACCCCGGAAGAATTCTGGAAAATCGCCAAAGACGATCACCCCGGCGTGCAAATGGTGATGAATCAAAAAGATGTCAACCTTGCCGGACCGGTCAAGGTGCTCAGTGAAGGCGAATTCCCCACCAAATATGCCGGTGTCTACATGAGACCTGAAGAATCCCGCAAAATTTTCGAAGAAAAAGGATGGAGCGAAATCGCTGCGCTGCAGCTCAGAAATCCCATGCACAGATCCCACGAATATCTTTGCAAAATCGCCGTGGAAGTGTGTGACGGCGTCTACATTCATTCGTTGGTGGGAAATCTGAAACCCGGCGACATCCCGGCCGAAGTGCGCGTCAAATGCATCGATGCCCTCGTCAAGAACTATTTCGTGGATCAAAATGTGGTCCAGGGCGGCTATCCGCTGGACATGCGCTATGCCGGTCCCAGAGAGGGCCTTTTGCATGCCACCTTCCGACAGAATTACGGATGCTCCCGCATGATCATCGGCCGTGACCACGCCGGGGTGGGTGATTTCTACGGCATGTTCGAAGCGCAGACCATTTTCGACAAAATTCCCCAACCCAGCGAATCCGGCAAAGCCCTGCTTTGTACACCGTTGAAAATCGACTGGACCTTCTACTGTTACAAATGTGACGGCATGGCATCCCTGAGAACCTGCCCCCATGACAAGGCGGACCGGGTGCTGCTTTCCGGAACCATGCTGCGAAAGCTCCTGTCGGAAGGCGGGGAGCTGCCGGATCATTTCGGTCGTGATGAAGTGGTTGAGATCCTGAGAGAATACTATGAAGGATTGACGGAGAAGGTGGAAGTCAAGCTGCACGGGGCGGCCACCGGCGATAACAAAAAATAAAAAACGATAGATTGGCGCGCTTTTCGGCGCTTGTCGACAGTGTTTAACGAAAAAGGGGAGACATTTTGTCTCCCCTTTTTTAGGTCACCTGAATTGCTGATTCGAATCTATTGCCTCCCTGAATACTCGTTATAAGTCAGGGCAACGGTTCGATAAACGAGATGGGCCAGCTTTGAAAACGGGGTGTAGGCAAATAGAGACCATACCAGCACAAGGTGAATCGCATAAAGAGAATATGACAGCCAGGCAATACCTCCCAGTCTGGCTGTTTCAGTCAGCAGTCCGGTCAATCCCAAAAGAAGCACCAGCCAGACCAGTGCCCAGTCCCAGTAAGTCGAAACCTGATCTTTTTTCGCAGCACGGTTTTTTATCAACAAAAAGCCGCCGATGATCAAAGCGATGCCACTGACATTGGCAAGCCATTTAATCGGATTGAGCTGGGAATACGGTCCATCGATGAGAAAGACCCACTCCGCCAGAAAAAAACAGGTGGTGACAACAAAAAGACCGATAAAACTGAGTAACACCATCATGTGGGGAGTGGTTCGTTCGCTGTTTTCGGAACATTCATTAAACTTTTGATGTCTTAGAATTGTCGGTACAACACGCAACAGGGCCTTTATAAATCCGGCCGGGGCGATCTTCTCTTTATCGGTTTTTCCTTCGGCAAGGGCATTGGCATGTATATCCGCCAAGAAGCGTTTGAGGCCCAGGGCAAAGACAGCAATCGCCCCAAAAAATGTGGGAACCATTATGGAATCCACCAGGTAATTGGAAATAAAATGATCCTGCCAGATTTCCCCGCCGTGTGGTGAAAAATTGAGCCAATTGACACCGAAAAGCTTAAGGATCAGACCCACCGCCAGAAAAATCACTACCGGTACGGCCAAAAGAATGGGCAGTTTTTTCGGATCCTTGACAGCCTTCCCCACGGCTTTGGGGACGGCATACTCCGTAACGGCATAAGAACGAACAGCTCCCAAAACATCCCCCGGCGCTGCGCCCCGGGGGCACCTGGTTGTGCAGTCTCCGCAATTGTGGCACAGCCAGATGTCGGGATTGCCCACCAGCTTATCTTTTAACCCCCATGATGCGGCGACCATTTCCTTTCGGGGAAAAGGCTTTGTGTCCGGAGAAATGGGGCAGGCCACCGAGCAGGTTGCACACTGAAAGCACTTTTTCAAGGTGTCGCCCCCAAGCCCGATGATCTCTTTGATGAAGTTTACATCAGGCTCCACCAGGTATTTGTCTGTCATATGAATACCTCCTCTTATATTGGATGTCTGCGATTTATGACGGATCGATATCCCGCAACATCAATTTACAATTTTCAATCGCCGATCATCCATTATCAATCCTTAAAATCCTTTAAACGGGTTCGGGCCAAGTTCTTCTACGTTTTCCACAAAATCATTAATCATTTTCGGCAGCTTGTCATATTCATCAATGGCCACTTCGAACTGGGCCACCCGTTCATCTTCCAACGCCAGACTTGAGAGGGCATCACCGATTTTTTTCATTCTGATATCCGCAAGCTCACTCCCTTTGATAAAGTGGCACTGGTAGTCGTCACCATACTTGCAACCCAGCAGAAACGCACCGTCCATGCCTTGTGCAAGGGCGTCTTTTATCCAGATGACGTTCATCGAACCCAGGCATCGAACCGGAATAAACCGAACATCTGCTGAATAAGACAGTCGATTCAAGCCGGCAATATCGATGGCCGGGTATGCATCGTTTTCACATACGAACCCGATAATCCGCATGGGCGGCTCTTCGTAATCATCTTCGGAAGGAACATTGATGGCCTTGACCATGGAACCGACGCTGTCGATATTGTAATCGGCGAAACCGATAATGCGCTCGGGACAGGCGCCCATGCAGGTGCCGCACCGCCGGCATCGCGCCGGATTCGGTTTGGGCGTTCCCTTTTCATCGTCATCGAGGGCGCCGAACGGGCATTCTTCGGTACATCGCTTGCACTGGGTGCATCTTTGAAAAAAGAAATCCGGGTATGTCATATCACCGGAACGCGGATGCACGGAAACGCCCCGGTTGACCGACTCGATGCACTGGATGGCCTTTAAAGCGGCGCCGGTGGCATCTTCCACTGATTCTTCCATGGTCATGCTGCGTCGAACCGCGCCGGCCGCATAGATACCGGTCCTCTGGGTTTCATAGGGGAAGCAGATATAATTGGAATCGCAGTATCCTTCGAAAAGACCGATGTCCCGAAACGCCGGTCCTTGACGGTACGCCATATTTACCACTGGGTCATCCACGGTAACCGGGACCATACCGGTAGCGAGCACCACCATATCGGCTTTGACCTTCATCTTTTCTCCCAGCAGGGTGTTGTCGGCTTCGACAATCATGCCGCTGCCGTTTTTAGAGACGCCGATGACCTCGCCTTTGGTCAGAAAAATCCCCTCATCCTGCTGGATGCTTTTATAAAAATTTTCCAAGAGACCGGGAGTCCGCATATGCTGGTAGAAGATATACGCCTTGCCGTCGGTATAATCTTCCCGCACGTATTTGGCCTGCTTGAGCGCCACCATGCTGGTCACCGAACCGCAATAATTGAAATCGGCATCGTCTTCGCCCTTGCCCGGAGATTGGATAAAAACAACGGATTTAGCTTCTCTGCCGTCCGAGGTGATGATTTTTCCTTTGGCCGCCATTTCTTCAAACTGATGGTTGGTGACGACATCCGGCAGTTCACCGTATCCCAGATGTGAAAATTCATCGTCCTTGGGTTTATAGGGCCGCCAGCCCGCGGCAAGGACCACGGCGCCGAATTTTTCGCCGCTGGGATCGAACTTCAGAATATCGACCTTGCCCTTATTATACTCCAGAAAGCGTTTATGCTGCGCTTCAACATCCAGTTCCTTGCCGTTTTCGTCAAATTTCATCTCTTCCGGCAGCGGGTACGGAACATCAAATTCGATCTTTTCTCCGGGTTTTTTCAGCGTTACGGTAAAATTGCCGGGCTCGCCGGCCAGACGGGCAACCAGGGTGCCCGTTCGAACGGTGATATTGTCGTAGCTCTCTATTTCCCTGATTTTACTTTCCACCGCCGGCAATGCGAGGGTGTCATAGGGATCTTGATCCGGCAACTGTTTGCGGACCTTGGCCGCATATCCGCCGAGTGAGGCTTCTTTTTCGACGATGGTGACGTTATAGCCGGCTTTGGCGGCATCGAGGGCGGCCGAAATGCCGGTGATACCGCCGCCGATGACCAGAATTTTGTTGCTAAAGGTTTCCACCTGGTAAGGTTCCGGCAGCTTGATCTTCTCAACCTTCGCCATCCCCATTTTCAGATAATCTTCGGCCAGCATTTGAAGCCGGTCGAAATGGACGCCGTCATCGATCTGATCCTCGGTCAGCGCCGGGAATTCCGATCGGGGATGGGACCATACTACTTGTTCCCTCAAATTTACCCGGTCTACAATGCAGCCGTCAAACTTAAATATATCGAAGTTTACGCGACGCGAACAGGCGGCGATCACCATTGTGTTGATGCCCTTATCGGCGATATCTTTTTTGATGAGTTCAACCCCATCCTTTCCGCACAGAAAAGGATGCGTTTGAACCGGAAGGCCTTCTTCTTCAGGGACTTCGCACAGCGCCTTAATATTTAGGGCATCCCCGATGCCGCAACCTGTGCAAATATATACACCATATTTTTTATCCATGGATAACCTCCTACCTCTTCACCAGGGTTTGAATCGCTTTAAGGGCCATACCGGTCGCATTCTGGTTCGAGGAAACCACATCCGCCGGTTTGTTGGCGCATCCTGCCGCAAACATCCCGCCTTTTTCAAAATCATTGATGATAAAGCCGTCTTCGTTATATTTCAGGTCAGCCGGCGGTTTGGCTGCTGCGGTCGTCGGCTGCATCCCGGTGGCCAGAACAACCATCTCAACCGTCTGTCTGACCTTCTCCCCGGTAACGGCATTCTCTGCCGTAACGGTGATATTTCCGGTTTCCGGGTCTTCCGCTACTTCGGCAACCTTGCCCTTGATCAAAGAGACATTCTCGTCTTCTTTAATTTTTTGGTAAAACTTCTCATAACGCTGACCCGGTGCGCGAACATCAATATAAAAAATATAGACTTTCGAGTCGGGATACTGTTCTCTGATGTAGGTGGTTTGTTTCAATGACGCCATACAGCAAATATAGGAACAATAGGGAAGATAGTTTTCATCCCTTGACCCGGCGCACTGGACAAAAGCAATGCTTTCCGGTTCCTTGCCGTCCGACGGACGCGTGATTTTTCCTTTGGTCGGCCCGTTGGGGGAGGCCAGACGTTCCATCATCATGTTGGTAATAATATTCGGATACTGACCGAACCCCAGATTATCTATTTTTGAGGCATCATAGGGTTCCCAGCCGGTGGCCCAGACAATGGCGCCCACGGAAAGGTCCATGGTCTTTTCCGCCATGTCCAAATCGACGGCATCATATTGACACGCTGACTTACACCGCTCGGCATCCTCGGTTCCGATAATTTGAGGTGAAATCACATAACGGGCGGGGAACGCCATTTCAAAGGGCAGATAAGCGCCCTTTATTTTTTTCATTCCGAAATCGAAATCGCTGGAGATTTCCGTTTCACAGGCCGCCTCACAATCACCGCAACAGGTGCAGTTCTCGTTGACATATCTCGGATTCAGTTTAACGGTGACATTATAGCTGCCCGGTGCGCCCTCGACCTTATCCACCTCTGCCAGGGTCAACACTTTTATTTTCGGGTTGTCTTTAATGCGTCGAAAATTGATTTCCAATCCGCAGCTTGGAGGGCATAGCTTGGGGAAATATTTATTCAACTGCGCCACTCTTCCGCCAAGGTAAGGATTTTTTTCCACTATAAACACTTCGTACCCTACTTCGGCAGCCTCGAGGGCCGTTGTCAACCCGCTTATCCCTCCTCCAACAACCAAAATGCTCCCATTTGAAGGGGCTGCTTTGCTTTCTGTCATGCTATCCCTCCGTAGACAATAAGATTCAGAAATCCTGACGCTTCGTTAAGCATCGCAAGGGTTCACACATTTAATTGGAATGAATGGACGACAAATTCCTGCTGGTGTGAGGGCACAACGGCAAAACAAAACGAACCGGAATTCTGTTCAGCCGTCGTATCCAGCCTGCTCCGCCGACGCGGCTGCGAAGGCCGAGCCGTAAAGACTGATTTGGCGAAATCGGCCATTATGCCAATACCCAAAGCTTAACAATGCGAAAAACCTCGTAAATGCCGATGTATCGTCTGTTCCGGTGTCAGAAGTTCTGAAGTTCAGGGGTTTTAAAAAACGATTTCAAATTAATAAAAACCTCCAGGCACCTAAGAACAAGGCGCCTGGAGGCATATTTATTTATGCGAATGCATATCCATCATTAATCCGGGATAATCTTGATGTATTCTTTCTTGAAAATATCCCAGGTTCCGGCTTTGGGATCATACTTGGAGTTGACAAAGCAGAACCAGTTTTCATCATCCTGTCCCGGATAGTCGGCCTGATAATAAAAGCCGGGATAGCGGGTCTCTTTGCGGAACTGAATGTGACGCAGGTGAGATTCCACCGTCCAGATACGATGATAGATTTCCCAGCAGCGCATCAATTCGTGGAGATCGCCGGCAGCCAGCTTTTCGCAGTCTTCACGCATCAGCTGAAGCATTTCCATGACGATTTCCAGGTTCTTGCTGCTGGTCATGTAATAAGTGGCCGTACCCGCCCCATATTCATGGGTGGCTTTCATGAGACGATATGTCATACCAGCCGGTTTGAGATAATTGGGGTTGATATCGATGGCCGTCGTGTATTCACAATGATCCAGGAAGGTCCTCACCGGTTTATAAACCAGATCGACAAGTTCCTCTGCCGATTCTTTGATCGCCGGTTTAAAATCGGCATTGTCCCGTACAAATCTTGCCATTGCCTTGGCGGCGATTCGTCCTTCGGCATGGGATCCGGAGGAGAACTTGTGGCCTGAGCAGCCGACACCGTCGCCGGAGGTGAACAGGCCGTTCACCGTGGTCATCCGGTTGTATACCTTGTCTTTGTATTTGATCTTGTACGCATCGGGGACCCAGTCGAAATCCGGACCGGAGGTCCAGAGCCCGCAGCATCCGGAGTGCGATCCGAGCAAGTACGGTTCAGTGGGCATAATCTCGGACATCTTCTTGTCGGGCTCGGTGTTGGTGCCGCACCAGAGGTTGGCCTGTCCGCAGGTCATGTCGAGGAAGTTTTCCCAAGCCTCTGCTTCGAGGGCCTTGAACTCTTTTTTGTCGAGTTTTCCGCCCATTTCCGCCAATGCCGAGGGGGTATCCATCAGGACGGGACCGCGGCCTTCTTTCATCTCAAAGAGCATCAAATGGTTACGCAGGCAGGTCGGTGTAATGGCTGCGGTGCCGTACGGCGCATACTTTTGAAGTTCTTTTTGGGCTGCTTCGCTGCCCACATAGCCTTCTCCGAGACCGTTGACGGTCTTGGCCTTGAACAGGAGGAACCATGCGCCAACCGGTCCGTAACCGTCTTTGTAGCGGGACGGGGTGAAACGGTTCTCCATCATTGAAAGCTCTGCGCCCACTTCCATGCACATGGTGTAGGTGGAGCCCGCATTCCAAATCGGATACCATGCCCGTCCTTTGCCTTCACCCACGCTCCTGGGCTGATAAATGTTGACCGCACCGCCACAAGCCACCATCATAGTGTTGCATTTGATAATGTAGATTTTGTTCTCACGAACCGAAAAACCGACCGCACCGGCAATCCGGTTTTCTTCGTTGGCGTCCAACAGCAGCTTGACGATAAAGACACGCTCGAGAATGTTGTCTTCACCCAAAGCCAGTTTGGCGGCTTCGGCAACGATTCTTTTATAAGATTCACCGTTGATCATGATCTGCCATTTACCGGTACGCACCGGCTGGGCACCGCCCTTTAAGGTCCCCATTTTTTGGCCTTTTTTCCCGTCGAGCTTTTTGCCTTCGTCGGACATTTTCCAAATGGGAAGACCCCATTCCTCAAACAGGAAAACAGAGTCGTCAACGTGACAGCCCAGATCAAAGATCAGGTCTTCGCGGACAATTCCCATCAGGTCGTTTCGGACCATACGAACATAGTCATCCGGTGTGTTTTCGCCGATATAGGTATTGATTGCCGAGAGGCCCTGCGCAACCGCACCGCTTCTTTCCAGAGCCGCTTTATCGACCAGAAGAACCTTTTTGTCGCCTGACCATTTTTTGATCTCAAACGCAGCCCCGCAGGCAGCCATACCGCCGCCTACGATCAGGATGTCAACCTCGCGCTCTTCAACTTCAGGATCCCTGACGGCCTTGATTTCTCCCAAAGGTTTATTCGGTAATGCCATATTACATCCTCCTTAAATATATGTTGTCATAATCTGTTATCGATGTACTGGATCTTTGAAAACCGGGATTCGTGTTAAACCGTCGCGACCGGTTTCAGTAGCTGTCTGCCGTCCGCCTCTTCGGTGGACAGCAATTCGCTGTCGAGATCATTTCCCTTAAGATCCGGATACGCATTGGCACCGCCTTCCGGAGTGGTCCGGATGGGGAACTTAAAGCGTTTGATGGTACCGTTTCTGAATTTACAGGTCCACATGACATCCTCGGTCCCCAGCATGGGCATAATGCTGCTTCCCAGCGGCACAAAGTCGGCATAACCTCTCACCTCGATCGCCTGGGTGGGGCAGATTTTTACGCATGAAAAACATTCCCAGCATTGATCCGGCTCCTGGTTGTAAGCCTTCATTGCATTGGGGTCCAAAACCATCAGGTCATTGGGGCAAATGTACATGCAGGCGGTCTTATCGCCGCCTTTGCAGCCATCGCATTTTTCAGCAATTACGAAACTTGGCATTTAATTACCTCCTAATTTTGTTTTAAAAACGCGTTATTTTATCCTCTTCCAAATAACTTTCGGTACAGTCGGTAAACTTTTTGCACCTCCCTTCATTATCTTGACCCATAATGGCCGTCATTTGTTTTGATAAACTTGAAATAATTTATTCTTATCAATAAAATCACTTAAACAAGTGATTTAAAAATTCAAGTTGGCCGGAAGAGTGATTCCTTATAAAATCAATGAGATAGAAAAGATTTGAAAATCAAAGGAATTAGATAACAATTAACATTATTCTTGTCAAGTACTTTTGGGAAAACAAAATTATAAATTTTTGAGCACCGGTTCGACAAATCAGCCCGGACCTTTATTTGGGTTAT
>JAJDND010000087.1 GCA_022340885.1 Desulfobacterales bacterium | reverse complement strand
GACCGTTCCACTTCTATCGTAAAATCGACATGGCCCGGGGTGTCGATGATGTTGATTTTATGATCCGACCATTCACAATAGGTTGCCGCCGAGGCGATGGTAATGCCGCGTTCCTTTTCCAGTTCCATGGAATCCATGGTGGCGCCGACGCCGTCTTTTCCTTTGACATCATGAATCGCATGGATTCGTTTCGTGTAAAAAAGAATCCTTTCGGTGAGTGTGGTTTTGCCGGAATCAATGTGAGCGCTGATCCCGATGTTTCTGACGTTTTGTATTTTATTTTTCATGATCGTATAGTTTATCGAATAAAAAACCCCTCATACGGGATAATGCCGCCCGATGGGGGGTGTTATTGTTTCCGTAAATAAAATTTGTCCTAATATAATAGCGATTAGGTGTTTGTCAAGAAAACTTTAAGGTTTGAAATGATTAAAATCAACACTAATACTTTCATATCGGATTGATTACTTTTTTGAACACTCGGCAAAATCCAAAATAACAAAACTCAAATTACAAACAATATCAAAATTCCAAATTCCAATGACCAAAACAATATAATCACTTATCGCAGCTATTGTTTAGAATTTCGGATTTTGGTCATTGAGATTTGTTTGAGATTTGTGTTTTGGTGCTTGGAATTTTCATGGTTTTCATGAGTTGGTAAGTAAGCAATTATTTATTTAAAATTAGATAGCTTTAAAATAGTACGTACGGTCCTTACCATTCTCCGGTCAGCGTGCGTTCAATTTCGTCCCACCGTGAATTTAAATTTACAATCACGTCGATGCCGATATCCAGATGCATCTCCATATGGTTGGAAAAAATCTCGTTCTGCATTTTTTTGTCTTTGATGCCCCTTTTTTGCAGCGGCATATCCGAAACCAGCATCACGGACCCGATGGGCACCTCATAATGATAGGCAACAGAGAAGAGGGTCGCCAGTTCCATATCGATGGAGATTATTCTCTGCCGTCGCAGGTACTCTACAAATTCTTCATCGAATTCCCAAAGCCGGCGGTCGGTGGTATAGACGATGCCGAATTTGGGCGCGAGATTCAGTTTTCGAACAGCGCCGATGCAAATCAGATTCACCGAAGAGGCGGGCATGGCCGGAAATTCCGGCGGCAGATAATGGCGGCTGGTGCCTTCCCCCCGGATAGCGGCCGAGGGGATGATAAAGTCTCCGATCTCCAGGGAGTCGTCGATACCGCCGCACATGCCCAGCATGACCACGGACTTGAGGTTGTCAAGATAAGCCAGGCAATTGATGATCAGGGCGGCCTGGGGGGAACCGATGCCGAAGTCGATCATCGTGCAATTCATGGATTTTGCATTGACGATTCGGAAATATCCTTCGTGAACCTCCCCTTGAACTTTTTCATTGAACCGGTTTACATACTGTTTGAAATTCGTGATGATGATGTGCTCGCAGAACTCTTCAAGGGCACAGTTCGTATACCGCTCCAAGGTTTGTCTGATGTATTCATGCTCTTTGAGTGCCATCATTGCTCCTTATGATATGAAACATTCTGCGCGAAAAAGGCCGGATAAAACCCAGGACAAAAAAGGCTAAGCAGGCTAATATAAACAGAGTAAACATAGGGCCTGTTTTCAGGGCCAGCCAACTGACTCCCACAAGGGGCAGCAGACCGATGCGGACAGCGATTTTAAGACTGTTATGATTTGCGATGATGTCCGCTATGGGTGGAGAATAGGTGTAATATAGATGTACAAAAGCTCTTCCAACGGCATTGGTGACAAGAAAGCGATCCCGCATCTTTCGCAAAATCAGAACATACGGCGCTTCATAAGACCCGTAGGCCGCAGTGGCGATGAAACAACCGCCGCCCCCGCCACCGTCGTCGGTTGCTCCGGCGCTGCTGAGGGCGGCCGCATTGATGTCCAAATTCAGGCGCCCATAGCCGTAGATATTGTCTTTTCCCGAAGCTCCCATGTCAATGGCTGAGTCGGTGAGTGAATTCCAGAGCTGGCTGACGGAAATTCCCGGATTTTTTTGGAGGATGAGCGCCGCTGCACCGGCAACGTGGGGGGATGAGGCGCTGGTGCCGACAAAGACACCTTCGATGCTGTTTGGAACATGATCCGGCCCCATGATATCCGGCTTGATCCTGTTGTCATTGGTAGGACCTTGAGAGCTGAAGGGTTCTTGGGGACCGGTGACCCAGCTGACATAATTAATGGCGCCTGCGGCCATTGCTCCTGCTGCGTCCGCAGGGTTCAATAGGCTGCCGGCAGCCACAGACGGCGTCAGATTGTAATTGATGCTGTAAAGCTCCAATAAGTGATCCGATGTGGCATTGTATTTTTGAATTTTAAGATAATAAGTGCCGGATGCCGGTACCTTGTATGTAATTTCTTCCGTTGGTGGAAACGGCGGTTGTGCATTATCGCTGCTGTCGACTTCAACATCCGAGCTGTTGTAAAGATACAGATCGTAGTCCTGATTGGTCGTAAGGGTGTCGTTCCAGGCATTCCATGTCAGATACACTTCAATGGTGTCGCCGGCACTTATGGTTTTGCCGTTGTTCAGAACAATTTTTTCACTGTCTACCGAGACATTATGCCATTCATCACCGGCTCCTGAAAAGCGAGCTTCGTAATGGCTTTGGGCTTCGTTGCCGGCAGCATTCACCCACAGGATATTATGTGCATGAGCATCATCTGCCGTGCAGACGGCGTTCGTTGACCAGCACTTGCCGTCATAAAAGTTCTGGTTTAGATACCCCCCGGAAAGATTGATGATTTTAATTCCATTGTTGATGGCATAATCTTTAGCGTCTCTTAGGTCCAGCTTGTCTGCTACTTTGATGAGATAAAGCTGAACGCCCGGCGCCATATCATGAACGATCTCGGCAACCGCCGTACCATGATCCTCGGTTTCGAAAGAAAAGTCGCTGGGGGCACATCCTAATCCGGTGCAGTCCACCTTCACCACATTGGTGCCCACTACAGCTGAAGACAAGTGTGCAAATCCCACATCGAAGACAGCGACTTTGACGCCGGTTCCATCGTAACCGTCATTGTGATAGGTATCGGCGCCAGTCAGGCTGACCCCCTCGTTATCGACGGATGTGGGTATGAGGGGGTCGGGCCCTTTCATAAACGAAATCCCGCTCACGGTATCAGCAACGGCGGTCATTATATTCACGGGAACTTGTGCCCGGATCATGTTGCCGGAACGTTTGGTAATTTCAGCGCCCATGTTGGAGAGTGCGGTTTCGTCGATGCGAGCGCCCGATTTAGACATCAGGTATACACTGACCGTGTCTGGGGCAGGAGAGCCGCGGGTGATACCCTGGGCAACCAATCGGTCCGCATGGGCCCCTTCTTTGTATTTTCTTTCCAAATTTTGAAGATATCTCGATATTTTCGGATGGAGATTTTTCTTTGAGGGAGGCGCGTTCAAATATTGCGCAAAGGCAGCCGAAAAACTAGTAAAATAAAACAGCAACAGTAAAGAGAATGCAACAATAAACCTTTTCGATCCGGCACCAGTCATGGGCGTATTATCCTTGTTTTGAGGAGTTTGTCCGGGAGTCGTATGTGTCGTACACCCGGTTCATCCGACAGGGGGATCAACTGGTCTATGGGTGCCAGAGCTCTAAGCATGTCGTCAGTCCCTTTCTCGATCATGATCCTATGCGTTTTGAGCAGCTTTGTTCTTTCCGCTGCCGGCGCTGAGGGGTCCAAAAAAATGTACACCCTGACCCGGTGGTTGTCCAAAAAGATGTCATGTCTCTTGGCAAAAGAATCAGGATCTGGTGAGACGGCAAGTTGATAAAGCATCGACGATAGCTTTTGATTCTGTTTATCAACGATCTTTTTTGATTCGTTGGGCATCGTTTTGTTTTCTGCTTTATTAAAAGACGGGGTTCCTGTCGTGCCGTTGCAAGACATCATACTGACGAATAAAAAAATATAAAAAAATATAAAAAATTGTCTTTTCACGATTCTTCTTTCAGCAACACGGTATGAAAATTGGATAATATCCTTTAAAAACCAAACCTTCCAACCTTCCAATGTGCCAATATTCCATGGCACTTCTTCTGTTTTCATAAGTATATAGAGATTCCGAAATGTAAGTACTATTTCTTTTTCGAACATTTCCTGTGTCGCTTGGTCATGGGCCGACGCCGAAGAAGCACATACGACGCTCCTGCACCGCCGTCGCAGGAGCGGGCGCTCGCGAATGCAATGACCCATTTTCGCCATGGGCCCTGGGTGAGCCATTCAATCACCTTGGTTTTCAAAACCGGCTTGTTCGCGGACGACAGCCCCCGGCCGTGGACGACGAGGACAGCTCTTTTTCCCGTTGTGACGGCATCTTTAAGAAACTTCTCGAAAGCATCTCTTGCGTCTTCCGCGCCAAGACCATGAAGATCGATGTGAGATTGTAT
>JAJDND010000068.1 GCA_022340885.1 Desulfobacterales bacterium | reverse complement strand
CCCATGTTTCCGTCAAGGAAGCGGTCTTGCCGTTCAACCGCTTCCCGGGGGTAGACGCCCTTTTGGGACCTGAAATGAAATCAACGGGAGAGGTTATGGGAATCGACTCGGATTTCGGTTCCGCCTATGCAAAGGCCCAATTCGGCGCCGGAAACTTGCTGCCCGACAAAGGCACGGTTTTTATCAGCGTAAAAGACCGGGACAAGGAAGCGGTGCTTCCCGTGGCCTCACAATTTTACAAGATGGGGTTTAGAATTATGGCCACCCGGGGCACCTCGTCATTTCTAAAGGACCGGGGCATCACCAACAGTCTGGTGAATAAGGTCTCCATCGGTCGCCCCCATGTTGTCGATGCCATAAAAAATCAGGAAATTCAGCTCATCGTCAACACACCTTCAGGCGGCGAAACCAAGCGGGACGGATACGAGATAAGACGCGCAGCCATAAAATTCAATATTCCATACACCACGACCATTGCCGGCGCTATGGCCATGTGCAAAGGGATTGCAGCCCTTAAAGAAAAAAACCTTTCGGTGAAAACAATACAGGAGTATAATAGTGTACGATATGGATGATTTGGATAAACCCCGTGAAGCCTGCGGGCTGTTCGGTATTTACGGGCACCCTGAAGCCGCGAAACTAAGTTACTTCGGCCTGTATGCACTTCAGCACCGCGGACAGGAAAGTGCCGGAATCGCTGTCGCCCGGGACTACAATATTGTCGACCACAAAGGAATGGGCCTTGTTCCGGATGTTTTTGACGTCACCCACCTGGAACATTTAGCCGGAGAAAGCGCCATCGGACATGTGCGCTATTCTACCACCGGGAGCTCGATACTCGGTAATGCGCAGCCGTTTGTGGTCCATCATCGCAAGAAGGCATATGCCATCGCGCACAACGGCAACCTGGTCAATGCCCGCCATTTGAAAACGGAGCTTGAAGAAACCGGTTCCATTTTTCAAACCACCATGGACAGTGAAATTTTTCTTCATTACTTTGTAAAAAGCCTTAAATTGGGGTTTGAAGGCGCTCTTGTGGAAACCGTGTCCCGGTTGAAAGGGGCCTATTCATTCGTGATGCTGACCAGCAAGGGAGAAGTCATCGGCATCAAGGACCCTTATGGTTTCCGACCGTTGTGCATCGGCAGACTTAACGGCCACTTTATTCTGACCTCGGAAACCTGTGCGCTCGACCTTGTCCAGGCGGAATTTGTCCGCGAACTCGATCCGGGTGAAATCGTTATTATCAATGAAGACGGGATTCGGAGCATCAAAACGCCGACACCTAAGAGAAGAGCCTTTTGCATCTTCGAATTTATCTATTTTGCAAGACCGGACAGTACGATCTATGGACAGAATGTGTACTTAACCCGCAAAGCCCATGGGCGGTGCTTGGCCAAAGAGGCCCCGGTGAACGCCGACCTCGTGATGCCTTTTCCGGATTCCGGTACATATGCTGCATTGGGGTATTCGGAAGCTTCCGGAATCCCTTTTGAAATCGGTATGATTCGCAACCACTACGTCGGGAGGACTTTTATTCAGCCAACCCAAAGCATGCGCGATTTCGGGGTTCGGGTAAAATTAAATCCGGTTAAAAAACTTCTCGAAGGAAAAAATATCGTTATTATCGAAGACTCTATTATCAGGGGAACCACAGTGAAAACCAGGGTCAAAGCACTGCGCGGTCTCGGTGTAAACCGTGTGCATCTGCGCGTCGCCGGGCCTCCCCACCGTTTCCCGTGTCATTACGGCATTGATTTTTCCACAAGAGGAGAACTCATCGCCGCCAATATGTCCATTGAAAAACTTAGAGATTTTCTCGGCCTGGATTCGCTGAATTACCTCAGTCTTGAAGGCCTTTTGAACTCGACCGGCATCGAGCATCCGGAAAACAATTTTTGCAAGGCATGTTTCGACGGCTGCTACCCGGTCAGTTTTGATGTGGATCTGTCCAAAGACTGCCTTGAAAACTTTTAATATATGAAAAAAACCGTCGCTTTTTCAAAAAATGCCGCCAACCTATTCTTTCACCTTCTGACACGCTGTAATCTCAAGTGCAAACACTGCTATATCAACGTAAAACAACACGGCCAAAACACTCTCACTTTAGAAACCATCGAAGCCTGGCTAAAAGTACTGGCGTTAATTAACAAAAAAGCCAATGTTATTTTCCTGGGAGGAGAACCGACCCTTCATCCGGACCTGCCGGCGGCCATACACAAAGCCAAATCTCTCGGATACAACTCCATCACCGTCGATACCAACGGGTATCTATTCAACGACATTCTGTCCAAAGTCAGCCCTGATGATGTGGACTACTTCAGCTTCAGCCTGGATGGCGTTACCCGAAAAACAAACGATATGATTCGGGGCAAAGGATCGTTTGATGCATGTATCCGGGGCATCAACCGAGCCGTTCGCAGGGGCTTTAACACCAGCCTCATTTACACCGTCAGTTCCATGAATATCCGTGAGCTGGACCGCATCGCCCCGCTTCTGAAAGATTTAAAAATTGATCGTTTTTTCATACAGGTCATCGGGATCAGAGGAAAGTCCGCCGAAGACAGGAATGCTCAACTTCAGGTTTCCCCAGGGGATTGGCTGCAAATCGTCCCAGACGCTGCCCGAAAAATCGCTCGTTACGGCATTACCGTTACCTACCCGAAAGTTTTTTTGAACCCCGAAGAGCCTTTTGAGTGTGCCGGGCTGGTAGCGGACAATTATTTTATTTTCCCTAACGGCAGAGTATACCGGTGCCCCTTGTGCGAAGACTACCCCCTGCACAGCATGCTTTTTAAAGACAATGCCCTGATCGATACCCCGAGGATCAATGAGAATGATTTTTTTGCACTTGATATTGATGAAGGATGTGTCATGAATAAACTCATTCAACCGGATAACCTGAGTGACCGCCTCGAGGGCACAACCCAATATAAAATCGCCTGCTGCATGCTGAAAGAGGAGATTCGGGAATAGATCTCTCCCGAGCAATTCAACGACCTGCCAAAACAATGCCATCTCTATAATGGCCTGCCTGCCGAATGCGTCGAATCCGGTCTTATCAGTACTTCTCTACTCAAATAGGTCTTGAGAAGACAGACACAGGTAGGCGACCATCTGGCAATAAGTTCCGTTTTGGCATGTCTGATATTTCACTGGGGGGAGAGCGCGAGTGGCGCCCTTCGTTATTGCTCTTCTTTTGCCTTCTTTCTTTCTTCTATTTGCTTTTGGTATGATTTTTGAACCTGATCGTTATAGCGCTCGACTTCCGCGTCAAATTCTTTTTTTCTTTGTTGGTAATCTTCCAGTCTCTCGTTAAATTCTGATACGGCTTTGTTGTATCTCTTGGCAGCTGTTCTATTGCGCAATTTCTCTTTATCTTTTTCAAATTGTTTTCTTTCATCCATCAACGTCTTGTACTCTTCGTTCAATGCCTCTTTTTTGAGGTCCAATTGTTTTTTCATCTCGGAAAAATCAAATTCACCCTGTTTCGTTTCGGTCTGTTCTTTTCCTGTTGAAGTATCCGGCGATTCTACTGCGTTCTCATCTTTTTGACGATCAACCCCGCTGCTTTGAATCTCATTATATTCGTTGATATCGGTTCGCTGACTTTCGGGGACAGCCGTTAAATCATCTGTGTAATGAACGTTACCGTCTTTATCGATATACTTGTAATATTCGGCTGAAGCCGATATCGAAAATAACAACAGCGTTAAAAATATGAGCCATCTTCCGAACTTCATCGCTATGACCTCTCTCCTAATTTGATGTCCTTGCATGTCACTCGGCAAGAAAGCATGGATTTGACAAAAGCAGCATTATTTTACTGCTAACCGGGCCAAAGGTCAATCTTTTATTGTACGTCACCATCGGCCTCATATAAAAACCCCCTGTATAAGCCCTATCGTTGCAAAAGTCGGAGGGCTTCAGAGCCAAGGCGCCAAGGGTGAAGCCGTAGTAAACCTACTGCGAACCTTTGGCAACGCAGACTCTGGAATCCTCCGGTTTTCCGAAGGGTCAACAACATGGCATCAAACAGATCTCATCCTTTGAATTCATCATGTATTGGAAATCAAAAATGGCGGTATTTCGATGATTTTTGTTTGAAACTCGTATAGATAATCCCCCTTTTGCCATGTTGTTTATGCAACGTTAGGGTAAACTGTTTTATCGAATTATTGTTACAACTTAATTGACACGAATCCAATATTTTTATACGATAGATAAAATCCCGAACGATTCTATGAAATGCGGCTGTGCCGCTCGCGTGGCAAAGGTTTACCCGCATTCGGCGGGCTATGATTCCTATCTCTATTTGAATTCATGCCACGCTGCAGGCGGCGGGGAATTCAAATTCAAAAAAAAGGATGGTGGCGATTGAAACGAAGACATATTGCCGGTATTGTATTGGCGCTGCTCATGATTGCGGTCCTGCCCGGGAATAGCCATGCGCGTGCCGAATGGGACATAAAAAAAGTCTTAAAGTTGAATATGCAGCCTCTCGATGTTGCGGTTCCCAATAACGGAAATTCGATTTTCGTTCTTTCCAAATCGGGTAAGGTCCTAATCTACTCCTTCGACGGCCGGCTCAAGGATGAGATCGATGTCGGAAATCATGTCGATCGAATTTTTGCCGGACCCAGCGATGAATGGCTGTTCTTGAGCAGCCGCGAAAATAAAACCGTAAAAATCATTCATATTGATTTCATACAGCAAATCGACACCTCCGGATCGCCGTTCCTTGGGCCGAAAAACGCCCCGATAGTGTTGGTCGTTTTTAGTGATTTCCAGTGACCGTACTGCGCGAGGGTCGCCCCTCTACTCAAGCAGTTGCTTGAGAAAAATGCCGGAAAAGTAAGATTGGTTTTCAAAAACTTCCCCTTAAGAATGCATCGGTATGCGATGGAAGCTGCGATGGCCGCAATGGCAGCCGACAGGCAGGGGAAATTCTGGCAGTTTCATGATCGACTTTTTCTTGACTACAATCAATTAAGCGATCAAAAGATCAAAGACATCGCCGAAAGTCTTGGGCTCAATATGGCTGAATTTGACAAGCAAATGAAAAGTCCGGAGATCAGGGCTAAAATCGAAAAAGATATTCAGGATGGTCGTCAGGCCGCTGTCACCGGAACCCCCACGGTATTCATCAACGGGCGGCGAGTCAGGGATTGGAGTCCGAACGCATTGCAGACGTTAATCAACAGGGAATTGACTAAAATTCATCAATAGAAGCATCTCAAAAATGTCTTTTCATCCGATATCTGCGTTGAGCCCTCGTCTCAAGTCCTCGACATACTTGAGTATGCCTGCGGGTTGATCCTCGGCCTCGCCTTGATCTCGAACGAAAATCCTAATTTTGAGGTAGCTTCTAACAAAAATTTATTATTCAACGGGACTTTCAATTTTAGTCCCCGGATAAACAGTGTGTTCCGCCTGGGTAATGAGAACCGTTGATGTGCTTTTCTCGGTATGTAATACAAGAAGTGAACCGTAAACCACAGGGGGCAACGTCACTTCCTTGTTGCTCGACCCGCCGAGATAGCCTTCTTCCTGAGAATAAATACGGTATGCCTGGCCGATCTTTACGCCGTCTTGATTCCCCCTGTCGATAAACGCGACGGTATGATCCCCCATGTTACTCTCTCGCTCTTCGGATCCGATAATTTCTCCGGTCAGTCCCATTTTGCTTTGCACCAGGGCAATTTTTGGCGACCGTTTTTTATACGGCATCAAATGATCGTTAACGGCGACGGGCCGGTAAGACTTAACAACCCTGGCCACATCAAATCCGGATTCATTCTTTTCAATCTCAACAACGCCCGTAAGATAGTGCTGGGTTCCGATAAGTGCTTCGGTTTTTGGGTCCACGATCGGCGGTAAGGTTCTGTATACCGTATAGAACGTACCCGGAACCAGCGAATGATCGGCATCCCGGCGGATATAAACCGTATCGCCGTCGCTGACCAGGTCTTTATCATTTTGTGCTTTGAAGATCGTACCGTAAGGTGTCATGGGTTCTTTTCTGATGAACCCGATGCTGTTGATGGGAGAATAGTAATAATAGAGTGTCTCTTTGGGAGATGCTTCTTCGGCTTGTTTCGCCACAGCCGTTTTTTTGGCAAAGGTTTTAACGCCCTTAAATTGAAACAGCCGAATGCGCTCACCCGGGTAAATCCAGTGAGGATTGGAAATTTGATGGTTTTCGCTCCATAATTCCGGCCATAACCATGGGTTGTCGGAAAATCGGGATGAGAGATCCCAAAGCGTGTCTCCCTTGTGAACGGTATAATAAAAACCTGCTTCGTGCTCCACGGTCTCCGTGGCTTCCTGACCGAAAAGATAAACCGGAAAAATAATGATTGCCGTAAAAATACACAAGGCCGTTATTATCCGGGATTTTCTTTTGCAAACCATCAGACACTCCATTTTTTAAATATTATTGTTAGTTTAATCGAGCGTATTATAACCCGAAAACCGGAAAGTTGTCAAGTTTTTCGAGCATCTCCAACATAAGCCGCATCAGCAAAAAACCCTCATGCCGATGCAGCATGAGGGTTTTTTGAAAAATCATGGGTCACAGGGGTTTGGGTTACATCATTCCGCCCATTCCGCCGCCCATTCCGCCGCCCATTCCAGGGGCGCCTCCCGGCATTGCGTCGGATTTCTCTTCAGGCTTTTCTGCGACCATTGCTTCCGTGGTCAGCATCAATGAGGCCACACTGGACGCATTTTGCAGCGCAAAACGGACGACTTTGGTGGGATCGATGACCCCGGCTGCAATAAGGTCTTCATATATGTTGGTGTCGGCATTAAAACCATAGGCACCGTCATGACGTTTGACTTTATCGATAACAACGGATCCTTCAAAACCGGCGTTGTTTGCAATTTGTCTCAACGGTTCTTCCATCGCGCGTTTCACAACCTGTACACCCAGTTTCTGTTCGGCCTTGATTTTGATTTTATCCAACGCATCGATGCAACGAACCAGTGCAACGCCGCCTCCGGGTACGATGCCTTCTTCAACCGCTGCCCGGGTGGCGTTCAATGCATCTTCAACGCGAGCTTTTTTCTCTTTCATTTCCGTCTCGGTAGCAGCGCCCACGTTAATGACCGCCACGCCGCCGATGAGTTTAGCCAGTCTTTCCTGGAGTTTTTCACGGTCGTAATCCGATGTGGTTTCGTCAATTTGAGCACGAATCTGCTTGACGCGGCCTTCCAGTGCAGAACGGGAACCTGCGCCATCGACGATCGTGGTGTTGTCTTTGTCGATGTTGATCCGTTTTGCTTGGCCCAGATCTGCAAGGGTCAGGTTCTCCAGCTTGATACCGAGATCTTCCGAAACCACCTGGCCGCCCGTAAGGATGGCAATATCTTCGAGCATGGCCTTTCGTCTGTCTCCAAAACCAGGCGCCTTGACCGCTGCGACCTGAAGGGTTCCTCTCAGTTTGTTAACCACCAGCGTGGCAAGGGCTTCGCCTTCAACATCCTCGGCAATAATCATCAGGGGTTTACCCATCTTGGCAATTTGCTCGAGTACCGGAAGCAGATCCTTCATATTGCTGATCTTCTTTTCATGGATAAGAAGATAGGGATCTTCCAAAGAGGCAACCATTTTATCCGGGTCCGTTACAAAATATGGGGAAAGGTAACCCCGATCGAATTGCATACCTTCCACGACCTCAAGAGAAGTTTCCATCGCTTTTGCTTCTTCGACGGTAATGACACCTTCTTTACCCACTTTGTTCATGGCTTCGGCGATAATGTTGCCGATGGTCTCATCGTTATTGGCGGAAATGGTTCCGACCTGGGCAATTTCACGCTGATCTTTTGTCGGTTTGCTGATTTTTTGCAATTCTTTGACCGCAACCTCAACAGCCTTGTCGATACCCCGTTTGATCGCCATGGGATTGTTGCCGGCTGCTACAAGTTTCTGTCCCTCTTCGTAAATCGCCCGTGCAAGAACTGTCGCCGTGGTTGTCCCGTCACCAGCCATATCACTGGTCTTGCTGGCAACCTCTTTGACCATTTGAGCGCCCATATTTTCAAACTTGTCTTCAAGTTCTATTTCCTTGGCAACGGTGACACCGTCTTTAGTGATCGTCGGAGATCCCCAGGATTTTTCAATTACTACGTTTCTGCCTTTAGGGCCGAGTGTGACGACCACCGAATTCGCAAGGGTTTTAACTCCATTAAGCATGGCCTCTCGGGCTTTCATGTCGTATTTTATTTCTTTAGCCATCTTGGTCTATCCTCCATTTTCCGTTTTGTTTATTCGATTACGCAAAGGACATCGTCTTCACGCATGATCAGATATTCTTCACCTTCAATTTTCACTTCTTGACCACCATATTTACCGAACAGGATGCGATCCCCTTTCTTTACCTCAAGTGGAATCTTTTTCCCGTCGTCACCGACTTTTCCGGTACCGACGGCAACAACCTTTCCTTCCGCCGGTTTTTCTTTGGCCGTGTCCGGAATAATGATTCCGCCTTTGGTTTTGGTCTCTTCCTCCACTCGTTTCACCAAAATTCGATCATTTAACGGTCTCAGTTTCATTTTTCGCATTCTCCTTTTTTAATTTTTACAAATTATTCAAAATATAATCCTTTAAAACTCGAACATGCCAAGAATTATATTTTACAGTTTAATCGGAAGGTTTATTTGACTTTTTGGATTTTTTGACTGAATTATCTGAGCTTTGGTTTGTGCTTTGCTTACTTTTAGCTGAAGATGTCGCCTGACTACTCCCTGATTTATTTGCATAATCTGTTATATACCAACCGGTACCCTTGAGGTGAAAGCTACTGTGAGAAATAAGTTTATGAAGTTTTCCAGAGCAGTGCCTGCATTTGGTCAACGGTTTATCGGAGAATCTCTGAAGCACTTCATCGATCCTGCCACATTTTGAACATTCATATTCATATATGGGCATCTCTAAAAACCTCCTGTCGATATAACGTACTGCCTGAACGGGAAGAATTAATACTTATTCAATCCGATCCATAAAATCTCACTTAATATAGGCAATGTTTCCCCATTGTCAAGGCAAAACCGGCATTTTTTTGGAAGTGGTTTCAAAACCTCCCCTCGGGCTCAATCTCTGTGTTGGACTGCGCTGTTCAATCCTCAAAATATTCACGATATTCCTGCGGTTGCCCGTCTCAGTCGCCTTGACCTTAAACCCGATTGAAGGTTTTGAAACCACTTCTAATTAAAATTTTCTCAAATCATCAATGGGTTTGCACCATTTTTCATAGAATTTCAACACAGCCGCCATACCGAAAACATTGACCGATTTGAGTATGGCGTGAGTGGTAGTATGGACATGTGTCTCTTCCGCCATTATTTCTTCATCGGACGCCTCGAAATTACGAAGAAACTTGCTAAATCTTAAAATATGAATCAGTTCGTGAGCAACGATATAGAGGATAAACGGAAAGAGCTCGATATCCGGAGAATTGTTTATGACTGAAAGAATGGTATGATCTTGAAGACATATTTTATAAAAATCATATGTGGACGAACCCAGGGATGAACTTTTCGGCCGGCCTTTATAACGGATAACTTGCGCAAAGGGACCGTGAACAATCTCTTCCGGGTCAAGATCGGCCAGCGTTTTGATATCATAAGCACATGCCGCAGTCCATTGGCTGGCCGTCATTTTATAAAAATTGCTGACGAGTTCTTCAGCCATTGCCACGCAATTATTGATGATGTCGATCTGCTCCGCACTGAATTTTTCGAGGCCTTCCATAAGGTTCGTTTTTCACCAAAAAAAAATGTGGACATCGTGTTGTTTATCGTGTATTTGTGTTAATTCTACTCTAAAAGAAAATAGTGACTGGAGGTGATCAGTTGGGCAGTGTCGTCAAAAAACGAAGGAAAAAAATGAGAAAACATAAACATAAAAAGCTGTTGGCCCGCACACGGCATCAAAGAAGAAAGGGCAAATAGACATTACCTGAACACTTTTTATGTCGATGCAAAAGCACCGGTTAATGGCTTCGGATTTTTCGGTGCTTTTTTCTTTTATATTATTGTTTTCCCGTATACCCTTTTAAATATTTAAAGAATTCCGAATCTGTTGAAAGCAAAAGATAAGCGTCTTTATCAAGGCCTTTTTCATAGGTCTCCAGGCTCTTTACAAATGAATAGAATTCAGGATCCTTACCGTATGCCCGGGCATAAACCAAGGTCGCCTTTGCATCGGCCTTTCCTTTGATCTCCTGAGCTTTTTTGTAAGCCTCCGAGGTGATCCGCTTCAGGTCCTTATCCTGGTCCCCTTCGATCTTCTTGGCCTCCCCTTTGCCTTCGGATCGAAACTTTTCCGCTATTTGTTTTCGCTCGGCGATCATCCGTCCGTACACGGATGTACGGACGCTTTCCACGTAGTTCAGGCGTTTGATTTTTATGTCCACCAGTTTTATTCCAAATTCTGCAACCTTTGGTTGGGCCTGCTCGAGCATCGCCCTGGTGATTTTATTCCTGCCTGTGGTCACATTGCCGAGAGATCCTCCGATTCGCTGCTGGTCCACCTCGACGGTCAAACTGCTCAGATTCCGGTTGCTCGTCCTTACTGTTTCGATAAGGGGATAGGAGGTGATGAGGTTTCTGACAGCGGCATCCAGAATATCATCGAGCCGTGCCTGTGCACCGGTGACGTTGTTCGCGGTCTGGAAAAACTTGAGGGGATCGACAATTTTCCATAGCGCAAACGTGTCCACCCCTATATAGGTCTTGTCAAGGGTCGGAATCTGACCGGGTTCACCATCCCAGTTGAGGAGATTCTTGGGAAAATAGGTTGCCTGTTGGATCATGGGTATCTTGAAATAGAGTCCCGGTTCCTTTATGGGCTGGCCGATAGCCTTCCCGAACTGCGTGATAACCACCTGTTCGGTCTCATCGACCGTGTATATCGATGAAAAGATGCCGATGACGGCAACGGCAATCACAATCCATAATAATTTGAGTTTCATTTTTTCTCACCTCCGGGTTGCTCCAGATTGAGCAAGGGGAGGACATTTTTCTGGTTTTCATCTATAATAAATTTTTTCCCCATCTTCGGCAGAATCTGCTGCATGGCGTCCAGGAATAGGCGGCGCCTGGTCACATCCTTGGCATCCTTGTATGCATTATAGAGATCGGAAAATCTCCCGGCATCTCCCTCGGCTGCGTTGAGCACCGATATGGCATACCCCTGAGCCGTCTTGATGGTCTTTGCGGCATTTCCTCTCGCCTCCGGGATCACCTTGTTATACGCCTTCTTCGCCTGGTAGATCATCTGCTCCTTTTCCTGGATGGCCTGGTTCACTTCATTGAAGGAAGGCTGTACCGCTTCAGGGACGTTGGTTTTCTTCATTTCGATGGTGACCACCTTGATCCCGAGTTCGGCCTCGTCCAGCTCCTTTTGAAGGGCGAGCGTTGCAGCCGCGGCGATCTCCTCCCGCTTGCTGATGACTTCATTAATGCTTCTGTCACCAATTACGCGCCGCATGGTGGCCTCTGCCAAGTCTCTCAAGGTGACCTGCTGGTCTTGGACTTTGAACAGGTACTTATATGGATCATTTATTCGGTACTGGGTCACCCATGGGACAACAGCGACATTCAGATCACCCGTGAGCATCAACGATTCATCGAGATAGGCGGATGCGGATGCATAGCGTGTTCGAACCCCTGCTTCCAGAGTCCTGAAGCCGAATTCGTCTTTAAAGATATGCCTCACACGAACCTTTGTGACCTTCTCGATCCCGCTGGGGAGCTTAAAATTAAGACCCGGTTGAGCAAGGCGTACATATTTCCCGAAACGCTGGACCACGCCGACCTCGTCCACGCCGACGGTATAGAACATGGACGAGCCTAAAACTATCAGAACGACCAAAACGATAAGTAAAATTACAAGAGGACTGCCGGGGAGTTTGACGCTTTTAAATTTTTCGACCAGGTCGTCCATTTTGGGGGGAACCGGTCCCCCCCCTTTCCCATCTTGCTGTTTTTTAAGTTTTTCCCAATCCCAGTTCATAAATGTCTATCCCATACATAAATTGATTTTAAGATACATAAATCCGCTTAACGTTAAGGTACCCAACCCTTTAAGTCAAGTAAAAAGCCACATTTATCTATGATATTGTAATCCGGCCCTAAATGTTGCTTGACAATACATTGAATCAATCTATAGTTCCATATGTCATGGTAAAAAAGAAACAAAATAACGGCGTTGTACACATCGGGGATATCATGGCCGGTGTTTTGAAGACCTGTCGCCATGATGGCGACGGGGAATTGTCAAAGGTTTGGAATCTGTGGGACGATGCAGTGGGAGATACCATCGCAAAAAATGCCAGACCCGAAGCTTTCAAAGGGAGAATGCTGCTGGTTCGTGTAAACAGTTCTCCGTGGATGCACCATCTCCAATTTTTAAAAAAAGATATCATAAAAAAAGTCAACACGGCATTGGGAAAAGAATTGGTGCAAGAGATAAAATTCAAAATCGGTCCAGTGTAAAACGATGAATCCCCTAACAACAGATACTTTTTTTAACGGGCGGGTACAGGTCAAACAAAATCGGTACGGCTATCGTTTTTCCATCGATGCGGTTTTGCTGGCCTGGCATACCGAACCCCGGCCGGACGACACCATTGTCGATTTGGGAACAGGTTGCGGCATTATTCCGATCATACTGGCCTATCGGTATACCGGGATCAGGGTTTACGGCATCGAAGTGCAAGCGGATCTCGCGGATATCGCCAGTCTCAATGTTCAAGAAAACAACATGAATGATCGCATTTTTATCCGGTGTATGGATATGAAAACGCTCAGCCATGATGTCACTTCAGGCCCCGTCGACCTGGTTGTCTGCAATCCGCCTTTCAGAAAGATGCTGTCCGGTAGAATAAATCCGGAACAAGAGCGTGCTATCGCACGGCATGAAATTAAAACGAACCTGCAGGATGTGATAAAAACCGCCCGAAGCATACTGCGGACATCAGGACGATTCGTTATTGTCTATCCTGCCGAGCGGATGGCGGATATCCTTTCTCAAATGCGCGCTTTGGGAATTGAGCCGAAATGGATTCGCATGATACATTCGGGAAAAAACACAGACGCAAAGCTGTTTCTGCTAGAGGGGAAAAAAGGGGCTCGTCCGGCGGTGAAAATCGCACCGCCGCTGATCATATATCGCGAAAACGGCGCATATACCGATGAAGTCGAAAAAATGTTTAATCCCTAGAGTAAAAATCATGGCTCAGAGGGCTCTGGTTTGATTATCCCCTGAGGGGATTTGCTCTTTTAATAATTATTGGTTGAAATTCCAAATACCAAAACCCAAATATCAAACAAATCCCAATGACCAAAATTCAAAAATCTAAACAAGGGCTTGCTCTTAAAGGTTTTGGTCATTGGATATTGGAATTTGAGATTTGATTGCGATTTGGTGCTTGTAATTTGTGATTTTTAATACAAAACCCCACGGCAGAGCCAAAAGCTCTGACCTGGCCCAAAAGACCAGGTTTTTCAATACTGAAGAAAAGAGACGATACCACGAACCTTCAATCGCCAATCTTAACCAGGCTGTTCATTACCTGACCGGTGATGACCTTCGGGAAAAAATAAGTTGCCTTTCGGGGCATGATCAGGCCGGCCTCGGCAATATCGCGCACCTGCTGAATTTTTGTTGGATTGAGTATAAACGCGATATCGTGTCTTCCGGCGGCCACCGCATCGACCGCCTCTTTTTCAACGCTTGAAAAAGCGATCAATTTCTCATTGTCAAGTCTCGCTCGATCAAACCCCAATATCTCCATGAAAATAAGCCGGGTCAGTATGGTTACATCCACATTTATAAGCGCCTTGGGCAATTCATGGCCAAACATATTTTCCATGATACCGGGTTTGAGAATCAGCAAATAAAGCTCCGGCCTGTCTTTCATGCAGACGCCGATGCAATGTTTTGAATCATTTGCCTTAAGCAGCGATATAAAATTCGCCAATTCTTCTTCGCGGCGATTTTTATTGTAAGAAAGTGTTATGATATCGAAATATTCTGCTGCCTTGGATATAAAGGACTCTCTTGATGCGTCGGGCACTTCGTTTAACAGCCGATGCGCAGGAAGGATAACGACTCCCGGGTCTTCCATGCTGGAAAGATACATCATGACATAATTTGCCGGATGATTACCGTTTAAGCCGGACATCTTTGAGGACAACCAGGACCTGTAGTTCAGCGCGGTTTCATAACGATGATGACCGTCGGCGATAAAAATTTTTTTATCCTTCAACCCTTCATAAACCACCCGGTGAACGTCCGTATCGGTGATTCGCCACAGCTTGTGCTTTTGTTCGTTTTGATCTGAAAAAACAATGTCCGCATCTTTATTGCGAACCGCATGCTTGAGTGTATCGAAAACAGTGTTGGTTTTATCTGAAAACAGCGAAAATATCGGGCTGAAATTGGTATGGCATGCTTTCATCAGCTCGAGCCGTTCCGATTTTACCTTGGAAAAGGTTTTTTCATGGGGTACGACAATTCCCTTCTCAAAAGGCTCGAGGCCGATCAGAGCGATCAAACCGTATCGCGTCACCCGTTTGCCGTCTATAAGAAATTCGACGGTCGTGAAATAGATAGCCGGTTCTTCGTCGAACGCAAGAAATCCATCGGTCAACCACTGGTCGAGGCATTTGGACGCCCGGGTATAGCGATTGTTTTCAGGCGTGTCGCTTTCATGCGTTTTGCCCAGGGTCAGGTGGACAATATTCTGGGGATGGCGTTGATGAAATACCGACTGCTCCTGTTCCGATATAACGTCAAAAGGAGGCGCTACCACATCCGCCAGATTGTCTATTTTCCGGGTATTATACAAAATTCCCTTGAAGGGGATAACATCGGCCATCTTCAATGATTCCTTTCCAATTTTGATAAAATGATTTTGATACTATATGCAAGGATGATATTCAAGGAATAAAATAAGATTATTGACATGGGGGATTAAAAAAGTATACTGCATTCGATTATATGTTAAAATGCCGGAGAGGTGGCCGAGCGGCTTAAGGCCCCGCTCTCGAAAAGCGGTATCCTGTCAAAAACGGGATCGTGGGTTCGAATCCCACCCTCTCCGCCAACGAACGGCATTAAAATTAGCGTTTCATTCCCTTTTTTCGGAGAGATGTCCGAGCTGGCCGAAGGAGCACGACTGGAAATCGTGTGTGCTGTCAAAAGCGGCACCGAGGGTTCGAATCCCTCTCTCTCCGCCATATTTAATTTAGAAGGTAAAGTATTCTATGTCCTATCTCGTTCTTGCGCGCAAATACCGCCCCCAAACATTTGGGGAGGTCGTGAAACAGGAGCACATTACCCGCACCTTAACCCACGCGATTTCATCCGGAAGAGTTGCTCATGCCATCCTGTTCTCAGGCCCCAGGGGCACCGGCAAGACCACTGTTGCGAGGATATTGGCCAAGTCCATGAATTGCAAAACAGGTCCTACACCGGTTCCATGCAATGACTGCCGATCCTGCAGAGAGATCACTTCAGGCAACGGTGCCGATGTGTTTGAAATCGACGGCGCTTCAAACAACAGTGTCGATCAAATCCGGGACCTTCGTGATAATGTCAAATACATGCCGGCCCACAGTCCGTATAAGATCTATATTATCGACGAAGTACACATGCTGAGCATAGCGGCTTTTAATGCCCTCTTGAAGACGCTGGAAGAACCGCCGTCTCATGTGCTGTTTTTTTTTGCCACCACGGAACCCCGCAAAATTCCCATAACAATACTTTCCAGATGCCAGCGTCATGATTTCAGACGCATTGATGTTGAATCGATTTCCAAACATATGCAAAACATCTGCGCCAAAGAAGCCATCGATATCGATGTCGAAAGTCTGGCTTTGATCGCACGGGCGGCAAACGGGAGTATGAGAGACGGCCTGAGCCTTTTGGATCAGGTCATGTCCTGCGCAAAAGATGCCATTGAGCATGATCAGGTATTGGATATATTGGGCGTCGTCGATCGAAATCTTATTTTCAGGATGTCAGACGCTGTCCTTAAAGGGAATGTCATGGAGATCCTGGATATTCTGGACCAGGTATACGGCTCAGGTCATGATATGAAAAAGCTGTATGCGGATTTGATCGAACATTTCAGGAATCTGCTTATCGTAAAGATGGGGGAAAAAGGATACAAGCTGTTGGATATCCCTTCCCATGAAATTGACCTGATGCTCGACCAAACAAAAAACGTTCCCGAAACATTTCTGAATCAGATTTTCGATTTGCTCTTCAAAGAAGAACCCACCATCGAACACGCCTCGCAGCCGCGGTTTGCCATTGAGATGGTTTTTATCAGAATGTTTCAAATAAAACCCGCCCTGCCCATTGATGTTCTCATAGAAAAACTCGATATTCTGAAAAAAGACTTGGAGGAGTTCCCGGTTAATACAAAGGGAATCGGGAGCGGACCGATGTGTCATGATAATGAAAACACTTCTCCAGCGCCATCCGCCTCCCCCGCGGAACCCGTTGCATCCGATCCCGGTCCACTCGCGGATTCGGATGACACACCGGAGAACAGATGGGACAAATTGTTATCCATATTTCTAACAAAATATCCGTCCCTTGCAACCAACCTGAAGCATTCCAATATTAAAAAAATATCCGGCAAACGTCTGGAAATTGAAGTGAACGGGAACGATTTTAACCTGACGATGGTCAAAAAAGAGAAAAATGTCGGTATTATTAAAAAGGTGTGCAGCGAATTTTTCGGAAGAGAAATGGATGTCATTGTCCGCACAAAAAAAATCATGAATACGCAGCATCAACGAAAACATGACCGGACAGCCCGTCTGAGACAGGAGGCCTTAAGTCACCCGCTGGTTACCGATGCGCTGGAGATTTTCAACGGCAATCTCGTTGATGTTAAGATTTTATAGGAGGTAAGTCAATGAAAGGCATGGGAAAGATGATGAAGCAAGCCCAGCAGCTTCAGGCGAAGATGTTAAGATTGCAGGAAGAGCTTGCCGAAAAAACAGTCGAAACGAGTGCCGGCGGCGGCATGGTGAAAGTTGTCGCCAACGGCAGACAACAATTGGTATCCATTCAGATCGAAAAAGAAGTTGTGGATCCGGATGATGTGGAAATGCTCCAGGATCTTGTATTGGCTGCCGCAAACGATGCATTAACCAAAGCGCAGGAAATGGCCGCGGAAGAAATGAACAAGCTTACCGGTGGGTTGAATATACCGGGAATGATGTAATTTGTCTAACATGAGTACACGTATTCTTAATTATGATAACGCATTTACAATCGGGTTTATTCCTTCTTGTGAGTAAAATTTGAAGTGCCTAAAGTGAGTTTAAGTGCCTAAAATGCCTAAATTTAAGGTATTCTATCAATTATATAAAATCAGCGGAGCGAAGCGACTCCTTTCTTCAAACTTTAGATCATTTCAAACTTTAGATCACTTTAGGCACTTTAAACGTTAACTTTTTATCCGTGATAGTGTCATTATCAAAATACGTCACCTGTATTTTTAAATTGGGGCAATGAATCATTATCCACCATCTGTTTTAAAATTGATCAAACACCTTGCCAGACTACCGGGGGTTGGAGAAAAAACCGCGGAGCGCCTGGCCATGCACATACTTCGTGCGCCGCGAACAGAGGCGGAGCAGCTTTCACGCAGCATTATCGAAATCAAAGAGAAGGTGCGACGATGTTCCCTGTGTTTTTCTTTAAGCGACACGGATATTTGTCAAATTTGCAGTGATCCGGCAAGAACATCGTCGATGTTGTGCGTGGTTGAGCAGCCGGCGGACATGGTGGCCATCGAAAAATCAGAATCCTTTAAAGGGCTGTATCACATTTTGGGCGGTGCACTTTCCCCAATGGACGGTATCGGTCCCGACGACATCCGAATCAAGGAACTTGTCGCCAGGATCGCCCAGGGCAAAACCGAAGAAGTCATTCTTGCCACTAGCACCACCATCGAAGGCGAAACCACGGCCGATTACATTGCGAATCATTTAGGGAATCAGCCGGTCCGAATAACACGAATTGCGTCAGGCGTTCCCGTCGGCGGCGACCTGAAGTATGTCGACCAGGTGACCTTAAGAAAATCGATGGAGACCCGGCATGCGATTAAGTGATGTGAAACCGGATGAGATTTTTAAGTGCCGGCGATGTGGCGACTGTTGCAAGGGCTACGGGGGAACGTTCATCACCGAAGCCGAGATCGAGAAGATAGCCGCTCACATTAATGCGGACCCGGATACGTTTGTCGGGAACTATTGTCAGGTTTCAGGGGGGAAGACCATGCTTGCACAGGCTGAGAACAGGTACTGCATGTTCTGGGACGGCCTGTGTACCATCCACCCGGTTAAACCGCGCATGTGCAAAAAATGGCCGTTTATAGAAAGCGTGCTTTTCGATTTTCACAACTGGCACATAATGGCCTCTTTATGTCCGGGTATTCGAACGGATCTGCCCGACGGGATCATCAAAGAATATGTGGCAAAGAAAGTCTTGAAAAAGTTATGATGTCGTCCATTTTTCCACGTGAGCAAGCTGGTAGATATCGTTCTCTTCTTTGTCGGATATGATTTTGCGAAGAATATTCTTTCCCTCGAGTTCTTTTAAGCCTTTGAACAAGGACGATTCCTCACCGTTCCACATACTGGAAAGATTCTTCGTGGAGATTGTGGCGCCATTATCCCGGAAGTTACAACACAACAGGTAAACGGAGACCGTCTCGACCGAAAGGCCCAGCGTGAAAATTTTCTGATTCATGGCTGGTGTCTGATTTTGTGAATCCATTTAAGCTCTCCCTTGGGATTGATGACTAATGACTTTTGATTGTTGAAATAAATATAATTATAACCTTATATCGTTAAAAATCAAGACGCAGGATCATATGATAGGCATATTCGACTCGGGAATCGGCGGGCTTACCGTTGTCAAGTCCGTCATGGAGAGGATTCCCGGCTATGACATTATTTATTTTGGGGATACGGCTCGCACACCGTATGGAACCAAGAGTGCGGATACCGTGATCAAGTATTCAGTCGAAAATATCGACTTTCTTTTACAATACGGCGCAAAACTTGTGGTAATGGCCTGCAATACTGCATCGAGCGTCGCAGCGAAACGCGTAGCGGAAACATTCGATGTACCGATATTCGAAGTGGTAACCCCGGCAACGGAACAAGCGGTGAAGAGTTCCGTGAAATCGGTAGTGGGTGTTATCGGAACGCGGGCGACCGTAAAGAGCGGCATGTATGAGAAAAAAATCAAAAATATGAAGCCGGATGCCAAGGTCTATTCCGTCGCCTGTCCGCTTCTGGTACCTCTGGTGGAAGAGGGATGGATGAAAAAGCCGGAAACGAAAATGATCATTAAGAAATATCTGCTGCCTTTGAAAGTCAGGCAAATCGATACGCTGATTCTCGGATGCACCCATTATCCCTTGTTAAAAGCTATCATCCAAAGAAAAATCGGAAAAAAAGTGAGGGTCATCGACTCATCGATCGCTGTTGCGGAAAAAGTGAAGTCCTTTTTGGATGCGAATCCCGAGATTGACCGTCGGCTGGGGAAAAATGATGATTTCAGGCTTTTTGTATCGGACATCACCGACCAGTTTGAAAAAACCGCCAGAATCACGCTGAAGCGAAAGGTTTTTCTTGAACACGTAAAATTATAGAACAGATGGGCTTTTTTTGTCAAAATTGAAGATATCACCCGCAGCTTCCATTGAAGCT
>JAJDND010000044.1 GCA_022340885.1 Desulfobacterales bacterium | reverse complement strand
AGGATTTGGGCTATGAGAAATGCAATCACCGCCGAAATTCCCATGAGCAGAAAGGTCAACAGCCAGGAAACAATATACCACAGCCAGACGATCCAGCTGCTTTCCGGCTTTGACCATAAAAGGCCCATAATTTCACTGTGGTACTTGAGGACAAGACCTGCCGATACAACCGTGATCAGCACGATTGCGGCAAATCGAATGAGTCCCAAAAACAGCAGCTTCGGTGTTTTCAGGCCGAGTTTCAGCCCTTTGTAATTATATGCGATGCCGTTGATTAAGCCCATAAGCCCTAACGCCTGACCGGTTGATGGTCTTCGGCCTTTTTATAACTCAAAAGAAATACATTCTAAAATATATAGTTATCGATCGGTTGGTATTAAGTGTACTGAACGCTGAACACTGAACACTTTATTCACGCATTGAAACACCGATGAAGATTTTCCTGAAAGCAATGATAATCAGCGGACGCTTCTTTTTGGGCGGCGTCGCGAACAGCATTCATATTATCGTAGTGATCAAAGACGATATCAACCAGATAGTGATCCAACTCACCGGCATTGCGCATGGATTGCAGCGCCGCTTTGGCACTGTCAGGATCCATTCCTTTTCGGTAAGGTCGATTTTCAGTGAGAGCCGTAAACACATCGGCCACCGCCATAATTCTTGCACCGAGGGGCAAATCATCAGATGTCAATCCAAAGGGATAGCCGGTGCCGTTGAGCCGTTCTTGATGCAATGTTCCCCAGAACCCCGCGATTCTTAAGGTTTCAAACGGCTCAAGAACCTGATATGTATGATAGACGTGAGACTGCATGATAGATCTTTCATGGTCGGAGAGTTTATCCTGTTTCTCAAGGATCTGGGGAGGAATGGCAACTTTTCCTAGATCATGCAAATAAGCGGCAATTTCAATAAGCCGCCGTTCTTGCTTTGAGAAACCCGACAATCTGGACAATTCAACGGCCACCGCGGCCACGCCTCTGGAGTGCGCTGCAATGAATCGGCTTTTGAAACCGATCAGCCGGCTTATCAGTTTTGAAAAGTCAGCCATTTCTTCGTTTGAAAGTTCTTTTTCTTTAAACAAGACCGTCCGCTTTAATACGGTTTCAATGGACCCCGACACCACATCCAGCCAGACATATTCCCTTTTGGCCATATGTTTGAAAGCGTCAACATGTTCGGGAACAAATAAAACGCCTTCTTGTATTGAAATCTCGCGGCGGATACACTGCACCTGGTCCAGAATGGGCGTTTCCCCGGATATTTGAACTGCCACCCGATCCGCCAAATGGATCAGATGATTTTCGGTAGAGACGCATTCACCTTTATGAAAAGCCCCTTTTCCATTTTTCCAAGGAACATGGTGGAATTTTATCAGTCTTGAAATATTTGAAAAAGGTTTGCACTGATCAAGAATAAGACTTCCGGCTATGGCATGTTCATCAGGATTATTCGTCTCGAATTCCAGGCGATCCGACCGGCCGTTAAGGGAAAGGGCACCGATATCGTGTAATGCCCCGGCCATAAAAAGATCGAACTTTCGTTCGTTCGACAAATTGAGCTCCTCTCCCAACCGGTAGGCCAAATACGCGACCTGGAGGTGGTGCTCTCCAATTACCGGATTCATCAAGTAGATCAACCGGCCGATGGACGCTACCATGTCGAAAATATTGATCCGGAGTTTATCGGCGGCCGTGGCTTTTTTATTCATTGTTCTGTTGTTGCGTCGAATACTTAACTTTCAGCTTGGCGTCAATGAGTTGATCATGTGAAATACGCAACAAGTTCTTCATTTTGTTCATCAGATATTGCTCGTATTGATCCATTTTGCCATCGACATAGACGATCCGCCACAGGATTTCGATGATCTCCATTTTTTCTTCATTGGAGTAATTCTCGTTGATCATCCGGGCAAATTGCCATAAGTCGACGCTTTCCTCCAGCTGTTTTTCAGCTTCGGCAATCAGGGCATCGGCATGCTCTTTTGACAGTCCGTATTTTTCTTTTAGTATCGAAAGCACGGTGGTCATCTCGTCCTCGGTGAATGTTTTGTCGATTTGTGCGATTTCCACCAGAAGAGCGCAGGTGGCAACCAGGATGTCATGGCCGGCTTTCGAAACAGTCGCATCATTGCCTTTTTCTTCTTTATGTAAGAAATGCTTTACCACATCGAACATCTCGATTTCTCCTCACATGATCCACATGGATCAATCCTGGCGCCAGGAAATTTTGGAATTGGTTTATGACACGAATAAACATAATTGGCAAGTGTCGGACGCTTTTTTTTATGAAAGCATGCTACATGTGCGTATTGCAAATGTCTCAAATTCAACGTCCAAAGCACTGACCCGCTCGCCTCGCAAACGAGAGTGTTGCGGGCAGGCGTGCTTTTTTTTGTCTTCTTGTCGGGCGTAGCTTTAGCGAAAACTGATGTCCGCCAGAAAGCGGCGGACAAATTCAATTCACCCGCTTCGCGGGTGGTAGTTGACTCCCAATAAGATCGTACTTATTGTTTAAAATAACCATTCAAATCCATAAACAAAACTAATTTATCCCGCTTTTCTCTTAGGTTCCGAAAATCGTACTGGAAATAAGTTCATCTATTAAATTAAAGTCGCACCCTATTTCATTGGTATATTTATTAATTTGGACAATATGCTTTTCCATTGGAGTTTTTACTCTTTTAACCGTTTTTTTTTAATCGAGGCCATTTTTCATTCAACCAATTATCATATTGAACTTCGGATCTATACATTAAATATGAACGAAAGACTCGAATGGAGGATATCATGAATCACAAGCGCTTAATCATTATTCTGGCATTTCTGGTGTTTTGGGGGAATGTTGCACAGGCCGCTGTTGTCACCAAAACCATCTCTTACCACCAAGGCGGTGTCAACCTTCAAGGGTTTCTGGCATATGACAACCAACTGAAAGGCAAGCGTCCCGGTGTTCTAATCGTCCATGAGTGGTGGGGACTCAACGACTATGTCCGAGAAAGAGCCCGGCAGCTGGCATCCTTGGGCTATGTGGCCTTTGCCCTGGATATGTACGGGAAGAATAAAGTGACCGTTCATCCCAAACAGGCCCGGGAATTTATGCAGCAGGTCACCGAAAACATCGAGACCTGGCGGCAGCGCGCCCTCGCCGGTCTGAATGTGTTGAAGCAACAACCCGATACGGATGCGAACAGAATTGCAGCCATCGGTTATTGTTTCGGTGGTTCCACGGTTCAACAACTGGCATACAGCGGCGCGAATATCAAGGGGATCGTCAGTTTTCACGGTTCGCTGATACTGCCTCCGGCATCAACGGACCGGCCGATAAAGGCCAAATTTTTAATATGTCACGGAGCGGCGGATCCGTTTACCAAGCTTGAAACGCTGCCGGAATACATCGCCGCCATGAATGCCTCACAGATAGACTGGCAGATGGATATTTACGGCCATGCAAAGCACGCTTTTACGAATCCCGGAGCGGATAAATACGGTATGCCGCAACTCGGCTACAATCGCCTTGCCGACCTTCGATCTTGGCAAGCCATGAAACAATTTTTCAATGAAATTTTTTAAAAGAAATTACAGCCCTGACCAATGGTTGCCCAAGTGATGTGCGCGATCAGCCGATAAGGCCGATGACCGCTCCGGTCATGCAGGTGGCCAGTGTGCCGGCAATGACCGAGCGAAGCCCAAGGGAAACGATTTCATCTCGTTTTTCCGGGGCCATGGTTCCCATACCGCCGATCATGATTCCCAAACTGCCCGGGTTGGCAAATCCGCACATGGCATATGTCATAATAAGCAGGCTCTTGGGACTCAACACCCCCTGAGGCAACCGACTCATATCCAGGTAGGCCAGAAACTCGTTCAGGACGGTTTTGGTGCCCATCAGTGCGCCGGCAGTGGGAGCCTCTTTCCAGGGAATCCCCATGAGCCAGACCACCGGTGCCATGATTATTCCAAAAAGCCGTTGCAGGGTCACGGGTTGTCCCCCGATATCCGGCAATAGTCCGAGCATTAAATTCAGAAGATGGACCAGGGCGACCAGAAC